>CAIQQJ010000138.1 GCA_903873905.1 uncultured Flavobacteriales bacterium
ATCTGTAATCTGTAATCTGTAATCTGTAATCTGTAATCTGTAATCAGTAATCAGTAAATCATTTCCTTAACTTCGATCTATGAAGAAAATATTTTTTCTAATTTCCACATCACTCCTACTCGCTTTTGTTTCGGACAAATCTGTTCCATTCACAAAAATAGATGCTCTTGTTTCTCGTTTGAATAACGGTGGCGATACAACTTTCGTGGTGAATTTTTGGGCAACTTGGTGCGGCCCATGCGTTGGAGAATTACATTATTTCACTGAATTGGATTCTGCAAAACCAGTAAAAAACCTGAAAGTGATTCTCGTTTCCTTGGACTTCAAAAAAGACATTAACACAAAACTCATCCCTTTCATCGCCAAGCGAAAAATAAAAACGGAAATTTTGTTCCTAGATGAAACAAACGACAACGAATGGATTCCTAAGGTGGATAAAAATTGGCAAGGAAATATTCCCGTCACACTCATTCGGAATGCGAATAAAAATTTCAGACACTTTATTCCAAGAGAAACAAATTATGCGGAATTGGATTCTTTAATAAAGAATTAAAAATAGAGATTCTGGATTATTTTAAAATTGTATCCAAAGATCGTGCTCCGTTTCAATTAATTCAATTTCTATCTGTAATTGCATTTTGGCAAGTTTCTCTTGATAATGCAAATCATTCATTTCAAAATAATCTTTCAATTCCAAATCCTTCACATTTGATTCCTTGTAAATCACACTGGGAAAACAATGGAAAAAAAATAAATCGTCGATTGTTTTTACATTCAGCGAACAATTGGAATATTCAACTTTAATCGCATTCATGATATTTCTGATTTCAGGAAAATAAAACCAACAAACATCCACGGAATCCTTTTCATTAAAAGCAGATTGCATGACCGGACAAATTCCAACAATTCTTTTTTCAGAAGTCCTACGCTTGCTATCAAAGAAAAAATCCTCCTTTATTTTATAGCCAATTATTTTTGTTCTCAAAGTATCTGAAAATCTAGTGATCTCATCTTTGCCAAGCTTTGTTCTGAATTCATCGTCTGCAGTACCGTATGCTTGTATTTTCCCTGAAACAACAGCATCCAATAATGCATTGAAAAAAATATCGTCCTTGAAAATTGGACTCGATTCAATTCTTGAAATAAATCGCCAGGTTCTTTTTAAATAAACAACATCTTTCTCAGTTATTCCTTCATAAGGATAAATACCAATCTCATTTCGCGTTAAGATTGGCTTTGGATCCTTTTCATTCTTATTTTCATTGGGAAAAATCTGCTTGAATTCATAACCATTCTTATATTCTCGAACCACCAATAATTTTCCAGTAATCGAATCCCAAACTTTCCATTTACCATAACGCTGATTAGCAACAAAATTTCCTTCCGCTTTTTTGATTCCATTTCGATAATAAGAAATGTAATAACCATCAAACATGCCATCCTTGGTTTCGTAATTCACCGTATACTTCCCATCGGAAAAACTATGGGAATTATTACCCGATTTGCCCGACCAAAAAACAAACAAGGCAATCATTGCTCCAAGAAAAATAGTCCTTTTCATTTCCATTATACCTATAACGCAATTTCCTGAAAAAGATACCAGTTTTATACTGTTTGACTTTCGAAATATTCAATGTTCCCCTATCGAACTTCCGCACTCTTGGCGCCTCTGCGCTAAAAACGCTAATGCAAAGATGCTCCAGGCAACACAAAACAAGTAATCCAGAATTTGAACAGCAATAATGCTTGAAAACCAAGCTCTTGTTCACATTCCATTCTTGATAAGTCCAAAAAAACTTGGTTTCATTGATAAAATGCTGGTCTAATTTCGCAGTATCCATTTTACCCAAAAATCCAAAATGAGAAGAATCCTGATTCTATCGTTTGCCGTTCTATCAAGCATTACATCTTTCGCACAAAATAAAAATGCGAAGCAATGTTATGACAACGCACAACATTGTTTAGAATCGAAAAATTACGCGCAAAGTATTGTTTGTAATAGCGACGCCATCAAAATTGATCCAAATTATTCAGCTGCTTATTTATCAAGAGGTGTCGCAGGAATGAATTTGAAAAATTACGGGAATGCCCTTTTGGATTTTACAAAAGTCATCGAATTAAATCCAAAAAACTTTTTTGCCTATTACAATCGTGGTATTGTACAAAGTCAATTGGGAAAAGATAGTCTAGCCATTCTTGATTTCAATCGTGCAATAAATATTTTTCCAATTTATTCCGCTTTCTGCAGAAGAGGAATTTCATTGATGAACCTAAACCATTACGAAGCATCTATTCCTGATTTCGAACAATGTATCAATCTGAATAATTACAATGACTCCGGATATTTTTATTTGGGATTTGCAGAATTAAAATTAAATTGGTTTGAAAAAGCCATCAATCATTTTAATCAGGCTTTGCTTTTGAATCCAAATAATGATCTTGGATTTTTTAATCGAGGTTTGTCTGAAATTGGTCTCGGTGATTCTATTTCTGCGCTTGTTGATTTCACAAAAGCAATTGGGATCAATGATGGGAATTTTAGTGCTCATGAAAACAGAGCTCTTTTGTTAGACAAAATGGGAAAAGATAAAGATGCACTTGATGATTTGAATATTTGCCTTAAAGCCAATCCTTCTAATTCCATTGCGCTCAATCAGAGGGGAAATGCATTTTTCAAAATGGGGAATTATGCCAATGCAATGCTTGATCTCAATAAATCAATTGAACTCTCACCTGAAAATCCAAATGCATTTAACAACAGAGGTGAAGTATTTTTGGCAAGCGGAAAAAACAAGGAGGCGCTTTCGGATTATTCACAGGCCATAAAACTTTCACCAAACAATTCGGAAACTTATTTTTATAAGGCAATCGCCGAATATAAATTAAATGCTTTTGACAAATCCATCAGCGACTTGAACACAGCAATTCAAATTAACCCAGACTATAAACGCGCTTATGATTTTCGTGGAAGCATTTATCTGGCACTAGAAGATTATGAAAATGCAATTTCCGATTTAACGAAAGTAATTGCACTTTCTCCAAGTGAAAGTAAAGCCTATTGTGATAGAGGATTTATTTTCGCAGCAGCCGGACAAGAAGAAAATGCCCTTGCCGATTATAATAAAGCGATTGAACTGGATGAAAATTCTTCTACGGCTTACGAAGGCAGAGCAGGTATTTCATACAACAATGGCGATTTTTTTCTTGCAATTCTCGATTACAACGTTGCCATTTCACTCGATAGCACAAATGTAAATGCTTGGTTTAATCGTGCCGAATCAGAACGTTATTCTGCAAAATACAAGGAGGCTATTTCAGATTACTCGAAAGTAATTTCCATGCAACCGCAAAGTCATATTGCCTTTTACAAACGAGGTTTGTGTCAATACAACAACGGAAACAGAAAATCAGCCAAGTCCGATTTTGAACAAGCATTGCTATTGGATCCCAAAAACCAATATTACCAGCAATCGTTGAAGCAAATCGGGAAATAGGCACTTTATTTCAAGGTTTTTTTTCTCGTCCCCTACCCTTGTGCCTCGTCCCTTTTCTGTACCTTTAACCTTTGATGAAATTCGCCAATCCTTACTTCCTATTCGCTCTACTGGCGCTTGCGATTCCGATCATTGTTCACCTTTTCAATTTCCGAAAATTCAAACGCGTTTTTTTCACCAACGTTCGCTTTCTAAAAGAAGTTCGTCAGGATACAAAAGCACGGAATAAACTCAAGAATCTTCTGATACTTACGTGCAGATTACTTGCAGTCCTTTTCCTCGTACTTGCTTTTGCCCAACCTTATATTCCAAAAGAAAATGGTGCGGTAAAAGCAGGCGATAAAGTGGTCAGTGTTTATATTGATAATTCCTTCAGTATGGATGCTGTCGGAAAATCTGGAACATTACTTGATGAGGCAAAAAAGGATGCGCGTGAAATTGTTGCAGCCTACAAACCAAGTGATCAATTCCAATTACTCACCAATGATTTTGAAGGTCGTCATCAGCGCTTGGTGAATCGTGAGGAATTTTTGGAATTGGTTGATGAAGTGCAATCGAGTCCCGCTGTTCGAACAATTTCTGAAATCACCAAACGTCAACAGGATGCTATCAATACCACTGATGGAATTCAGATGGGCAACAAACAGGCTTTTCTCATTAGTGATTTCCAAAAATCAATTTCCGATTTCACAAAAATTACCGCTGACACTTCCATTCGTTTCCGTCCTATTCCTCTTTTTGCGCAAAACAGAAATAATGTTTACATCGATTCTGTTTGGTTTACGACACCGGTTCGACAACTCAATCAGCAGGAAGCATTACATATTCGATTGAAAAGTCATTCTGAAACAGCTTCAGAAAATGTTCCAATGCGACTTTACATTAACGGACAAGCAAGAACACCTTCCAGTTTTAGCGTTCCTGCCAATGGTTTGACGGATACAATTGTTTATTTCACCATTAGAGAACCCGGTTTGCAGCAATGTTTGGTGGAGATCAATGATTATCCCGTAACATTCGATGATCGTTTTTATTTCTCATTCAACATGTTGAAATCAATTCCGGTACTCGCAATTAATGGTGCTGCCCAAACGAATGTTCCCTCAAACAGTTTGGAAAATAATTATCTCAAATCGCTTTTCGGAAATGATTCCGCTTTTGTTTTTACAGAATCGGATGAGAATAAATTGGATTATTCTTCATTGGGGAATTACAGTTTTATTCTGCTCAACAGTTTGAATTCAATTTCATCAGGACTTTCGAATGAACTGAAAAAATTTGTGGATAATGGAGGAAGTCTTTTCGTTTTCCCTGGAGAAAATGCAGATCTGAAATCCTACAAAGATTTTCTTTCACCAATGGGGGTGAATAGTTTTGAAAAAATTGACACTGCGAATAGTATTGTAGATAAATTGAATTTCACAAATCCGCTTTATGCAGGCGTGTTTGAAAAAACAACTGGCAATTTGGATTTACCATCTGTTTATAATCATTATAAAATTTCCGCTGGAGTTCGAACGACACAGGAAGATTTGATGCGACTTCGCAACGGTGATTTGTTCAGTGGCAATTTCCGATCAGGAAAAGGGAGTGTATATCTCTGTGCTGTTCCCCTTTCTGATTCGTGGAGTAATTTTCCACGACATGCGATGTTCGTTCCTACCTTATTCCAAGCTGCATTATTTTCCCAACCACAAGGACAACTTTTTTATACAATTGGAAGCAATTCAACAATTGATCTTGGTGATGTTGGAGTAATTGGTGAAAATGTTTTTCATCTTTCAGAGCCAACAAAAAATTTCGATATCATTCCTGCTCACAATGTAATTGATGGCCATTCAGTTCTTGATGTGCATCGACAAGTTGTAAATCCTGGGAATTATTTTGTAAAACTTGGCAACAATCAAATCAACGGAATTTCATTCAACTTCGATAGGAAGGAATCTGATTTAACAACCTTGAATTCGGATGAAATAAAAACTGAATATGAATCAGCAGGACTTCATAATTTCTCATTGCTTGAAACGGATTCAAAAGGATTAACCACAGCCCTATCGGAAATCGATTTCGGAATTCGATTATGGAAAACCTGCATTTGGTTGGTTTTGATTTTCCTATTGGTAGAAATACTTCTCATTCGATTTTGGCGCAATGATCCAAAAATAAAATTAACAGCAACCTCAAACTGATTTATCATGAAAATTCTACTTCAGAATATTCTCATCATCGATCCTAATTCCCCTTATAATAATCAACACACAGATGTGTTGATTGAAAAAGGAATGATAGCTCAAATCGGAAAATTTATTTCTGCGAGTGATGCAATAGTTATTTCTGGAACAAACTATCACGTATCACCAGGTTGGATGGATTTGCATGCACACTTACGCGATCCTGGTTTTGAATTCAAGGAAACCATTGAGTCGGGAGCTAATGCTGCTGCCAAGGGAGGATTCACTGCTGTTCTTGCCATGCCCGATACACTACCTGTTGTACAAACAAAATCTGCTGTTGAATACATCATCAAACGTTCAGAACAACTTCCAGTCGATATTATTCCTGCAGGCGCGCTCACACAAGATCTGAAAGGAAAAGAAATGGCGGAGTTGTATGATATGCATCTTGCCGGAGCAAAAGCTTTCACGGATGCAGAACATCCCGTTCATCACGGTGGTTTGCTTGTGCGTGCCTTGATGTACGCGAATAATTTCGGAGGAAAAATTCATTTGCGCAGTGATGAGGAAACTGTTTCTCAAGGCGGACAAATGCACGAAGGTATAATGAGTACCATGCTTGGATTAAAAGGAATTCCTGCACTCGCTGAAGAATTGATGATTGCACGAAATATTTATTTAGCAGAATATGCTGGAGCACCAATACATCTTATGGGTGTGAGTACAGAAAAAAGTGTGCAACTCATTCGCGAAGCAAAATCAAAAGGCCTTGAGGTAACAGCGGCTGTACATGCCTACAATTTATTCTGGAACGATTCTGTTCTCGAAGATTTCGATACGAATTACAAGGTGAATCCTCCCTTGCGAGGAGAAAATGATCGCAAAGCTTTGCTTGATGCGGTTGCAGATGGAACAATTGATTGCATTACTTCAGGACATTCTCCAGAAGACATCGAAAATAAAGTGGTGGAATTTGATCTCGCTGCATTTGGAATTACAGGATTGGAAAGTGCATTCGCACTCGCCTGCTCTTCCGATAAATTTTCTGCAGAACAATTGGTGAATGCACTTTCCATCCAACCAAGAAAAATAACTGACATGGTAATTCCAGTCATCAAGGCAGGAGAAAAAGCAAATCTCACCGTATTTGATCCAACGGCGAAATGGACTTTCACTTTGAAAGACATTTACAGCAAATCTAAAAACACACCGCTAGTGGGAAAAGAATTAACAGGAAAAGTGATCGGCATTTATAACAAAGGGCAATGGGTGATTAACAATTAATTTCCCGAATTTCAATTTTTGCATTTTTTTCAATATTAAGTAAAAAAAATCCCTGAACATTTCTGCTCAGGGATTTTTTATTATTGTCGATTCATTTTTTTATTTACTTCACAAATCTAGAAACTGTTCTTCCTTTTTCATTGGTGATTTGAACAAAATATACACCTGTTGCAAGTTCAGCCATCCCCCATTGGTAATTGACTTTTTCTGTTTCAATGGATTTTACTTCATTTCCCAATTGATCAAAAATTGCGATATGATAACTATCGTTTGAAATTGGAAGAGTAATATTCAATTCTTGTTGTGTTGCATTAAAGTACAACGAAGGCGCAGTAGCTACAACTGGATCAATTCCTACACAGCCTACAACAATGGCTTGGGAATTCACTGTATTTGTTCCACATGCATTTGTTACTACCAATGTTGCAGTATACGTCCCTGCTGTAGAATACGTAACTGTTGCGCTCGATGAATTGGATGTTGCAGGAGTTCCACCAGGGAAAGTCCAAGAAAAAGATGTTGCTCCTGTACTTGGTGAACCATCAAATACCACAGATTGACCAATGCAAATTGCTGTTGCGCTTTCCGTTTCCGAAGCTACTGGAGCTGTCAACACATCAATTTCTATTGTTGCATTGCTTGAACATCCTGTCGCTGTTGTTGTTCCTTGAACATTGTAAGTTATCGATGCTGTCGGCGTGGAAATAGTTGAAGCCGTATTGGTAGAACTCAATCCTGTAGGTGGACTCCATAAATAGGTATTCGCACCACTGGCAGTAAGTGTTGTTGTGCCCGGCAAACAAACCGTTGTGGATGTAGCAGCAATTGCAAGTACTGGATTTGGATTAACAGTAATATTCACAAATGCAGAATCAAACAAATGACAACCACCTCCAACTACATAAAGAATTGCCGGATATGTCCCAGGACTGTTGTACAGGGTTGATTGCGTTACAGCATTTGAAGTTAAAGGTGTTGCACTCGGGAAATACCATAATAAAGTATCCTCGAATGTTGATCCTGTTGCATCAAATAATATTTGTCCGCCTTGACAAACGGAAAGTGCACTTTCCGTAAATGTTGCAGTGGAATTTGCATTGGTGAGGAACGGATGAATATAAAGCGATGCACTTAAATTCCAACAACCTGCTGTCATGTATTCATGCCAAGAATTATCACTGTGCTGATCCCAAATTGGAATTGGAGCGGAAGTTTCCAAATCGGTATTACTCACAATGGAAAGTGTATCATGAGCAGACGCCCAATTTAAATTCGTAAGATCAATGGAGACAAAGAATTTTTTGGATGCAGGTAATGTGATTGGACTATTTACAAATGAAAATTCCGTGTAATAGCCACCTGAAATATCAGATCTGATTTGGCCCATTGTTGTATTAACAGTTCCCAACAATGTCCCTGGTGTTCCACTTGTTCCATCATAAACGTGAAGAGGAATAATTTTAGTAGGAGTTGATGATCGACCAAGACCAAATGCAACCCAAACATTATTCAAAATTGTATAAGGTTGTGCCGATTCATCAAAATACATTGCCTTTTGTTTTTCAGCATTAATATTCTCACCGTTGATCCAACCATTTTGTCCTACTGAAGTTCCTGTATAATAATTTACACCATGCCAAGTGGAAGGAATTGGAAGATTGATTTTTGTACAACCTGTAGGGGCAGATACAATAATATAATTTGTTGCAACGTGCGTGTTATTTCCATTTGCATTCGTAACTGTCAATGAAACATTATAAGTTCCTGCTGTATTATAAGTAATGGCTGGCGGCGTTTGCAAAGTTGAGGTTGCAGGAGTTCCACCGGAAAACGACCATGAATAGGTTGTTCCTGCAAAACAATACAATGATGTGTTTGTATAATGAACCTGTCCTCCTGCTGTTACAGTTGTTACATTGGCAAAAAAGTTTGCAACTGGAGGAAGCGAAAGTGTTGTACCCACACAAGCCATCGATGCGTTTGCATCAATTCTTCCACCGCCTAATTGTCCAATGTAAGATGGATTTTGAGTATTGATATTTGTTGCATTATTTACAATACAATTTCTAACATTGGTTGGTGTCATCAATGGATTCAAGGAAAGCATCAAACCTGCAAGTCCGGCGACGAGTGGACAAGCCATGGATGTTCCTGACATATTTCCATAAGCATTACCAGGAAGTGTAGAATAAATATTATTTCCAGGAGCGGAAATATCAACCCAAGTTCCATAGTTTGAAAAACTTGCTTTGGTGTCGTTACTATTTGTTGCGGCAACTGCGATGCACTCTGTATATCCCGCAGGATAAAACATCGTGTTTACATTGCTATTACCTGCAGCAGCAACCAAAACAACACCTTGACTATTTGCCCAAGTGATTACGTTTTGCGCTGTAGCAGAAGATCCTGTTCCGCCCCACGACATACTAATAACATCCGCACCCGCAGAAACGGCATAAACAACTCCATCGTAACCATTCGTAACAGAACTTGGAGAAGCGGAATTCGCTGTTGACTTTACACCCATCAATTTGCAGGAATAACCCATTCCCGCAATACCAATTGCATTATTCGTTTTTGCATCAGCAATACCAGCGCAATGTGTTCCGTGGTCAAACGTTGCATTCGGTGGATTTGGATTATTGTCGTTATCAGCAACATCATAACCATTGATATCGTCAATGTAACCATCGCCATCATCATCGATTCCATTCGCAGCAATTTCACCTGGATTCACCCAAAGATTTCCAGAAAGATCTTGATGTGTACGATCAACAGCATTGTCTACAATTGCAATTTTAATTGTTGAGCCAGTGGAAAAATAATTCCATGCACCAGCCGCATTGATTGTTGCCAAATGCCATTGCGATCCTAATGAAGGATCGTTTGGAGTGAGGCAAGTGTGATCAAGAGGAACGCGTTCTGCATAAACAATTTTTCCTGTTGCTTTCAATTCATCAATAATAGTTTGAACTGAATTGTAATCACTGAACTCCAACAAATAAGTACGAAGAAGAATTGGTGATGTTTTCGCAGCGAAAAATGGCTGGGAAAGTTTCGTGATCATATGCGATTTGGAAATCGGATCAAGGAAAGGAAGCGTTCCAATTGCAAGATTGCGTGGATTTTCATTGAGCATAGCATTGATTCGAACATCATCTTTTACACGAAACCAAATTTTACCATCTTGATAATCTGGCAAAGAAGATTGGGCAAAAGCTGCAAATGGTACCAATGCAACTAGTAATGCGAGTATCAGTTTTTTCATACGTGTGGGGTTTGAGAGTAATTTAAGTTCGAGTTGGCATCGCCAGGCGAATTGTGAAATTGCAAAAAAAAAACGATTAAGTCAATAGACCTAATCGTTTTCATAGTGCCAAAGCCTATATCTAATAAAAATAAATTTCTCCAGGACAAATTCCTACCAGATCATCATCCAGCAAAATACCAGCAAGGGAGTAACGATACAAACGCCCATTTGAAGTATAGTTAACTGCATCCGAAACAAAAACTTCTCCATTGGAAGGTCGGATTCCTATTGCATAAAAACTCTGTGTGCTTGCAGTAATAAACGGTGTTGCTGGAAGTGAAATATTTGAAGATGCCATTTTATAAACGGAATAATTCAAATAATACAACGTGTCCTTTGCTGCATTAGCACAAAGTTTCGTTGCATAATCGGAAGTGGTAAGCGGCAATGATAATTCCACTGTATGATTAGTTGGATTGATTTTATACAATCCTCCTGGTGCACTTGTTGCATAATCGCCAAAACAAAGAACCCACAATTTTCCATTGTTGTCTACTTGCAGACTGTTTCCTCCTTTAGCTACAGGAATACTGTCGGTGACCAAATCAGTAGTTGGATTGACAACATACACAAAACCTTTATCCGTACTGGAAACAAAAACTTCAGAACCGATCATTACCATTGCTTCCGATTCACCTGGAAATGCAAATGATCCTGTGCGTGTGTCATTGGAAAGATTCACAATGCTTATTGCATTCGCATACAAATCGGACACATATGCTTTCGTTGAAGAAACGGGCAAAATAAATCGTGGGGAAGAAAACCCACTAATGGTATGTTGATGAGCAAATGTTGTTGTAGCAACTACTTCAATTTTTCCAGAATTATTTACTACGATGTAAGTTTTTCCATTGTAAGTTGTAAGACTTTGACAAACATCTCCAAGTGGCACACTGTTCACTTGTGAAAATAAATCCTCAGTAGAATTTCCACTAGTGAAATTATAGAAACTCAATTTTGCATTTCCCGCTTGAAATGTGCCTTCATCAGTAATAAAAACACCGTCTCCTGGTTGAATATTCAATGCAGTTACTGAAGGTGTAGTTGGAGGTTCAACTTTGTCCTTTTTACAGGAAAATATTGAAAGGGAAAAGAGCAAGCCGATTGCAAGAATTTTTACTTGTAGGTTCATGTTGGTCTGTTGTTTGTGGTTAGTAGTCTTTGTTTTGTAATTTGTGTTTTGCTATTTGTGTTTTGTGTTTTGCTATTTGATTTTACACTTTAGATTTTTTCTTTTTATTAAAATCAATGGTTATACCTACTTGAAAATTTCTGCCGGGCATTGGCCGCCAAACAATATTCTGATATTCCTTATTGTAAAGATTATTGACTCTAAAAAAAATATCTCCGAAAGAATTTTTAAAATCCACTCGCTTGCCGATTGTAAGTTGTGCCATATCATAGGCAGGCAAATAGGTGGAATGATCTGTTGTCGTAAAACGAAGTCCATTGAATTGATGGTTGTATGCGATATAATACTTCAAATAGGAAATCTGTAACAGGGTATAAAAATGATTGGTTGGGACATAAACCAATTGTTTCCCAATTGAAACATCGTTTGGAACTTTCGATTGTTCGGTTGTTGCACGCACATAATCGTATCCTCCAATAAAAGTCGATTCAAATTTATTTTTTATCCAATTTACCTTTCCGCGATGCTCGAATCCCCTACTCCACACTTCCTTTAAATTGCTCGGAGCCCAAATAGCGGAATTGGCTGAACTTGGCGACCACTGAATCCAATTTTCAGTAATGCGGTAATAAGCGGTTACAGAATAATCGATGGTTACATTTTTATACTTGTATTTAAATACAACTGCAAAATCCTCATTCCAACTATCTTCCGGTTTCAAATCCGAATTCCCTCCGGGTTGCCAATACAAATCATTGAATGTTGGAAGTCGGTAATTTCTGCTGAAGGAATTTTTTATGGTAATGAATTTAATCCCATAATATTCCGCACCGATGGAGCCAACCAGTGGTGTTATTTTCCCCTGCAATTCCTCTTCGCGCAAATTCAAAACCAGATTCCAATTCTCATTCGGCAAAAATTTCACTGCATCAAAAACACTTGCCCGATTTTGTTTGGTGATGGGCACATATTGTGTCACATCCGCCTTCGACCAAGTGTCATTCACACCAATTGTATTTGTGATTTTATTTGATATCCGAATTTTCCCATCCACTTCGTTCACAAGAGAAATGGAATGCGTGTAAGAATTAGGTTGATTGTATCCCTGATAGAAATCCATATACTCGGTAAGCACCGCTGATTTTATTTCAAGCTCAACTTTATTCAAATACAATTTCCAATTGCCCATGGTTCTGGAAAACTCATCCTTCTGGCGCAAATCATTATTCACCTCCACCATCGAAGGAGGAATTCCACGATCGCTCGATTGATACCAAGAACGAATAACAAATAATTGCTTTTGCGATTTTGTTGTCCACGCAACTTGTCCCATCATTCCTTGTTGGAAGAAATAGGAATTCTGCATGGTGTCAATTGGAAAACTATCTTTTGCTAAATTTCTATAAGTAAAATTATTTTCTGCAATCTGCCGATACATTCGTACATCAGCATAAAAACGAGAATTGCTAAACCCAATTTTTATTCCATGATTCTGTTCGCCAAAACTGCCCGCTTGTCCAACATATTTTATTTTCCATCCTTCATTGGCAGAAAGCAAATTGTTGGTTTGAATCACTCCGCCAATTGCACCACTTCCCCAACCTGAGGAACCTCCACCATTTTGCAAAGAAACATTATCACAAATAATTGCAGGTACCAATGACAAATCCAGTCCACCATTTGTTGGGCTCTGTAAATTAATGCCATTCCATAATAAAGGAGTTTGTGAAGCGGATGCCCCGCGAATGGTGGTGGTGGCCAAATTTCCACCGCCATAACTTTTCAGGAATGTAATTCCATTTTGTCCAAGCAAATCCGTTAATGTTCCCGCAGAATAACGACTTGATTGAATTGAATCGGTTTTTTCAATTGTCAATCCTGGATTTGCAATATCAGTCCGAAGGGACGGAAGAATGTCAACGTTTGAAAGTGTTATTGTTTTTACAATTGTATCCTGCGCATACAAATGAAAAGTAGGCAGCAGCATTGCAACCAAAAAAAACAAAACAACAAACGGATTACAATACCTTTTCATGACACAACGATCTTTTCCCGGATCAATGAAACATTCGTCATGAAACTTGGTTGGAAAACGCAGAAGGAAATAGAAAAAATCTATTCAAACCGCGCAGCTTCTTCCCGAGGCAACGGATGATCATTCATAACGGCAGGTCTTCTGACTTGTTCCCTCTCTGAAGCCTTCCCTTCCAAATGAAAGTGGCAATTTATAATCAGAGAGTAATTAAGAACTTACAGCAGCGGGAACTGTTCCTGAATTTCACAGGATTCCCTTTTCATCTCTTTCGTTAGTTTAACGATCAAGAACCGGTACAATAGTAAAGGTAGGAAAAGGGATGAGGGACAAGGGACGAGGGACAATTATTTTTTTGAAACTCGATCTAAGTGTCTGAAAATGTTTTGATAAAAATTCAGAACTACTTTAACCGCACGACAAATGTCCCATGCAATTCATTTTAGGTTGTCTTGAAAAGGTACCACCCATTTCCAATTGGTTTGATCAATATATAATGCTTCTCCGTTATCAATGGAAGTTTTTTAGGATCGGGTTGATAGAGATAACCAACAGTATTGTCCAACATCCCGCCGATAACATAAAAAACACAACCGGGATATCGCTTGTCGAATTCGAAATCACGAATGAGCACTTGATTGGAAAGTTTTTTTATTTTTTTATCCTTCAATGCATGCACCACAAGCGAATCGTTTTCTAAAAACCCTTTTTTTGCAAGCCGTTTTTGAATTGCAATAAACTGTTTTTTGTTTTTGATGAAATGGGAAACCAAAACAGTATCCGAGTTATCCCAGAGTTGAAGATTTGTATAATCAAATGTGTAAGTATCTCCGTGTGCTTGCGAATACTTTTTACCTCTTTCATTTTCCGGAATGCTGTCCAAACGCTTTAGTTCCTCTTCAGCAGCTTGTTTCATTACCAATGATCGAACAGCATAAATGGTCCAGACTTGTTTTTTTACGAGATAAAAATAAATATCCAAAGATGTAAGTGAATCGTGTAACCAAACGGCAACTGTGGCATGACCAGTATCCTGAAAAATCAATTGCGTTGTTCGTTGAACTTTTGCAGGAAGATGTTGGCCAAGCGTAGAGTCGGCATACCATTCTTTGTAAAGTTCGCAACAGAAATATTTGAATTTTTCAGGAAAGGGATTTGGAGAAACATATAACTCGACAACTTTCAAAGGCGATAAAGTATCGGGAACAGATTTTTTCTGTGCGAATGAAGTGATTCCGATAAAAAGGAAAAATGAACTGAAGAGAATTTTCACTTCGTAAAGGTACGATTCGAGATTTGATGATTCAAAAAAACGATATTTTCCTTCGCGAGAGAGATAGCAGTGCCACCTAGTAGTCCCTTCGGAAGAAAACCCAGAAGCCGCAGTGCAGGGTTTGAAAACCCGATACCGCGGCTGAGGACTTGCAACGTATAGCCCGACCCGACGCAGAAAAAAGGAGCCCGTTGTTGAAATAGGAAAGATGAGGAAGAAAAGAAGAAGTGGAATCTGTAATTGGTAATTGGTAATCTGTAATCAGCTTACTCTTCCTTGAAAAATTCCAGTTTCGATAAATTTATTATTTCGACATTCTTGTAATAATAATTTAAAATCCATTCGTAGGAATAACCAAGTTTTGCCATTCGTATTGCGCCTTCTTGACAAAGTCCTACGCCATGACCATAACCTCGTCCGCGAATGATGATACTGTCTTTTGCTTCCTCAATGGAAAAATAGGCTGAACGCAATTGCCAATCGGCTCGAATGGTTTTGTAAGGAATTTTCACTCCAGCATAACAATAGGAAGCGCCTCGTGTGGATTGAGTCATGTTCATTGCATTGTAACACGCAAGGGAATCGTTGATTGGATATTTATGTTTTGATGCGAGATAGCTCAGCCAATCTTCCTTTGCAATTTTCCTTTTCCAAGTTGCATTGGTACTGTGCAAACAAAAAGTGTCTTTCACAGAACGCAAATACGGAACAGAAACCGACCACACATCTTCCGAATTTGCTGTTTGTCCGCCGCAATTGGAAAAGAATGCAGGAGTAATTAAAATTAAATTCTGATCAACAATAACCAAACCTTCCGTTTCTTTCACAGCGCTCAAAACATTCAAATCGGAAGGACGACCACGATAAGCCTGACAATGCACACCATCGCACACATCAAAACCTTCCGTTACGTGACGGTACAAATGAGCAAGCGCATATGTACGACATAGAATGGCTTGCACTTTATAAAATTCTTTCGAAGTTCTTCCTCCTGCTTCCGATTCAACAACACCGGCAACATAGTGATCAAGCGCAACGGAATTAATGCATTGTAAAAAACCATTCACAACAGTTATCAGCAATGAATGATCATATATTCTTGTTCCTGAGAATGGTTTGATGGGTTTGATTTTGAAAACAGAACTATCTTCTAATGCAACAATGCGAAATGAAACAAAACGGCCAATGGTATCACCGGGAATTCTAACTTCAATTGAATCGTTGATTTCTATGAGTTGAAAAACTTTTGTGGTAAGGGAATCAGGTTGAGGTTTTCCATCCAAATACAAAAGATAAGTTCCGGTGTGAACAGAAACGTTCACTGTTGTGACACTCATCGTTGAAAGAATCCGAACATCAACTGTGTGCGCGGTAATCGCAAATGAAAAGAAAATACAAATACTGAAAATCAGTTTTTTCATTTACGAATATGTTCAATGATCAAGTCAGCAATTTTTGCAGTTGCACCTTCTCCACCAAGCAAATCAAAAATCCGTTTGTAATTGGCGAGCATTTTTGATCGGAAGTTTTCGTCTTCGGTGATTTTTTTCAACTCCAAAGTCATTTTCTCCACCGACATATCATCCTGAATCAATTCTGTAACAATCACTTCATCCATGATGACATTCGGAAGTGAAATGTATTTCACATTGGAAATGTAACGCGCAACGTAATAGGAAATGCTACTCGCTTTGTAACAAACCACTTGTGGCAATTTGAAAAATGCAGCTTCAAGAGTTGATGTTCCCGACTTTATTAATCCCGCATACGATTGGTTGAGCAATTGATAGGTCTTGCCAAAAACAATTTCCATTTCGTTGCCATTCATTATTTTTTGGTAAAACTCCAAGGTTTGTCCGGGTGCTCCTCCAATGACAAAACGATATTGCGGAAAATTTTTCGCCACTTCCAACATGGGCGGAAGAATCATTTTCAATTCCTGTTTACGACTTCCCGGAAGGACAGCAATGATTTTTCTTCCATCCTCTTCCACCGCTTTTGAATCTTGGTATTTCGCAACTTCATCTAGCAAAGGATGGCCTGTAAAATCCGCATTGTAACCATACTTCGCGTAAAACGCTTTTTCAAATGGAAGAATGCAAAAAACACGGTCAACATATTTTATGATTTTATAAACCCGTTTTCTATTCCATGCCCAAATGGTTGGAGAGATATAATACAAAACAGGAATACCAAGTTCATGCACGATTTTTGCGATACGCAAATTGAATCCCGGGTAATCAACAAGAATAACAACATCTGGTTTCCATTGTGCGATATCTTCTTTACAAAATGAAATATTTTTAAAAATGGTTCTAATTTTCATGACCACTTCAATGAATCCCATAATGGCAAGTTCACGATAATGCTTTACAATTGTCGCGCCTTCCGCTTCCATTAAATCGCCACCCCACGCACGGAATTCCGCATTTGGATCACGCGTTTTTAATTCACGCAACAAGTTTGCAGCATGTAAATCTCCTGATGCTTCTCCAGCTACGAGGTAGTATTTCATTATTTATAGAAATTTTTCATAAACAACCCATGCGGTATACATGATGGTTGCAAAAAGAACGCCTCGCGCACCTTGATATTTATCTTTCCAAATAAAAAGAAAAAACAATGGAAGATTGGTCATGTAACAAGCCAAACTAATGTAAGCGACAAAAAGATGGACCGATTTAAAATAATCAATGAATCCTGAAAAAGAAGTTTCCACACGATAAGTAAAAATGTAATACACGAATATTCCAACAATGGGTAGAAAAATGCCCAAGGCCAAACCAATAAAAAGATTATCTAGTCGTCGTAACATTTTTTATTTTTTTGGGGTGGAAAGTTTTTCGAGTTTTGGAATTGCATGATGCGCGGTCATGTCAAATTGCGAAGGCACAACAGAAACAAAACCATTATCCAATGCAAAAACGTCCGTGTCTTTTGCATTTGTTTCAAAATTCTTGAATTTCCCTGTCAACCAATAATAATTCCGACCGCTTGGATCTGTTCGTTCATCCAATTCCTCTTCCCACGTGCCACGCGCTTGTCTACAAACCTGAATTCCTTTTATCTCATCTACATGTAATTTTGGAATATTCACATTCAAACAAACACCTTCGCCCATTCCATACTTCAAAGTGAATTCAATTATTTTTTCACAATAAACTTTTGATGCACTGAAATCCGCTTCAATGGAATAATCCAAAAGTGAAAATCCTATTGAGGGAATTCCTTCTATCGCACCTTCCATTGCCGCCGACATGGTACCAGAATATATAATATTGATGGAATGATTTGCTCCGTGATTAATTCCCGAAAGACACAAAGTTGGTTTGCGAGGAAGCAATTTGTTCACTGCCATTTTCACACAATCAACAGGCGTGCCCGAACAACTCCAAGCTTCAGCACCAGGATATGCATTTGATTTATGTACACGAATGGTTGAGTTAATTGTAATCGCGTGCCCCATTCCCGATTGAGGCTTATCAGGAGCCACCACAAAAACATCTCCGAATTTCATCGCAACTTCAACAAGGGCTGAAATACCCGGCGCATGAATGCCATCATCGTTCGTAATGAGAATAAGTGGTTTTTGGGTCATATTACAAAGCTACACAGTGATTCGGGGTAATCTCTCTTCGAAAACAAGAGTAATCAAGAGCGAATTGTTGAAAAGGTTTGTCAGAGTATTGGGCATTGAGACACTGATCAATTTTAATTCCCTTCGATATTCAATATTCGAGATTCATTTTTCTGATGACAACCAGCAAATAATTGGTAATTGGTAATCAAATAATCTGTAATCATTGGGGCGTGTCCCTCCTGCGTCGGGTCGGGTTATCCGTTACAAGTCCTTCCCAACCCTCCCAACAGCATTGTTGGGATTGGGGGGATGGGTTTTCAAACTCTACACTGCGGCTTCCGGGCTTTCTCCCGAAGGAACCACTACGTGGCACTACTATCCCTCTCGCGAAAGAAGAATTACCACAAAGGCATGAAGGTTTTCAGAAACAAAAATCCTTATTTAAATTATTTTCTTGCGCAATTCAAGACCAACTTCCTTCGCAATTTTATCCGCGAGTTTATCGCCGCCATCTGTAAAAGCCCAAACAAAAAGTGTTTTGATTGGAAAATCTTTTTGAATGGTGTGAATCGCTTCAATCACCATTTTTTTGGCCAACCCTTTTTTCCTGTATTCCGGCAAAACCGATGCAGAGCACAAATACAATACATCAAATTGTGTTCCTTCTTTTGTTTCGTTAAACAAAGTTTGTTCTGAAATTTTTCCTGCAAGAAATTTTCCCATCAATTCAAATGTGGTTGGAAAAACCAAAATCCAAATCGCTGGTCCATTCCCATTGTCATATTCCGACAAACAAGCAGGATGAATTTTCTGCAATCGCGCAATAACATCTTGATCAACTTGCAATTGTTCTGGATCATTCCGAGTGGAAAAAACCTCATCTATAAGTTCCATCATTCTCTCAAAATTCGATTTCATAATTCAATCGATATCATATATTCAAATTGACTTATTAGACAACATGGGACTTGGGCAAGGGACTTGGGTGGTGAAATGAAAAATGTGACGCTCTTCCCCAAGCAACAAAACCCTTTTCACTCCCCAAGTCCCAAGTCCCTTTTGTTCAAAACATCATCCCCACTTCATGAAACCCAAATCTTCTCTCTTTTCCATCAAGGTCTCGTAAAAACAAAATTCCTTCATTGCTCACACTTTCCAATTTCGCTTCAAAAGTATTTTTGTAGTCGGTGTAATTGGCAATAATATCCAACTTGAAAAGTCGCGCATGATATTCGCTTCTCAATTTGTCCAATTTCCCAGCCCGCAATTGTAAATAGCGTGCTTCCACATGCGAGAAAAGTTGTTGTTGTACTTCTTCAACTACAAATTCCTTTCCAGCCAATTGCGAAATCGAAACGGCATGAGCTGCATCTATCCCGAAATGCTGTTGATTGACATTCAATCCAATTCCCACAACAGAAGTTGAAACCCGCGTTCCATTAATCACATTCTCAATAAGAATTCCTGCAATTTTTTTTCCATCTGCAATTATATCATTGGGCCACTTGATATTGATGGCGCTCGAAGGAAGCAAATCGTTCAGTAAGTCGGAAAGTCCCAAGGCAATGGCACGTGTAAGATCAAATTGCAAGTTGATATTAAGGAAATTCGGTTTGAGGAGTATGCTACAGGTAATGTTTTTACCCGGCTCACTGAACCAGGTATTGCCTCTTTGTCCTCGACCAAGTGTCTGTGCATGGGCTGTAATCACTGCACCTTCTTCCATTTCCGTGTTTCTGAGAAGGGAAAGAGCAAATGAATTGGTGGAATCCACATCATTTAATCGGATGATATTATTGCCAATGAACAATGTTTGCGGGCTTCTAACGGTCATTTTTACCTTATCTTTGTACTCCCAAAGCAAAGGGCATTGGGGGAAAATTATTCCTGAATTATTTATTTAGCAAAATTAGGCTTTTAACCTGCAATATTGGGAAAAGCAAATTCATTAAATGGCAACGAAAAAAAAACCAACAACTGCAAAGCCTAAGAAAGCTGCAGCTAAGAAATCGACTCCAGCAAAAAAAGCTAAAGCGGTAAAAAAAGTAGCAACAAAAAAAGTTGTAGCTAAGAAAAAAGTTGTGGCGAAAAAAGCTGCACCAAAGAAAAAAGTAGCAGCGAAAAAAGCCGTTGTGAAGAAAGCTGCTCCGAAAAAGAAAGTTGCGGTAAAAAAAGCAATTGTTAAAAAGGCTACCGCAAAGAAAGCAGTGGTTAAAAAAGTTGTTGCCGTTAAAAAAGTTGCTGCTAAAAAGACCGTAGTTGAAAAAGTAATTGCTGTTGCAAAACCAAAAGTTGCTACCGTTGTTAAATCTATAGCTCCCACAGTTGAAAAAACGAAAGTTGTTGAAGTCGCTCAACCTGTTGCGAAAGTTAGAGTTGAATCCAAGCCTTTATCCAGGAATCAGCAAAAAAAATCTTCTTTAAAGAAAAGAACTTCAGAAAGAGATTCTCTCATTGAAGATACTTATACCGCTAATCCTAAGGTTCCTAAGAACACAAAACCAGTCGATCATAAAGCTTTCAAACTAGCGAAAGCAATCGTAAAGGCTATTGAAGAAAAGAAAGGTGACAACATCGTTTGCATCGATCTTCGTAACATCGAAAATCGTGTTTGCGATTATTTCATCATCTGTGATGGTAATTCAACCACACAAGTTGATGCAATCGGAGGATCCGTGGAGTTTTTGGTTAAAAAAGAATTGGGGGAACGTCCTTATCGTTCTGAAGGATATGAAAATAAAACATGGATTCTTATCGACTACGTCAATGTAATTGTTCACGTTTTTGATAAAGAAACACGCCATTTTTATAACCTGGAAAGCCTTTGGGCAGATGGGGAAAGAATTACGTTTTAACTGTAAAAAGTAGAAAGTAGAAGGTCTAAAGTTCATTTCTATAGAATTGATGATTAATTGCCTGTGAAAGCTAGATTTTCATCACGGACTTTTGACCTCAGACATTCGACCTTTGAATCAATCCAAATAAATAACATTAGAATAAAATATTTCCGTCCTAAATACGACATCATAGAAAAGTAAGAAACAATGAGCGAACAGAATTCCAACGATAAAGAGAAAGACAAAAATCGTATTTCTAGAAAACCACAAATGCCACGATCGCCATCGGGGTTTTTCTGGGTATATATCATTCTGGTAGTCGGATTGATCGGCTTCTTTGTGCCGAATATGATGACGGATCTTCCAGAAGTGAATTATTCAGAATTCACAGCATTGGTAAAAGATCATGCAATTGAGAAAATCTACAAAGTCAGCAATGAAAACAATGCACTTGAAATTGTTGTTGATGCAACGAAAGACAGAACCCCTTCGGTTACTGCACTCAAAGCGAAATTTCACAATTGGCATGGAGCAAGTCCTGCGCACGCGCCTCACTTGCAATTAACCAGTACATGGACAGAAGATTTAGGAAAACGAATTACCCAAACACAACTTGATAATGGGTATACAGCAGATAATTTGATTGAAATTTCAGAAATCAAACGTTCTTCTCTTTCTGATCATTTGAGTTGGATTGTTCCTTTGGGATTAACTGTTTTGTTGATGATTTTCTTCATGCGCAGAATGGGCGGTGGCGGCGGATCACAGATTTTCAATATCGGAAAATCAAAAGCGACATTGTTTGACAAGGACACAATGGTCAACACCACTTTCAATGATGTTGCTGGTCTTGAAGAAGCAAAAGTTGAAATCAAGGAAATTGTGGACTTCTTGAAAAGTCCAAAAAAATATACTGACCTCGGTGCAAAAATCCCGAAAGGAGCTTTGCTAGTTGGCCCTCCAGGAACTGGGAAAACATTGATTGCAAAAGCTGTTGCAGGTGAAGCAAAAGTTCCCTTCTTCTCCTTGTCAGGATCTGATTTCGTGGAAATGTTTGTTGGCGTTGGAGCTTCACGCGTACGTGATCTTTTCAAACAAGCAAAAGAAAAAGCCCCATGTATTATTTTCATTGATGAAATTGATGCAATTGGTCGTGCTCGTGGAAGAAGTGCAGCACAAGGTTCAAATGATGAACGTGAAAATACATTGAACCAATTGTTGACGGAGATGGATGGTTTCGGAACAAACTCTGGAGTTATCATTCTTGCAGCAACAAATCGTGCAGATATTCTAGATCGTGCATTACTTCGCGCAGGTCGTTTCGACAGACAGATTTACGTTGATCTTCCAGATTTAAATGAGCGTCGTGCTATTTTCCAAGTTCACTTGAAGCCATTGAAATTGGATACTACTGTCGATCTCGATTTCCTTGCAAAACAAACACCTGGATTTTCCGGAGCTGATATTGCGAACATTTGCAATGAAGCTGCTTTGATTGCTGCCCGTCACAATAAAAAATTCGTTGAGCGTCAAGATTTCCTTGATGCGGTAGATCGTATCATTGGAGGATTGGAGAAGAAAAATAAAATCATTTCCAAAGACGAAAAGAAAGTTATTGCCTTTCACGAAGCTGGTCACGCAACTGTAAGTTGGATGTTGGAACATGCTGCACCATTGGTAAAAGTTACGATTGTTCCTCGAGGTCGTTCATTGGGTGCTGCGTGGTATTTACCAGATGAAAGACAAATTACGACAACGGAACAATTCATCGATGAAATCTGTGCAACACTTGGCGGACGTGCTGCTGAAGAAGTTGTTTTCGGGAAAATTTCCACTGGCGCATTAAGCGATCTTGAACGCATTACCAAACAAGCTTATGCTATGGTTATGTATTACGGATTGAATGATAAAGTTGGAAACATTTCCTACTACGATACCAGCGGACAAGAATTCATGATGCAGAAACCATACAGTGAAAAAACTGCTGAACTCATTGATGACGAGGTTAACAAATTGATTTCCGTTGCATACGAAAAAACTAAAAAATTATTGGTTGAAAATCGTGACAAATTAGAGCAGCTTGCGAATAAACTGATGGAGAAAGAAGTTATTTTCAAAGAAGATCTTGAAATCATTTTCGGAAAACGTCTGTTTGATAAAGATGTTCAACTTGAAAAAGA
This sequence comes from uncultured Flavobacteriales bacterium, assembly GCA_903873905.1. Classification (GTDB taxonomy): domain Bacteria; phylum Bacteroidota; class Bacteroidia; order Palsa-965; family Palsa-965. The sequence goes on from CAIQQJ010000138.1 coordinate 23,297, forward strand.
AGAGCAAGAAAAAATCGACAAGGACAAATTGGAAGCAGAGAAAAAAGCATCTCCTGTTGTTACCGAACTTGGTAATGGAAATGGTGAGCTGAAAATTCCTGAAGAGAAAAAATCATAAGAATAAAGATGTGGTTTGTGCCCAGTGCACTGTGCTTTGATTTTTTTTGCAGAGCACAGTGCACAAAGCACAGACCACAAATTCATTAAATGGAAGACAGTACCTCAAGAGAAAAGATCCTAAAAAAAGTTCGAGCAGCTCTGATTAATAAATCGAGACTTGAGCCAGGCGCCATTGACTTCGAATCGAATATTTACGCAGAATCGAAAGAACCATTGGAATTGGTTTTTGCGCAGCAATTTTCAGATGTTGGAGGAAATTTTATTTTTTGCGAGAATGATGAAGATTTCATTTACAACATTGGCGCATTAACTTCCGATGAAAGTTTCGGGAAATTATGGTGCGCTGAAACTGAATTACAGGATTTATTAAAGCAGGCAAATATTCCCTTTCTTTCCGAAAATGCTGAGTTGGAGCAAGCGGGAACAAGTATTACCGGTTGTGAATTTCTAATCGCACGTACAGGAAGCATTTTGATTTCCTCTAAACAATTGTCTGGCCGTCGCTCTGCTGTTTTTCCAACACAACACATAGTTATGTCTAGAACATCGCAATTGAAAATGCATATGAAAGATGCGCTCAAGGCGGTGAAAGCAAAATACAACAATCAGATGCCATCAATGGTTTCTGTAATCACAGGTCCTAGCCGAACTGCTGATATTGAAAAAACATTAATCCAAGGCGCCCATGGGCCGAAGGAAATTTATGTTTTTATGATTGATGATGTTCCAGCGGAATAGTGTTGAGTTCGGAGTATTGAGTTCGGAGATTTAGCCTGCACAACAATTATTCATGTATTTTCGTGTCACATTTTCTCCGAACTAAACACTTCCGAACTAAATTCTTAAAATGGATAAGAATCTCTTCCAACGTTTAATAACCGGCTCTCTTTTCGTAATTGTTTTAGTTAGTGCGATTTGTTTCAGCGTTTGGAGTATGGTGGGGATATTTTTATTAATTACCATTCTCGGCCTTCGGGAATTTTATAAACTGGCGAATAAAGCAGGAGCCCATCCACAAAAAATATTCGGAACCATTTTAGGAGCATTGATATTGCTTGCTGCATTTTTTTTCAAAGCTTGTCCAACAAGGTTAATCATCCTCCTACTTCCTTTGTCTTTCCTTCCATTTTTCATTGAACTTTATAGAAAAAAACATAATCCATTTGCGAATATCGCGTGGACCATTTTGGGTTTGTTTTATATAGCAATTCCTTTCTCCTTATTGATAATGAAATTTGTTCCTTTTCATTTTCTAATGCCTCACCTACCAGGAGAAGTTCCAGCTCCAAATGTTTACAATTTCAGACCTCTTCTAAGCATCTTTGTTTTGATCTGGATCAGCGATTCCATGGCTTATGTGTTCGGAAGACTTTTCGGAAAACATAAATTATTCGAACGCATTTCTCCGAAAAAAACCTGGGAAGGATTTATTGGAGGTTTAATTTTCACTGCAGCTGCAGGTGCTGCATTTGGCCATTGGCTTTTATTTGACATCACTAATTCACATATGGAAATTACATGGACATGTGTGGCTATTGTAATCTCGATTTCAGGAATGCTTGGTGATTTAACCGAATCGCTTTTGAAGAGAAGTATTGATATAAAAGATTCAGGAAAATTATTGCCAGGACATGGAGGAATTCTGGATCGATTTGATGCACTACTTTTGGCTACTCCATTCGCCATTTTTACTTATTGGATTTGCGAGTACATTTCCAGTTCCTTTCCGCTATAGTAATTCCAATATTCATTTGTCCAAGGCTTTATAGACAAAGCCTTCCCTTTCCACGACCAATTCAGCCTCAAGAATACTGACCTTTCGCAGGTTTTTGAATCCAAAATAATAACTAATTTTGCCGCTCAATAATTCCTAATCTCAGAACTAAAAAACGAGCTATGGCAACAACTACAAAAAAATCGGACGAAACTACAACTGCAAACCCACAGGAACACACTAGTATGTTTCTTGCAGTTCTCGCACGATTAGATAAGGCAGCAGAACTTTTCGGAATTAAACCTGAAGTTGCTGAAATTCTTCGTCATCCTAAAAAAGAAATCAAAGTCAGTCTCCCTATTAAAATGGATGATGGCTCGATTAAAGTATTTGAAGGATTTCGCACAGTGCATTCCACTCATCTCGGACCATCAAAAGGTGGAATCCGTTTTGCCATGGATGTAAATGATGATGAAGTTCGTGCACTTGCGGCATGGATGACCATTAAATGTGCCATTGCAAATATTCCTTACGGTGGTGGAAAAGGTGGAATCAAATGTGATCCACGTAAGATGTCAGAAGGTGAATTAGAAAGAATGACTCGTGCGTACACACGTTCGATGGCTGATATTTTTGGAGAAAACAAAGACGTTCCAGCTCCTGATATGGGAACAGGCAAACGTGAAATGGCTTGGTTACTTGACGAATTCAATCGCATTCATGGTGAAGATTGTCCTGGTGTTGTAACGGGTAAACCAATTACACTTGGCGGATCAAAAGGTCGTGAGGCTGCAACTGGTCGTGGTGTGATGGTGGCTGCGTTAGCTGCAATGAAAAAAATGGGCATCAATCACAAAACGGCAACTGCTGCTGTGCAAGGTTTCGGTAATGTGGGATCTAATGCTGCACGTCTTCTTGCATCAAAAAATATCAAGATTCTTGCTATCTCCGATCATACTGCTGCATTCTTCAATGCAAATGGAATTGACGTTGATGCTGCAATCAAATTTGTTGCTGGAAATGGAAATGTGCTGAAAGGTTGGACAGGTGGAGAAGAAATCAAAAAAGAAGACATCATCACATTGAACGTTGACCTTCTTGTTCCTGCAGCTATTCAAGGTGTAATCACTGGAGCAAATGCAAAAGATATCAAAGCGAAATTGATTGTTGAAGGCGCAAATGGCCCAACAGAAACGGATGCTGATGAAATTCTAAATAACAAAGGAATCGTTGTGGTTCCTGACGTACTTGCAAATGGTGGTGGTGTTACGGTTTCTTATTTCGAGTGGGTTCAAAATAAATATGGACACTACTGGTCAGAAGATGAAGTAAACGCAAAACACGATGCTTCAATGGCACAAGCTTTTGAAAATTGCTGGTACAATGCACAGCAATACAAAACTAGCATGCGTATCGGTGCTTACATCACAGCCTTGAAACGTTTGGATAAAGCGATTCGCTACAAAGGACAATTCTAATTAGCTAAGAATACAATTTACAAATGCCGAATGGGAAACTGTTCGGCATTTTTTTTGCGTGAGGGATAGTAGCCACAGATTACGCACATTTTCACAGATTGGAAAAACGCTGTGCCGCTGTGGCAATTCTTTTTTTGCGTGAGGGATAGAAGTGCCACATAGTGGTCCCTTCGGGAGAAAGCCCATCCCCCCAATCCCAACAATGCTGTTGGGAGGGTTGGGAAGGACTTGTAATGGATAGCCCGACCTGAGGAACGAAGGGCACGCCAGTAAAAATTGAATATCGAATATTGAACACTGAATATCGAATGTCGAAGTGAAATAGAAAATTTGAATTTTTATTTTTCAATCGGTATCCCGAGACTTTGGGAGGTAATCCGGTAATCTGTAATCATTTCCTCGCTCTCAACATTTCCCTTTTCCCCGGCGGTCCTTCCAATCGTTCAATTGAAAATCCTGCGGCGATCATGTTCCTCCTCACCTGCCCTTTCGCGCAATAGGTTACAAGAATTCCATCATTTTTCATTGACAAATATAATTTTTCGAAAATTTCTTTTGTCCACAATTCAGGTTGAGCTTCGGGTGAAAATGCATCGAAGAAAATCAGATTGAATTTGTTTTGTTCGGAAATAAAATCTTCCAGTTTCATCTGGATTTTTTTTAAAAAATAATTCTCGGTGATTTTCATTTCTATATTCCATTCCACCTCGTGCAACTTTAAAAATATTTTTTGTTGCAAATCATCGCTTGCATAATTCAATTGTTTCGCATCTTCCAAACTCAAGGGATAATTTTCAATGGAAGAATAAAAAACTTTTTTTGCCTCATCACACAAACATTCTTCCAAAACAAGAAAGGCATTCAATCCTGTTCCAAAACCAATTTCAAGAATGGAAATTTCATTTTGTTTTTCCGCAACAACATCCCAACCCATTTTCATAAACACATGCCTTGACTCTTGCAATGCGCCATGAATAGAATGGTAATGCTGATTTATTTCAGGAATAAAAATTGTGGAAGAACCGTCTTCGCTTTGAACAATTTTTCTGTTGGAGAAGAAATTCATTGGCAGAAAAAGTAGGCAGTCTGCGGCTAGCGGTGAAGGAAAGACCGCCAACTGCTTACTGACTTTATTTCGAAAGAATTTTAAACTCCGTTCTTCGGTTTTGCGCCATTCCATCTTCTGTATCGTTGGTGGCAATCGGTTTTGTTTCACCGTAACCTTTGAATTCCAAACGATCGAGTTTAATTCCATGCGCTACTAAATAATCAACACATGATTTCGCTCGTGCTTCTGATAATTTTTGATTCCCTTCATCAGAGCCGCGACTATCGGTATGTCCAGAAAGTTCAATTCGAATAGAAGGATTATCAACAAGAATTTTCACAAGTCGATCCAACTCTGCAGAAGATTCAGGCTTCAAGGTAGATTTGTTATAATCAAAAAACACATTTCGAAGTACGATGGTAGCACCAACAGCAATTTTTTCCAGCTCCACATCTTTTGTCACTTCCTGATACGTTGCAATAATTGGAATGTCAAAATTTTCTGAATGGAAAAGATAACCATCCATCTTCACAGCTATTCCATAATTTTTTCCAGATGGCAACGAAACCAGATATTTCCCAGATGAACTATTTGCCGTAAATGTTGCGATAACCTGACTCAAGGAATTGTCTACAATTTCAATTGATGCACCCAAGGGTAATTTAGTTGCCTTATCGGTTACTGTTCCTTTCAAAATTGTTACTTGCGCCGTTTTGATTTCAACAGGTTTCAAAGCTTCAACATTTTTCACAGGCTGCGCAAGACCAGCCAACAAATTATCTTCCGTACTTAGTGCAAGATTTTTTTCAGGACCGAGGAAAGTAATTTTATAAATATCTTTTTCGCCTTGTCCATCCACTTTAGTTGAAGCATAATAACCATGTTTCCCATTGGCAGAAATTACAAAAAACACATCGTCATCAGGACCATTAATCGGCCAACCCAAATTTTCTGGTTCACCCCATTTGCCATCCTTGAATTCAGATTTGAAAATATCATAACCACCCATTGTGTTATGACCTTGTGAACTGAAATACATTGTTTTTCCATCAGGGTGAATGAATACACCTTCTTCACCGTAAATGGTATTGATAGGTGCACCAATATTTGTGGCTGGTCCCCATTTTCCTTTTGGATCCATTTGCGAATACCATATATCACGATTTCCAATTCCACCTTCTTTATTACTTACGAAAAAAAGTTTTTTTCCGTCGAAGGAAAGTGAAACAGAAGATTCATGACCATCAGAATTAATATTCTTATTCATATGTTCTGGTTCAGACCATTTATCTCCTTTCAAAACACACTCATACAAATCACCATTATTTATATGGCGATAGATATATAGTTTCTGTCCATCAGGAGAAAGTCCAGCTGTTGCATCATGATCTTCCGTGTTAATTGGTTTTCCCATATTGATAGGTGCTGTCCATTTCCCATTCACATAATTCGTTTGATACAAATCCTCAAAATATTGATTGCCATCCATTTTTCCTCCCGTTGTTGTCGAACGTCGAGATGTAAAAATCATTTCGGATTCATCGGCGGTAATGAGCGGTGAATATTCAGGATCGGAGGAATTGACAGTGACACCTAGATTGTCAATAAAAACGCGTTGCGGATTTTTTTGCAATTCTTTTCCTGTAACGCATTCTTGAATTTTACGATTCATGTCCGCAATTTTTTCGCGATTGTCAGTTGGATTACCATTCAAGGAAGTCAAATAGGCGCGATAAGCAGTAATGGCCTTATCCCATTGTGCATGCAAATGAAAAAGTCGTCCCAAATAATATTGTGCCATCACATCAACATTCGCATTTAGCATGACCGCTTTTTCCATGTAATTCAAACCCATTAATTTTTGCGCTGGCACATTATAATAACAAACGGCCATTCTATAATTGCACAGGGAACTTGAAGGATTGAAAGCATTTGCAATAAGATATTCATCAAGAGCCATTTTGAATTCGTCACCTCCTGCTCCAAGCAGTTCATTGCTACCGTTTGGGAGGTAATGATTCTCACCGACAAAATATTTCAATTGTTTATTTTGATACTCGGCAGCTAACTTGAAATAAGCATTTGCTGCTTCGTAGTGCCGATTAGCTTCCTTAAAAGCTTTATGATCACTAAAATTCTTATCGTCAAACTCAATATTTCCTTGTGCAATAATTCGTGTGAATGCTAAAAGCAAAAAAGAAATACTGAAGAGAATGTTTTTTATTTTCATTTTGTTTTTTTCTAAAATTTTATTGGCAACCAGCATAATATTGTTTTGCAGATTCTATTCCTAGATCCGCTGCTTTCTTGAAATCGTCGCAGGCAGAATTATCACGCATCATTTCCTTGGCGATTCCACGGTTCAAATACGCTTCTGCATAGTTGGAATTCAATTGTATTGCCTTGCTGCAATCTTCCACAGCTCCTTTGAAATCGCGCTGTTTATAACGGACAGCTGCCCGATTTACATAAGCGTAAGCATAATCATTTTTTAATTGTATTGCCTTATTGAAATCCGACATTGCGCCAGCCAAATCACCATCCTGATATTTTGCGTAACCACGATTATTGTAGGCGATGTAATAATCAGATTTCATATTAAGTGCAGTTGTATAGGATTCAATAGCGCCCTTAATATCACCCTTTTCTCTTCTGGCACTTCCAAGATTATTATAAACAAAAGGTAATCCAGGATTTACCGTGATCGCCATTCTATAATCTGAAATTGCACCATCCAAATTTCCCGACTGACGCTTAGCGCTTCCGCGATCATTCCAATAATATGCATCCTTCGCATTGACTTGAATAGCCTGATCAAATTCACTTATCGCACCAGCGTAATCATTATCCACAAATTTCAAAACACCGCTATGGTACCAAGCCTTATCCTGATTGGGATTTATTTTTACGGCAGCCGCATAATCAGCAACCGCACCTTTTTTATCTCCGTCATTTTCTTTCGCAAGACCTCTTGAAAAATAGGAATAATCTGCAGCCGGATTAAGTTCAATGGATTTTGAAAAATCTTCAATCGCAACTTTTGTCATCATTAATTCAACACGACAAAGTCCCCGACTATAATATGCTTTTTCAAAATCAGGTTTTAATTCAATTGCTTTACTGAAATCAGGAAGCGCATCGGCAAATTGTTTTGCATTGTATTTGGCGGTTCCATTATTATAAAACAACTCAGCATCTTGCGTAGGGGCAAGTGTGATCGCCTTAATAGTATCCTGCGCAACAGAAAGAATCGGCAGAAGAAAAAAAACAGCTGCAGGAAAGAAGCGGCGGTAGGCAGTCAAAAATAATTTTATTTTCATATTCATGTCGGGTATTTACCGCTTAAAAATAGTAATTTGTAATGTAGCTTTGTAAGTGCAAACAAAGAATATACCAATCAAAATTCTTCTCTTGACTTTTCAAGGAAAAACCACCATATTGGTGTACCTTTAAACTCAAATTTCAATGTATGGCAAAAGTTAAAACCGCCAAGAAAAAGCCATCTCCTATTGGGAAAGATGAACTTGCCTTTCTTGAAAGCTACATCAACAATCCTTCGCCAACAGGCTTTGAATCTTCTGGACAGCAATTGTGGTTGGATTATATCAAACCTTACATTGACGAGCACTTTGTAGATACTTATGGAACTGCTGTTGGTGTCATCAATCCTAAAGCTCAATATAAAGTCGTCATTGAAGCTCATGCTGATGAAATTTCATGGTTCGTGCATTACATCACCAAAGATGGATTTATTTATTTGCGTCGCAATGGAGGTTCTGATCACCAGATCGCTCCTTCCAAACGTGTAAATATTCATACTGACAAAGGAATTATTAAAGCATTTTTTGGATGGCCTGCAATTCATGTTCGTGATTCCTCGAAAGAAGAAACGCCAAGCCTCAAAAATATTTTTCTTGATTGTGGTGCAGCCTCTGATAAGGAGGTGGAAAAAATGGGAATTCATGTTGGTTGTGTTGTAACCTATGAAGATGAATTCATGATTCTCAATGATAAATATTATGTTGGACGTGCATTGGACAATCGTGTGGGAGGTTTTATGATTGCGCAGGTTGCACGATTGCTGAAAAAAAATAATGTTAAACTTCCTTTTGCACTTTACATTGTCAATTCCGTTCAGGAAGAAGTTGGATTAAGAGGTGCGGAAATGATTTCTGCAAGAATAAAACCGGATGTCGCAATCATCACTGACGTTACGCATGATACGCAAACGCCAATGATGAATAAAGTTGCTCAAGGTGATATTGCTGCAGGGAAAGGGCCTTCACTTACTTATGGCCCAGCGGTTCATAATAAATTATTGAAACAAATCATAGACACTGCGAACAAACATAAAATTCCATTTCAACGGGAAGTTGCTTCACGCTCAACGGGAACGGATACCGATGCATTTGCCTATTCTTCCGGTGGAATTTGTTCCGCTTTAATTTCCCTTCCGCTTCGCTATATGCATACCACCGTCGAAACAGTTCATCGCGAGGATGTGGATAGTGTCATCAAATTGATTTTTGAAACACTGAAAACGATTAAGGTTCAACAGGATTTCCGTTATATAAAATAAGTTTATGAAACGAAAGGTCTCTCTTTTTCTTCTCTTCCCATTGTCGCTGATTGCGATTGGCTATTGCTCCTGTTCCAACGACAAGCCCAACGATACTAACATAATCGTTTCAACGCACGATACAATTACAGTTGGAGAATCTAGTGATTCCATAAAAATTCTTTTCAAAAAATTGGTGGCAGCAATGCCTGTGCCTTTCGATATGCTGAAGAAATTTTCTGACGCTCACCTTCCATTCAAGGGAGAAATTCTCAACAATCCAGCGAATGCTACTTCATATAATAGCAATGGAATTCAAAGCTTAAATCTCGGAATTTATGGTGCTGATTTAGCCTACCTAATTTCGCAAAATAAATTAAGTGAATCTGCTCCCTATTTAAAAAGTATTCGCCGTCTTTCAGATGCTGTTGTTGTTCCTTCTGCATTCGACGTAAACATGTTAAAACGATTCGATTCCAATCAAAATCAAAAAGATTCCATGCAAAATCTTATGCGAGCTTCGTATTCAATAATCGACAGTTCACTGCAGGGAAATGATCGATTTCCACTTGCCTCCTTGGTATTGACAGGAGGATGGTTAGAAGGAATTTACATTACAACAAAACATATCGGAGGAGAACAGCAAAATGAGAAAAACAAAGTCTTGTTTGATCTACTCTCCACTCAGCAGCCCTATATTGAAAACCTCACTTCACTTCTCGGATACTTTCCAAATGACAGTATTTGCAAAGGTCTTCATGAAGATTTTTTAATTCTGAAAAAAACTTTTCCAAATGGTTCTAATATTCCACCTGCGGAATTTTCCACTGAATTAATAAGCCTTAGCAACAAAGTTGCCGAGATGAGAAATCGAATTATTCAAGTTAAATAAAACGTAAACCCAGCTTAAACGTCAAACTATATTTATGGCACTCCTGGGAAAAATTCTAAAGAGGACAATTGACCTCAATCAAAAACTTCCGAAGTTCCGTCGTAAAGACGCCTATCAGAAGCAAGAGAAAACACTGAAAAAATTACTGAGCAAAGCAGAATTTACTGCCTTCGGTGAGCACTATAATTTCACCAGAATTCTTGCAGAGAATGATCCTGTCAGCGCTTTTCGTGCCACAGTAGATGTGCATGATTATAATTCCATGTTTCGTAAATGGTGGTATCGCACATTGAATGGTGAAGCATTTGTTTGTTGGCCAGAACGTGTAAAATATTTTGCATTGAGTTCCGGGACATCAGAACAATCGAGCAAACATATTCCAGTTACCAAGGACACACTCAAGGCAATTCGCAGAGGTAGCATGAAACAAATTCTTGCGGTTGCACATTATGATCTTTCTCCAGAATTTTTTCAGAAAGGAATTTTAATGTTGGGGGGAAGTACCCACTTGAATTATAACGGCACTTATTATTCTGGCGACTTGAGTGGAATTACCACAAGTAATATTCCATTTTGGTTTCAGCATTTTTACAAACCTGGTCGCCGCATTGCACGGGAACGGGAATGGCACAATAAACTTGATGAAATGGTTCGCAACGCACGCCAATGGGATATTGGAATTGTGTGCGGTGTTCCGGCATGGATTCAAATTTTATTTGAACGCATAATTGAATTTCATAATGTAAAAACGATTCATGACGTTTGGCCTAATTTGGAAATTTACACTTGGGGTGGCGTTGCATTCAAGCCTTACAAAAAAAGTTTTGAGAAATTATTGGGCCGACCAATAAAATATCTTGAAACCTATCTTGCATCGGAAGGATTTATAGCTTTTCAGAATCGTCCTGATGCGGAAGGAATTCAGTTATTGTTGGACAATGGAATATTTTTTGAATTTGTTCCTTTCACCTCAGATAATTTTGACAATGATGGCTCCCTGATGCCAAATCCAAAAACATATACACTTGCGGATATTGACGATCAAACCGAATATGCAATTCTTATCAGCACTTGTTCTGGAGCTTGGCGCTATTTGATTGGAGATACAATTAGATTTACAGATGTCGATAGAGCGGAAATAAAAATAACTGGTCGAACCAAATTATTTCTCAGTTTATGTGGCGAACATCTTTCACAGGATAATATGAACCGTGCAATTGATCTCATAGCGGAACAATTCAATATTACCATCAATGAATACACTGTTGCAGGAATGAATTATGAAAATCTTTTTGCTCATCATTGGTACCTTGGTTGTGATGACAAAGTGGACGTTGAAAAAGTCCGGATTGCCATTGATGAAAATCTAAAAACACTAAATGATGATTACCGAGTTGAACGCATTGCCGCTTTAAAAGAAATTTTTGTTGATGTAATACCCAATCATGTCTTTACGGATTGGATGCGTGCACAGGGAAAAGAAGGCGGTCAACATAAATTTCCACGTGTCTTGAAAAATGAGCGCTATGAAAATTGGAAAAACCATGTTGAACAATTCAAAAAGGAAAAATTAATTCAATAATATGTTTTCAGCAATCGGACAAGGAATGATTTTTGGACTTGCGCTCTGTTTTTCACTGGGGCCTGCCTTCTTTGGGCTAATTCAAACGAGTCTCAAACATGGATATGCTTCGGGTATTGCAATGGCTCTGGGAATATTTGCAAGTGATTTAATTTATCTGTTACTCGCTTTTTTTGGATTATCAGGATGGTTGGTGGACGAAAAATATGCAATACCTGTTGGGATTTTAGGTGGAACACTATTAATCGGATATGGCATTGTTCAGATCATGAAAAAAACAGTGGTTCAAAATGTAGATGGAGAACTTATTGAATTAAAAAAACCAACACATGGATCAAGTGCCTTAAAAGGATTTCTAATGAATCTCTTCAATCCTTTTGTGATTTTTCTTTGGATTGGTGCAATTAGTCTTGCTTCAAATAAACTGCAACACAATAATTCACTCATCATTTCCTTTTTCGTTGCAACACTCGCAACCGTTCTTGGAACGGATATCTTGAAATCACTCGCTTCACATAAAATCAAGAGTTATTTGAATGAAAAGGTCATTCACAAAGTCAATATGCTCGCAGGACTTGTATTATTGATTTCAGGAGTAGTGTTGATTGTAAAAGTTTTCGTCGAACAGCCTTGGCTGAAGAAGTAGATTTAAGAAGCGGAAATAATAATTTCAATTAGGATTTTTTCTTTTCATCCTTCTTCTTGATCACAACCGGATTCGGCTCCTCACCTATTTGTTGCTTGTGAATTCCAAACAATCGATAGGCCAATAATTTCCCTCTATCTGAAATTTGATCAATTGGAACTCTTAGAACTCCTTTTGTAATAACTGTTGAACCATCAGCAATGCGAACAGTATATTCAATTTCAGTAGCATCTTTTGTGTCGGATGATTCAAAATCAATAACAGGAGCATTAATATCATTGGTAAAATTGATATTGCAATTTTTCAATCCTTCAATTATTTGTTGCCTTGTATTTCCGTAACCCGCATTTATTGCTGCACCAATAAATATGACACTCAATATTCCCATTCCAAACACGGGCAAATAAACAACAACAGTACGCACTTTTATATTCCCGAATTTTTTCATTCGAAATAATAAAAGGCTTATTGAAACACCAAGAATTCCGAAAATCCATGCGAACGCAATCCATCTTCCTTTTCCAGTTCCTGTTGTATCTCCTTCAATTCGAAAACGCATTTTTAAATCAGAATGTGGAACCAATTGAGGAAATGATTCATACATTTTATAAGTCCAAAACTCTTTGTCGGTTTCTGTAGAACTCGTCAGAGCCATTCCCTCGCACGCACGAGCACACAAAAGCTTTTGATATTCATCATTGATTTCCGGATCATCCAATACTTGTCCAAAATATTTTTTCGCTTCAGACTTATTTCCTTCCGACAAATAAAGTTTTCCCAAAAAATACCTGAAATACTTTTTCAATTTTGGACGTTTGTCATCTTGCAACAATTTCGAATAAACATCAATGAAATATTTATTTCCGAAACCATCAATCATATTCCATACTTCATCAAAATTGACGAGATTCTCAGAAGAAAAAAGTGTGTAAATTACTTTATCGCGTTCTGGATCTGCGGCCACCATTGAACCCAAAATAAGTTTTGTGTCATTCACCTCAAACGAATAAGAGGCATACTTATACCAATTCACAGGATTCAACCAGAACCACCAATCATCATTTTCAAAAAAATAATCCTGTTTAAATTGCAATTTGTTGGTGTAATTTAAAGTTGCAACAGCAAGATCATACTGCTCTTGTCCCCAAGTTGTGGCAATATGCAACTCATCAAAATTTCCCGCCTTATTGATGCGATCCTGACTTTCGGATGTCAATCCCTCATAATGAAGTGCTCTTGCCAAACCTATCGAATGCCATCCATATCCAGGAGATGCACCTTGTTCATCCAACACTTTTCGCAATAGGGAATCTGCCTCTTCCGGATGACCACGATATTCATCGAGTGTTCCCCGCATATAAAAATATTCCCGCGTTTGTTTTTCTCGCGAGCCATCACGTTGTTCAGCTTCCTTAAAATAATTATCAGCCTCAGGAAAATCTCCCATTGCCATTTTGAATTCCGCATAATTATTACTGCTGTAGTATCCTGTACGAATTAATTCATCGTAATAAAGCTGTGCAGAATCCATTTGAAGATTATAGTCGAATAGAATTGCCTTGTAATGATAGGTGTAGAGATATTGTCGATTCAAATAAGACGCGTCAAACATTCCAACATTCACTTCTGCATCATTCTTGATTTTCAGTAGAGCAGAATCGAGATATTTAAACGCGATAGAATCATTTTCTTTCACCGTATTTTTCAGAAAAGGAAAATCCTTAGAAGTATACATTCTATTGCGATGGTAAATCCAAGCAAGTGAGTTGCAGGATTCGATCCCCTGCTCCATTTGTAAGTTTCGATTGTGAAAACGTATCACAGTTTCGAAAGCCTTTTGTGGTTCACCAATATTCTGATAACTGCTCTCCAACCAAAATGAAATGCTACAATAATCATTCTGATAACTGCTCACACGCATGTAGGTGAAAATATCGCTTGTTCGTGTTCGCAATTGTTTGTCATAATCTTTTTCAATGAGTTGCATCGCTTTTTCCAAATCAACAATATCCTGTCGAAACCCAAGCTCATCATTCGCACGCGTATAATTAAATGCGCCTCGATACATATATCCAATATAAAAAGTACTGTCTTCGCGAATAAAACCACGTGCTTTCTCCAATGTTTTTTCATCTGTATAATCCAGATAGCGTCGATCCTCATCAATCCTAACTCGAACACTGGATTGCCCATGCACGAGCAATGGCAATAGAAAAAAGATCCAAAGAAAGTTTTTCTTGATTCGGTGCATTGTGCACAAAAGAATATGTCGCGAAAAATAGTTCACTTAACCTGCAATTCTAAGTTTAGCCAATCGTTCCAATTCGTGATCAATAACTTGTTGTAAAGCCAAACGAGATGCATCACGATTACGGAACATTAATCGGTGATGTAAAACAGGTTGCGCCAAGGCACGAAGATCATCTTCAATTACGAAATTCCGTTGATTCACAAGCGCCCATGCCTTGAGGCATTTAATAAAAATAATTCCTCCTCGTGTTGAACAACCCAATGTAATTTCCGGATGTCGACGTGTTCCTTGAACAATATTTACAACTGCTTTCACCAACTCAGGATGCAAAAAAACATTTTCCGCTTCTTGCTGCAATTGGATGATATCATTGTAAGTAAGTACCTGCTTCACTGTATTTTTCACATCACCAATCGCAATGTAATTATTGTAAATCTCCAACTCCACTTCCTCCGTTACATAACCAAAACTGATCTTCATAAAAAATCGATCGAGTTGTGCAGCTGGTAAGGGATAAGTTCCTTCCATCTCAATCGGATTTTGAGTTGCGATGGTAAAGAAGAATTTATCAAGATGAAAAGTTTTGTCGCCAGAAGAAATTTGATTTTCCGCCATACACTCCAACAACGCACTTTGCACTTTTGGCGATGCACGATTAATTTCATCTGCAAGAAGTACATTGGTAAACAAAGGCCCTTTCTTGAAAACAAATTCTTTTTTATCATCATCAAAAATATGTGAGCCAATTAAATCCATTGGCAACAAATCGGGAGTGAATTGAATTCGTTTGAATGCAACAGTTCCTTCTACTGTCAAGGGCGCTTCATCCAATCCACCAGAAATGGATTGCGCAAGTGTTTTTGCCAAAACAGTTTTTCCTGCACCTGGATTATCTTCAAGAAGAATATGTCCACGCGCAAGCATTGCTGTGATAACATATTTAACCTCCTGCGGTTTTCCGCGGATAATCTTTCCGATGTTCTCCGTAAGTATTAACAGCTTCCCGCTGTTGGTGTTGTTGGCTTGGGTTTGATCTATCATAAGAATTGTTCTTGTTCTTCTAATTTGATTTCTTCTGGTCGACGAAAAAAGCGAGTGGCTCTGAAAATATTAAAGTAATTCCAAATCATTCTGAAAAATCCCGTTTTCTTTCTTGCCGCTTTTCGAATTGATTTTCCGAATGCCTCAATTAATTCAGCATCTCCTTGCATTAATTCTCCATTGGCATATTTCAATCGTAAAAACACTTGCATGAATCCTGTAAATGCTGTTTGGAAAATCGGATCAATTCTACGGGTAGCGTATTGCAATGGTGTTTCCTGTTCGCGTTCCATTCCTGCCATGTGGAAATGATACAATGCCAAACGATAAACACGATCCGCTTTCGAACGTGGGTCCTTCGAGAATTTATAGCGCATTACTAACCAGCATAACCAGAATCCAGGAAACAAGAAAAGCAAAATAAGAAGTCCCGTTAAAAAAATCGCGAAGCGTGTCATAATTTCACCCCAGGTCATTTCTTTCGCATTACTTTTTTGTTGCACTGTTTTTTCTTCTTCTTGTTTTTTTCGATCCTCATCCCTTAGTTTGATGTGAATTTCATCAGCAATAATAGGTTTTGGAAAATTCTCCAATTGTGCTTCCATACTCAAATCAGGATTAGGAAGGGGAACTTTTTTGGCAGCATCATCATATGAAACAACAACCAAGGAATCGCCCATTTTCAGGCAAGAAAGTGTTGTATCCTTTTCACCATAAAAAACGCGGCAAACAGAAGCATCCACTTTTCTAGTGAACGTCTTATTCAAACGAAAATCTTCATTGTAGAAAACAATTTTATTGAATGAAATATCAAATCGTTTTGAAGTTAAGTCAGGAACTGATTCTGCTTTTCCATCCAAAACCAACCATGGCTCTGGTGGAGGAAGTGGTGGTGTTCCATCAGGTCGTGGCGCATCTTTCTGGTCATCATTACCAATGGTCATATCAAAATCAAGCCAGCCATAACCTGGGAAATAAACTTGCGTCCATGCATGTGCCTGACTTGCGTAAAACCAATACCAACCTTTGTTTTTATCAGATCGATCGATCGTTGCAAATCCTGTTGTAAATCGTGAAGGGATTCCAATTGATCGCAATAAAAATAAAGATGCTCCAGCGTAATACGTGCAATATCCCGCATGTGTTTTGAAAATAAAAGTATTCAGCATGGAAGCATTTGGAATATTTGGATCGCTAGCTGTTCCTGGTGTTAATGTGTATCTGAATATTTTTTTACCTTCTTTATCACGCTGCAAAAAGAAATCGCGTATGGCAATAACTTTATCCACTGGCGTATGCGCATCTTTCGTAATTCGTTTTGCCAATTGTGTAATGGAATCATACAAAATTCCTTTCGGCATTTGTGTATAGTATCGGAACAAGGATGTATCCGTATGGGAATAATCCGCAACAGTTCGCAATTCATCATAACGCTCCTGCTGATAACCTTCCAATTGCGGATTCGCAGAAGGATTGTAAACGAAATAAGCATTATTCAATTCGGAAGTATACGATTTCACCTTGTAAGCGGAACGGAACATTTTTTTGTAACCGCTATCAACTGGAATTGCCTGAACATAATAGGCACTTGCAGGAGCAAGCAAAGCATGTTTCCAAGTATTAGAGGAAATGTAAACTTGTGCAACAACAGTCAAACGTTTTTTTGATGCACGACAATTTTTTATGACCGTACTATCCATTTTCGAACGATACATCTCCAATGAGGATGGATCACAATTCAGTTCATCGAAATATGGCATCGCCGTATCACGAATAAAACTTTCTTTTATTGGATCATATTTTGTGAGATAATGATAAACGAAATAAAGTGGTTTTGGAGAACCATTCGGGAAATAGTTTTTCAGTTTTGCACAAAACATAACGTAATCTGCCTGACTCATTTTATCAGACATTTTCATTGTGTCTTTCATTTTGTAACCATCATCCCCTTCATCTGGTTTGCCTCCTTTTCCATCTTTCTCCCCTTTATTTCCGCGTTCTAATAGTCCTTTGCGTTCATCGTATGGATTTTTCTTTCCTTTATCACCATCCTTTCCTCCATCCCATTGCCCCTGTTTCTCACCAAGATGTTTTGAAGATGCATCCAGTTTCGGACCGAAGTGTTCGCGCACAAGAGCAAAAGTGAGGAATACCAATTCAAGAAAAACCATGCTAAGCAACAATCGCTTGCCAGATTTTTTCAAATTAATTTCGTTAGCATCGGCCAATGGAGGAGCAATGAACAACATATACATCGCGTAGGCAAAAGCAGGAAAAAGATGTTTTAATAATGTGCTTAAATCAAAATTTACAAGTTGGTTGTTTGCAATGATTGTGATAATAATGAAAACAACAGACAGAAAAATATGTGTGAATTTTACGCGAGCAAGCAGAAAACCGATAATCCAACCGATAATAAAAAGCGTGGAATATAATTTGAATGTAACTGCGATATAAAAAACATCAAACTCTCCAGGCATCCGTGAAATAGAGCGATCAATGATCCAATACACAATGAATAAGATAATGAATGTCAAAATAAATCGTGCACGGAAATAATAGAAAATATAAGCGATCCCTAAACCAAGACCAAAAAACAAAGCTTGACTTCCAACTGGCGGAGATAATTTTGTGTAAGATAAATTAAGTTCATTCAGCGTAACATAGGCAATCACAACCGTAGGTCCAACGATAAACAGCAAGCGGAAAAGCAGCTGCATAATTTTTTTGCGTGTTGTCAATTGATTATTCATGTCCTATCCGTTGCTGAAATCATCCAACCATTACCTCTTTGCTGAAGCATTCTAAAAATATCACGTTCATTCTTCTGAAGCTTACTTCTCAATGGAGACAGCAACCATGGACGTCGCAAACTATCAGTTGTTGTTTTTTCAGGAATAAAAAAAAGATTTTTAAATTTAAAACTGAAAGGTGAAACAATTGCATCCGACAATTTCACAACTACAACAGGAATATTGTAATTTAAATTGCCCAATAACTGCGCGACTTCATTTGCAGGCGTAAGCGCAGACATACAAACAAATGCCGCTTTTGAATTGATCACATATTTAGTTGGGGCTTGATCTTTCTGCCAGTTAGCAGCAGTAATATGAAACAATTCATTTTTCTTATCGCTCATCCCAGAAAGTTTCTGCACTTCCTGGTCATAAGGGATTCGCACATCATATCCATTTTTCTGCAAGGCTTCAAAAATATTCCGCACTTTATCCTTGTAGCAATTTAGCAATTCATTTTCAAAAATTCCTTCAGAGGAATTGTTTAGTCCGTTATAAAAACTTGCATAAAAATACAAATGCGAAGCATATGGATCTTTCGTTTCAGGAATACGAACCACCAATTGTCCATTACGCGCATAAATTTTCCAAACGATTCTTCGCACATCATCACCCGATTCAAAATCCTTATAATTGATAAATTCACCTTCCACTTTTTTGGGAATTTCAATTCTTTGCATTTGCTGTTCCGTTGTATTCGGTTCAGCCTTTACATTTTTTTCAGTTTGTTCTTGTGGCAATGTATACAGTTGCTGTGAAAGATGAATTGTAAAAGGAATTGCAACTAAACGAAACATATCGCAAAATTGAAGTTGTACTTCTTCCACATCATAAATACCTCGATCATGCAAATCGGTTTCAGAAGTTCCTCGAATGGCTTTACGAATAAAACCTTTTTTCGGATAAACATTTTCATCCAGCAAAATCGCAGATGACATTTTCATTTTAGAAAAAATCAATCGCGCCCGAATTGCGCCAAGGAATGGACGAAGAACACCCGTAAGTAAAATGGTAATTGGAACCTTTCCTGCTTGTGCTCCACCTGATGCCGTTTGTGAGTCCCCAAATTGTGTTTGTAATCCTATTTTTTTTCTCTTTTTTCGAATGACAAAAAATATCCACGAACAAAAAGCAGTAATTAAACTGAACGTAAAGAGAAAAAAAACTGTCCAACGGATAACAAGAAAGAAATTGGCCATGGCTTCCCATGTATCTGCATCAGCATCATGCCCGTACTTGTCCTTAAGAAAAAGCCAAGTAAGCCAAATCAAAAGCGCGCTTAACAACAATTGCCAACGGACAACCGTATAATTTGACCAATATTGTAAACGACGAATGAGCATAATTTTAGAGAGCCCTTATGCTTTAAAGATAGGAAGTTTGGTCTACCTATAATGTGAAAGTTTGCAAAAGGTCAACCTCCATCGATAGATGGATTTACTTGGTGTTTTCCACAACCATCTTTTCAAAGGCTTTCCACAACGGATCTTCAGGAACATCAGCTATAATTGTAATCGGTTCCTTTTTAACAGGATGCATAAATTCCAATTTCCTTGCATGCAAACAAATAGAGGCATCCTTATTTGATCGAGGAGCTCCGTATTTCAAATCACCCTTAATGATACAACCCATTGATGCAAGCTGAACTCTAATCTGATGATGTCGGCCTGTATGCGGTTCAACCTCTAGAAGAAAATAACGATCGGAAGATGCAATGAGTTTATATTCGGTTTCACTTTTCAAAGAACCAGCCACTTCAAATTTAGTTGCGTGTGATTTATTGGTCTTTTCATTTTTCTTCAAATAATGCACCAATGTTCCAGTATCTTTTTCAGGTTTTGTTCCGACAATTGCCCAGTATGTTTTTTTTATTTCGCGTGTACGAAACATTTCGTTCATTCGGGAAAGTGCTTTATCCGTTTTGGCAAATAATACAACCCCACTCACGGGTCGATCAAGACGGTGAATGACGCCACAATAAACTTCACCAGGCTTATCATATTTTTCTTTCAGATAACGTTTCACATGTTCACTCAATGGAATATCACCTGTTTTGTCACCTTGCACGATGTCAGATGATTTTTTATTGATTGCGATTAAATGATTGTCTTCAAAAATTACGTTGAGCATAAAAATATTTTAGTTTTTCTTTTTAATTCTAATTCCAATTACACAGATGTCATCCGTCTGCACATCATCATGCATCCAGTTTTTCAATTGCACTTCCAACATTCGTTTCTGAACAGACATTTCTTCAGCGTGAATGTTCATCAAGATTTCCTGAAATCTACGCTGCGATAATTTGCGATCATCTTCTCCTCCGAATTGATCTGAAAATCCATCCGTAAACAAATAAATAACATCGCCCTCCTGCAATTCCGTTTCCTGATTTGTAAACGGTCGCATTTTATTATCAAAATAGCTTCCTATTGAAAAGCGATTTCCTTTCGACTGAATAAGCATGTCATCGCGAATAATGTACATCGGATTAATAGCTCCAGCGAATTGCATTTTCATTGTTTCATGTTCGAAAACACAAAGTGAAATATCCATTCCATCACGTAACTCACCAATTGATTTATATTGATTGAGTGTATGTTGTATTCCCGCATTTAGATAATCCAAAATTGAAGACGGACGCACTAAATTACGTTCATGCACAGCCTGATTCAAAAGATTTTGTCCCATCAGACTCAATAAAGCACCAGGAACTCCATGTCCAGTTGAATCTACCACCGCAACAAAAGTATAGTTACCTCGTTTTTCAGCCCAATAGAAATCACCGCTGAGAACATCTTTTGGTTTATATAAAACAAATAAATCTCCCATCTGATCACGCAACATTTCCTCAGGTGGAAGGATAGCATCTTGAATTCTTCTTGCGTATAAAATACTTGCAGAGATATCATTATTTTTCTGTTCAATGATCCCGCGATAATTCATTTGCTGTAAAGTATTTGCCATCGCATCGGCAACTTCTCTTATCATTTCAATATCCTCAAACGAAATTGCATTGGCTTTAGCAGATCCGATATTAATAGACCCTATTAATTCTCCGCGAGCGAACAGTGGCATTACGAGATAGGAACGAACACCAGCTTCCAGATTTTCCTTGTCCGACTCTGAGAGATCCATTTGGGCGGAAAGATCATTCACAAGGAAATGCGTATTCTGTCTTAGATTAGGAAGACTCCTAAAACTTTCTAAAGGCATAATTATTCTTCCAAGTTTTCCTTCCCCTTCTCTGAAAACAAAAAGCATTTCAAGAATTCCATCACGCTCATTGAAAAGCGCGAGTGAAGTACGCCTCAGATAAGTAATTCGTTCGGCGAGTCTTCCCAAAACATTGTGAGCAACTTCGTCTGGGGTTTCAGACCGCAACAATTCCTCTTTTGCCATGTTCAATGTTTCAAGGCGCGTGGAGTATTTGTCTAACTGAATTTCGTATCGTTTCTTTTCGGTAATGTCGTTGAAAATTTCAATCTGCCTAAGAATTTTTCCGTTTTCATCTACAATTGGAGTATTGGAAACAGCAATCCATATTTCATATCCTTGTTTATTGTAAACCAAAAATTCCCTATGAAATCCTTCCGCATTTTTCGATTGCTCACGCACCAACGAAATTGCGCTAGCGTCCGTGCGATCACCAGCCAGAACATCTCCAGGTAATTTTCCAAGCACATCATCAAGTGTGTAACCTGTGATTCGTGTAAAGCCTTCATTCACCCAGTCGATGCGTCCATTCGGATCACAAATGAGTACACCATTAATTGTTTCGCTTGCAACCAAAGAAAGTTTTTCCAATTCCTCCTCATAACGTTTCTTCTCCGTGATATCTCGCGCGATGGCTTGAAATCCGGTTACACGTGTAGGATGTGTTTCATCAAACAAAAGCCTAACCGTTTGACCAAGCCAAATGGTTTCACCAATGTTATTGAAAATTGGAAATTCAAAATAGGTATTAGTAGTTCTCTTTCTAAATTGTTTTGCATAAAACGTCCGAACCTCTTCCATGTAATCCGGTTTCACAACTTCAGTAAAGTGACGACCAATCAGATCTTCATTGGAATAACCCGTGATTTTCGTTGTCACGGAATTGATATATGTGAATTTCCCCTTGTAATCCGCAGTGTAAATAATATCAATGGCAGCTTCCACAATATGTCTATACCGCTCCTCTATTTCTCGACGGTCAGTAATATCTAATCCAATTCCAACTTTAATTCCACCTTCAAGAACAGTATCCACCCATTGAATCCATTTGATCGTATTATTTTTTGTTTTTAAAGCAGTAACATAAACCGAAGTCGGCTCATTTGTATCATGAATTTGTTTTTTGATTTTTTCATTTTCTTCCGGATCATCTGTTCTGATTTTCCACCAACCATCACCCAACACTTCTTCCTCCGTATATCCTAGAATTGAACGAATACTTCGGCTTGCGAAAATTATTTTCCCATTTTCATCAGCAGCAATAACCAGACTTCGTGTATTATTTATTGTGGTATCAGCGAAAACAAGTCGGTTCAATAAATTTAATCTGGAAAGCACCAATATGAACGTTATAACCAGACAAACGATAACGTTGAATAAAAATATCCATCGGTTATAGAGTGCTTCATTTCCTGTCGCGAACATTAATAATCCAACTGTAATCAAAAGGACACAGGTGAAAATTGTTGTTGTTCGAATATTATCCAATACAATACCAGCAGCTCCCAATGCGGCAGCAAGCATCACCACGGTCACTGGATGAAGATGATTCAGGTGATTCAAATAAAGAATATGGATTATTAACAGACTTAATCCCAATTGTGAAAGCCATCCAACATATTTTCTTGCAAAAGGATTATAAAACGTAGCTATTCCAGAGCCTAAAAGCAGCACTCCGATTGAAACCTGAATCGCTTCCTGCATTATCATTTTTAAATCAAATACATGACATAAATATCCAGATGTAGGATATAATATTCCGGCGCAGATCAAAAACATTCTTCCCGCATTCAAAACATAATCAGCGAATGATCGGTGTCGGCGGACAAAATCTGTTCTGAAACGTTGGTACAAAAAGATGAGAAGGATTCCAATTGAAGATAAAAATCCCATTACCAACAGGAAAAACCACCATGTTCCCCAGAATGGAGGAGAAATTGTAAAAGCGAAAATATAAGGTGCGCTAAAAACATTGCTGCTGTTTCCAGCACGCACTTGAAAGCGATAATCACCAGGAGGAAGATTGGAATAACTGACGGAATTTCCATCTGGTAATTGGATCCAATCTTTTTCGAATCCTTCCAACATATATTCGTAGCGAACATTTACTCCAGCACCAAATTGAATTCCTGAAAGATGAAAAGTGATTTGATTTTTATCATAAGGAAGGTTTGGTTGAAATGGCAATCCATTTCTCAAAAGACTATCAGAATATTCCTCCCAATTTGTTTCTTGGTTGAATAATAAAGCAGACTTTATTTCAATATGCGGGCTTGTTATTTTATTCCGCTCATTCGCAGAAGAATAAATAATAACACCATCTGTGGAACCTAACCACAATCGCCCATCCTTACTGTAAAAAATTACACCTTCATTAAAATTATCCGTTCCAATTCCCTCACTATATAAAAAATGTCGCACTTGATGGGTGTCCGGATTGAAAACAATTCTATCCATTCCCACCATGGTAGTAACATACATTGAACGCTCATCAATTCTCAAAATCCCATTGGTAAAATCACTACTTAAACCTTGTGACTTATCAAGGCGCTGAAATTTTTGAGCCTTCCTATTATATCTCCAAATTCCATTACGCTGAGATGCAAAATAGATATAGGTTTTATCTCCTTGAATTCCATAAACAGGTAGTGATGGTTGATTTTTACCTGTGCAAATTGGTTTTACTGCATTACCATTTTCCATGTAATACATTCCTCTTCCAGTTCCAATCCATATAACCCCATCTTCCGATTCAAACAATGACCAGATTGGATTTCGTAATAAAGTATTTCCAGTATTTATGGATTCGATTTTTTCATTTGCAATACGAAACAACCCATTCGAAACAGTACCAATCCAAACAGAACCGTCTTTGGTATATAACATGCTTATTATTTCACCAAGCTCAATTCCTTTTGGCGGATGCACTATTTTAACTTTTCCGTTTGAAATAATATTAACATCACCATTTAAAGTTCCAGCAAAAATATTTTTCCCATCAGTAACCAGCGCACCAATGCGATTAAAACTCAATCCGTTTTTTTCATTCCAAAACTGAATGTCAATTCCATCGTATTTTACAATTCCAGCAAGTGTCGCAAACCACATATTCCCATCATCATCTTCTGTAATTGCGCGAACATTATTGTCAGGCAATCCATCCTTAACGGTTAAGGAAGTAAACTGGTCTCCATAGAAAAAAACCAATCCTGATGAATAAGTTCCAATCCAAGTATTTCCTTGATGATCAGAACTAACACACGTCACCACATCATCACCCAAGCCATTTGCTCCACTGTATGCCTTGAAAACAGATTTTGTATAACGGATAACGCCACTTCCCCAAGTACCTAACCAAATATCACCATAAGCATCTTTTTGAAGACAAGTAAAATATTTAGTGTTTAATTTTTCGGGAAGCTGAATTGTATTGAGCGCTTGACCATCGTAGGAAAGCAATCCCTGATCGGAAGTGGCAATCCACAGTTCGCCTTGTTCACCCTCAACAATTCCACGAATATGAGCACTAACAATTTTATCCTGTTCTGGAAAAACTACATTCGAATAACGACCATTTTCATAGTTCAGTTCAAATAATCCGTTACTCTCCGTTCCAATCCAAAGATTATTTCGAACATCGTGATAGCCTGTTCGTACAGGAAGGTCATCAAGGGGTGTTCCTGTGTTAAGATGATAATATTTCCCATCTTCAAATCGAAACAATCCTTTATCAGTTGCCATCAAATTTTCATTGGCAAGTCCAGTAAAAAAAGTATAAATACGAGAGAAATCTTTTCCAGATTCGGATTTGTAGAATTTAAATTTGCCTTGAAAATAAACTGCTACTCCGCTATCAGTAGCGAGTAAAATTCCGTGAGAGGTTTCAGTAATAGCAGTTACTTCATTGCCTCGTAAACCGTTTGAAGCATCATAAGTTTCAAATTCTTGTCCATCAAATCGTGATGCACCCGCTTCCGTTCCAATCCAGATAAATCCCGCAGCATCCTGAAAAACACAATTGATATGAGCTTGAGGCAATCCATTTTTAACGGAATATTTTAGGAAATTATATTGCTGCGCACGAAGAGATTCTGTGCCAACAAAAAATGTCAGAACAAGAAAAACATGAATTAAAAATCTTCTAGCGATGAAGTTGACCTTCATAATTTACTGAGTATTGTTTTAAAGGTACAGAAATGCATTCTCCATTTCAAACTTTCAATTAAAAGGCAAAACCAAGGCCTCATTTCTTATTGTTAATCAAGGTCTGGTAATCCAACAAACTTCTACGAATTACTTCATGTGCCGCCTCGCGATTATAGACTTTATCAATTTCAACCGGTTGATTTGTCTCACCAGGAATCACCTTATAAGTTAAAAAATAATGGCGAAGACGATCTACCAATGGTTTAGGCAACTTTGAAATATCGTCATATTGCGAATAAGCTGGGTCATTCAAAAGTACAGCGATAATTTTGTCATCGGCTTCTCCTTTGTCAATCATTCTCAATCCTCCAATAGGAATTGCGCGCAATAAAATATCAGCATGCGTAACCGGTCGCTCACACAAAACACAAATATCGAGTGGATCACCATCACCTTTAAGGATTATTTTTCCTGATTCTTGTGCGCAATATTCAGCAATCGAATCCCCGCAATATGTTTGCGGAATAAAACCATAAAGTGCTGGAGAGGTATTTGAAAAAAGTTGAGGACGATCAATTTTCAAATATCCCGACTCTTTATCCACTTCATATTTGATCGTATCACCAGGGATAATTTCAATAAATGCAGTTACTATTTTAGGCAAATCCTCACCTGGAGAAACACCATGCCAAGGATGATGTTTGTAATTGGAAAATCGTTCGTGTATGGACATACTATTTCAAATATTTTCTTCCAACAAAATAAATCGCTATCAAAGAAATAAATCCAATAGCGAGGTAAACCAATACTTGCATTCCTTGTGGACGAATATTCTCATGATGTTCTTCGTTCACGGGATCTTTGACGTTCAAGGTTTGTACTCCCAAAGTTTTCTTCAACCAAATTTTCTCATCGCTGAATGTCATGCCGTGAAGGGATGTGTTATAATCCTCCTTTTCATTGGCAAATTGCTGCCGTGAATAACTGCAAAAACCCACCTCTGCCTTGCCGTATGATTTATAAGTAGCATAAATCAACCAGGTTTGTCCAGGAACAAAACTCATTTGACAATCACTACTGCAATCAAATTCTATTTCGACATTTGAAAATGATTTCCCTCTGTATAATTCATCAATAGCAAAACTGACTTTAGCTGTTTTATTACAACCGGAAATTGCAATAACTTTTCCTAGAAAAATTAATTCACTTGAGGTCAATGTTTTTTCACTCAATGGAATCATTTTGCAATCACAAGCAGCAACTTGCTGGAGCAAAAGAAAAAATGCAAGGAATGAAATTAAAATAGGACGCATCATAATGCGGAAAAGTCAAACCCACGGACAAATTTTTCAGCCGCGGCAATATCAGGATACATTTCGCGATCGGTTTCCAAAAAGGAAACTACATTACGGAATGATAGGTACAATTTTGTGAGTTGCGGAGAAGTTCCAATATTTTCCGCTTTCATTCGGAAATCCAAACCTTGGGCAGCTGTCATCAATTCAATTCCAAGTACACATTCCACATTGCGAATAACACGTCCACATTTCGTAGCTGCATTCGCACCCATACTCACATGATCTTCTTGCCCATTGGAAGAAACAATTGAATCAACAGAGGACGGCGTGCACAATTGTTTATTCTGACTTACAATTGAAGCGGCTGTGTATTGCGGAATCATAAATCCAGAATTCAATCCTGCTTTTGCAACAAGCATCGTAGGTAGTTCGCGTTTTCCAGCAATGAGGAGAAAGACACGTCGTTCGGAAATATTGGCAATTTCAGCAATGGCAATCGCTAAAAAATCAAGCGCAAGCGCCAAGGGTTGTCCGTGAAAATTACCTCCTGATAAAACTTCTTCCTGTTTTGGAAATAAAGTGGGATTATCAGTAACAGAATTTATTTCAGTGAGAAAAACTCTTTCCACATAAGCCACTGCGTCTCGTGATGCACCATGAACTTGTGGCATGCAACGGAAGGAATAAGGATCCTGCACATCTTTTTTCTGTTCACGTGGCTTATTCGCAATCGCACTTTTTTCAATTAATTCCAGCACACGGGAGGCCGTTTGAATTTGCCCCGGATGTGGCCGAATATCATGCAAGCGTGGATCAAAAGGTTCCTTCAAACCATCGAATGCGTCAAGTGAAAGCGAGGCTATTGCATCTGCCGCTTCCAAAATATTTTTTGCATGCAAAACATTCGACACGCCCCACGCACTCATGAATTGAGTTCCGTTGAGAATGGCGAGCCCCTCTTTTGCTTTCAATTTCACAGGTTGAATTCCAAGTTCTGCAAGGACATCTGCTGCGGGACGAATGGTACCGAACATATTCACTTCACCTTTTCCGAGAAGTGGCAATGCAAGATGTGCCAATGGAGCAAGATCACCAGAAGCTCCAAGAGAGCCTTGTTCGTATACAACAGGCAGAATAGCGTTGTTCCAAAACACAACCATCAATTGAACTGTTTCCAATTGCACACCAGAATTTCCATGAATGAGACCTTGGATTTTCAAGAGCAACATCAAACGCACAATTTCAACAGGAACCGCATCGCCTGTACCACATGCATGTGACATCACAAGATTGGTTTGCAATTGAGATAATTCCTCATTGGAGATTTGCACATTTTTCAAATCACCAAAACCTGTGTTGATTCCGTAAATCGGACGGTTTGCTTCAGCAACAATTTTCGTGAGCACATCGTGAGAAGTAGTCACACGGCGTTCAGCTTCTGCGGAAAGTTTTAATTGTGGAAGTTCTTTCAGGAGTTTTGCAACTACTTCAAGCGTGAGTGATTTGGTGGGACAGAGTTCGTGGACTTGCATAGAAGAAATTCGCTTTTAACGCGGAGGCGCAAATGGGGCGCGGAGGTACGCGGAGAATTATTTTATTGTACTGATTAGTTCTTCGAGAGAAACATTCAATGTATTCCACTTTCCGTTCTCCTTACATTTCAAAGTAATTTTTCCATCTTCTTCAACGGTTGCAGTGAATGGAATTTTTTTTGCGTCAACATACTTCGCCTGTTTTTCCCATTTCACATTGTCGGGATAAATTTCAGCGGCAATATTCTGTTCACGTACTTTTTTCAGAAGAGAAAGAGAAATGCTTTCGCTTTTTCCACCTTTGTTGATGAAAAGCAAACGAGTTCCAGCAGTAACAGACTCAGGATACAGATTCAATTCATTCAATACATCATAAATGCGATCAGCTCCGAATGAAATGCCAACACCCGACAAATTCGGCAAACCAAAGACACCAGTTAAATCATCATAACGTCCACCTCCTGTAATTGAACTTGTCAAGGTTCCAACGTTGGCTTTTACTTCGAAGATTGCGCCTGTGTAGTAATTTAATCCTCTTGCTAAGGTGATATCCAATTCCAAAGTTGTTGGTGATTGGTGATTGGTGATTGGTGATAGTGCATTGTATGTTTCGAAGATGAATTTGATTTCTTCGATTCCTTTCATTCCTACTTCCGAACTGGAAAGCATTTTGGAAAGCAATTCAATTTTCGCTTGGTAATCGCCTTTGAAAACAATGAGCGGTTGTAATTTTTCAATAGCGGATTCTGAAATTTGTTTCTCGCGCAATTCCTTGTTCACGCCATCCACTCCTATTTTATCAAGTTTGTCAATGGCAACTGTGATGTCAACTATTTTCTCTTTTTCGCCAATGAATTCCGCAATACCCGAAAGAATTTTTCTGTTGTTGATTTTAATTAGAACAGGAACTTTCAATTCCGTAAAAACCTCATCAATCATCTGTACAATTTCCACTTCATTGATAAGCGAATTGCTGCCAATCACATCTGCATCACATTGGAAAAATTCACGGTAACGACCTTTCTGTGGACGATCCGCTCTCCACACTGGTTGGATTTGATAACGCTTAAAAGGAAATGTGATTTCGTTTTGGTGTTGAACTACGTAACGTGCGAATGGAACGGTGAGATCATAACGGAGAGCTCGTTCTGTTAAATCTGCACTGTTTGTATTTTGACTTAAAGTACGTTCGAAAGCAGCGCGCATTTTTTCCTTATCAGAATCTTTCGCTTCAAATGGACGTGAATTCAAAATCTTGAAAAGCAATTGATCACCTTCATCTCCATATTTCCCAGTCAAGGTCTCAATATTCTCCATCGCCGGCGTTTCAATCGGCTGATATCCATACTTCTTGAACACCGCACGAATTGTATCGAAAATATAATTTCGGCGCACCATTTCTTCGGGTGAAAAATCGCGGGTGCCTTTTGGAATGGAAGGTTTATTTATTGCCATATTCTATTGTGAGAAAACTCCTGCGAAGTTAGCGAAAAGCGGCAGGCAAAAAATGGGTAGGTGGCAGGAAATTGTCAATGAAAAGACAATCCTTAATGACATTCAACTTTTGTCAACCGCTTCTTCTGCTCAATTACACCATTAACCCGATAAATCGCCTCGACAACTCCAAGTTCTGGGGAATACAATTCTTCCACATAGCGTGTTCGAGATGGAATATTGGGTGCCATTTCAGGGGATCGAATGCTTTCCGTATAAGTCACTTTCCATAATGGAAAATCCTGAAAATGAAGTGAGGTATCGGCAGCAAATATTCTGCGATCAGAAATGATGTAATTGGAGGATTGTGTTTTGTTCTTCGATTCATATTGAATGAAAATGGAATCGCCAGAAAGTGTTTTTTCATAACTAGGAGCAATGGGATAAACAATTGGATTTCCATGAACAGAAACATGTTGTAATTGATCATGTTTTACATTCGGAGGAATCAAATTGATGAGTTCCGAAATGAAAGCATCTTTTGTTTTTTCAAAATGAAATTCGCTTTTTAATTTCCCATGCTCTTTCGTTTTCCACTTCACTTTTGAAACACTAAACGTCGTATCATTCCGAATAAATACTTCAACAACTTTCACTTCTGCTATTCCCTGAATTTCTCCATTTGTTCCAGTAAAAGTGTAATTAAAAACCGTCCCCTTCTCGAACAAAGATGGCTGTACAACCTTTTTATCAAACGATTGAAACAGTATCAAAATAAAAAACGCCAAACAAAAAACAGAAATTCGATTCGCCTTTTTCATTTGACAGATTTAAAAAAAAGTTGAAAGGTTGGAAGGTTGGAAAGTTGGAAAGTTTTTTTAGAAACTATTGTTCATTCCCAAAACCTTTTTCCGAATGAATTTTTTCAGAACAACTTTTCAACTTGTCGTCTTAACAAATTTCCTACGGTTTGGTCAACTCCAACAATTCATTGTAACTCGACAATTTATCATCCTTGTAGGATTCAGAACGAACCATACCTGCAGTGGTAGAGTAAAACATAACAGAATTGAAAGGCTTAATTCCTGGTATTTTTATGCTTCCCATCATCATAGTTACATTGGTAGTATAACTGATTTTGTAACATTTGTATGTTCCTGCTGGAACTTTCACATCATCAAAAGCTTCGATTTTGCGATTGGTCAAAACAATATTTGTAGTCGAGAAAAGACTTCCATTGGAATATGTTTCCATTATCATATTGATGTCATCCAACTTTTCGCCAACTGTGTAACTTGTTTTGTAAGCAATCATGTTTCCTTTGCAAACCACTTTCATATCATGACCTGATTGCTGAGAAGCTGTGTTCATAGCACCGCTCATGTCCATCACAAAAGTTCCATTCACACAAGCCATTTTAACTTCACTGGAATGCGGCTCATTCTTTTTTGTATCAGTATAAGTAGAATTCAAAATCGCAACAGTGGAATCACCAGAAGTATAAACTTTCGTTACTTCTGAAGTTCCTGTTCCTGTTTGTTTTCCATCAGAATTGTAATAACCCATTTTGGTTTTTACACCCTGAACGAAATTTTCGTTACCATCGCAAGCATTTGTTCCTGTAAATGCCATTGACATAAACGATGCAACGACAGCAAAACTGATGATGATCTTTTTCATGATTGTTATTTTAGGGGTTAATTTTTGTTTTTATAATTTATTTGTCAGACTGAGTGTTTTTCTTTTTTGTCAGCCTTCGATACTTTCTCGTACCTCGAACACTCAGTCTGACAAAAAAGAAAAATGTATCGAAGTCTACACCGCCAACTTTTTATACCTGAATCGTCTCGGTTCAGAATCACCCAACCTTTTCTTGCGATTCTCTTCGTATTCCGAGAATGAACCTTCAAAGAAATAAACAGAACCATTTCCTTCGAATGCGAGAATGTGTGTACACACGCGATCCAAGAACCAACGGTCGTGGGAAATGATTACAGCACATCCTGCGAAATTATCGAGCGCTTCTTCCAAGGCACGCATCGTGTTCACATCAATATCGTTCGTCGGCTCATCGAGCAATAATACATTCGCTCCTGAACGCAAAGTCAATGCCAAATGCAAACGGTTTCGTTCACCACCGGAAAGAACTTTCACTTTTTTTCCTTGATCTTGTCCTGCGAATTGGAATTTAGAAACGTAAGCACGTGAATTCAATTTTGTTCCTGACAATTCCACATATTCCGTTCCACCTGTAATCGCTTCGAAAACGGTATGCTCTGGATTGATATCCGAGTGCGCTTGATCTACATAAGCGATTTTCACTGTTGGTCCAACTTTGAATTCTCCACCATCCACTTTTTCCTCTCCCATGATCAAACGGAACATCGTGGTTTTACCCGCACCGTTTGGTCCAATGATTCCAACAATTCCTGCTGGTGGCAATTTGAAATTCAGATTTTCATAGAGACATTTATCGCCGAATGATTTGTTCACATTCACCGCTTCAATCACTTCATTTCCCAAACGTGGTCCGTTCGGAATGAACATTTCCAATTTATCATCTTTCGATTTCACATCTTCACCCAACATCTTTTCGTAATTCGCCAAACGCGCTTTCGATTTTGATTGTCTTCCTTTCGGACCTTGACGCACCCACTCCAACTCGCGCTCCAAATTCTTGCGACGCTTGCTTTCCGATTTTTCTTCCGAAGCTAATTTTTTTGATTTCTGATCCAGCCATTCGGAATAATTTCCTTTCCACGGAATTCCTTCTCCACGATCCAATTCCAAAATCCATCCCGCAACATTGTCAAGGAAATATCTATCGTGTGTAACGGAAATAATTGTTCCCGGATACGATTGCAAATGATTCTCCAACCACAAAACAGATTCCGCATCCAAGTGGTTGGTCGGCTCATCCAATAATAAAATATCAGGCTGTTGTAATAAAAGACGACACAAGGCAACACGACGACGTTCTCCTCCCGAAAGCACGCTCACAGGCGTATCACCTTCCGGACATTGCAACGCATCCATCGCACGCTCCAAGCGCGATTCAATATTCCACGCATCAAGCAATTCAATTTTTTCAGAAAGTCGCGACTGTTTATCAATGAGTTTTGTCATCTCATCATCGGTCATCGGTTCAGAAAATTTATTGTTCACTTCCTCATATTCACGAAGCGTATCGTTGATTTCCTTCACACCTTCCTTCACAATATCCATCACCGTTTTGGTTTCATCCAATTTCGGTTCTTGCTCGAGCATGCCAATGGAATAACCCGGAGAAAAATGCACTTCCCCAATGTAATCCTTGTCAACACCTGCAATGATTCTGAGCAATGATGATTTTCCCGATCCATTCAAACCAATCACGCCAATCTTCGCGCCGTAATAAAACGAGAGGTAAATATCTTTAAGAACTTGCTTCTGTGGTGGATGAATTTTTGAAACATTCACCATCGAAAAAATAATCTGTCTTCCTTCTGCTGACATGGTCGTATTTTATGGGAGATTAAACTTTGTTTTAGGAAGGCAAATATCGGGAAAAAAGCAATGTGCTGATGTGCTAATTTGCTGATGTGCTAATGAAAAATCCACCCTTCCGTTCGATATTCGATATTCGGTGTTCGATATTCGATATTCAATCTTTTCAGGGCGTGTCCTTCGTGCCTCAGGTCGGGCTTTCGGTAGTCGCTTTTTTTTCGAGGAAAAGTCGAAAAAAAGAGCTCCAACAATACCTCAATCCCTCACGCAAAATAATTTATGCCACAGAGGCACAGCGACACAACGCTTTTTTGATCTGTGAAAATCAGCGTAATCTGTAGCTGCAATCCCTCACGCAAAAAAATTGCCACAAAGGCACAAAGTCACAAAGGTCTTCAGAAATGATATGGTATAATTTACATCTGCGAAAATCTGCGTAATAAATGGCCAATAAAATTATTTAATCTCACTTGCCACTTGTCACTTGCCACTTGCCACCTGTCACCTGTCACCTGCCACCTGCCACCTGTCACCTGTCACCTCATAAAATACAATGGATGCCTATCATTAAACTTCCTCAAATAAATAAACATCATCTGTTTTCTTTTCCCTTTCTTCAATGCCATAAACTCCTTATACAATTCGGGATCGCGTGAATAAATTGTTTCCATGTTAGGCAAAACAAAATCCTGAATCATTCCAGTTTGAATATCCAAAACATATTGTTGCATGCTCTCAACAGGATTTCCCACTGTTTGCCCACTTCCTGTTACTGGACCGGTTGAAAGATAAGTTGTGTACATCGCAGTGAAATGACAAAGACTTCCCACCACCATAATTTTATTGAAATCGCCACTGAAACGAATGTAAACGGAATTGTTTTCAGAGAATCCCCACAACTTTTCAGTCGCAATTTCACGCACTATTCCAAGACTGTCTTTGTAACTGATTATTCGTGTACTCGCCATTTTCCGAATGAAATCAATTTCACTACGATCAAAATCGGATACAATCGCTGATTTAAGAACGGGTTTATTGAAACGGAAACTTTCATAATTCAGATAAATACCTTCCTTAAATCTGAAATCTCCGTTATAGAGAACAGAATCTTTCTGCGCGTGAAGAAGTCCGCAACTGAAAAACAATAAGATGAAAATTATTCTCATTTAGGATGTAAATATCGTTGAAATAAACAACAGCTATACAAAAAAGCAAAGCATTTGTCTTGGAGAGATTCCGTATCTTTAGAAATAGATAATTCATATTGCAGACTTCTGACTATTGATAACCGAAACTGAAATATTCCGCCAATGAAAAAAACATTTTCCTGCCTCCTGCTCCTATTTTGCCTGCCCCTCCTTTCCTTCGGTCAGCAAGCTTGGAACATTCCACTTTCACTTTACAATAAAACGGTTCAATTAAATCCTACAACTCCAATTGGTATTCTCGTAGAGGGAAATCCAATTGCAATTGCAAATGCGGCCAAACAGCATGGCGGATTTTTGCGTTATAATCAGGGAACAATTTGTTCTGTACAAATTCTCGCTGGAGAACTGGTTGCTTTTTCAAGGGAAGAAGGAATTGTGAGAATTGGAAATGCGCCAATAAACATGCAACCTCTCAATGATACAATGAAAGTTCAGTCACGAATAAATCAAGTTCATTCGGGAATGGCGCCACTTTCCCAAGCCTATCATGGCGAAAATATTATTATGGGATTGATTGATTCAGGAATTGATTTCAATCATCCTGATTTCAAAGATGCCAATGGAAAAACGCGCATTTTAAATATTTGGGATCAACGCGATGCAACCGGTACTGGTCCTGCTCCTTGGAATTATGGAACCGTATGGGACAGCGCCCAGATAAATGCAGGCACTTGTTTGCATAATGATTTGGCCTATTATGGACATGGAACACACGTAAGTGGAATCGCTGCAGGAAACGGACAGTCAGTAGCAGCTGTTGATTACAGTGGTGTCGCAACAAAATCAGATATCATTATGGTCGCGCTCGATTTTAATGGTGTGAATTCTCCTGTAGCAGTTGCAGATGCGGCCGCCTATATTTACGATAGAGCACAGGCACTTGGTCGCCCTTGTGTGATCAATGCGAGTGTTGGTGATTATTACGGTTCGCATGATGGACAGGATTTGCAAGCACTCATGATAGATTCTATGCTCAATACACAAGGGAGATCTTTCGTATGCGCAGTTGGCAATGCAGGAGATTTAAAAATGCATTTGTCATATCCGCTTTCAACAGATACAAATACAACTTGGTATTCTTATTCTGGTTCAAACATTTATATTCAGCTATGGGCGGATACAACTAATTTCAATAATGCAAAAATGGCAATCGGCTGTGTACAAGATGGAAATTTTATTGATCGTGGTCGCACGCCATTTTCAAACATTCAAAGTAATCTTGGTATTTATGCAACGGATACGCTGAAAAATTCTGCGGGTCAACGAATGGCTCTCGTTTATAAATATGGTTCCATTCAAGGAAGTGCCTACAGTATGGAATTCAATATCGTTCCCGATTCTGGAACTGGCTACAACTATTCCACCTTGCTGACTGGTTCAGGATTATTTCATTGCTGGAGTTTTGATTTGTATGGAAATCCATTGCCATCTTCCGCCACTTATCCGAAAATCATTTATTACAAAAACCCCGATACCACCTATACTGTTTGCAGTGGTTTTCAATGTTCCAATCGAACAATTTGTGTGGGCAATTATGTGAACCGTTCTTCCTGGATGGATTATAACAATGTTGTCTTTTATGACAACACCGTCACAGCCGGCGATATCATGTGGAATTCCAGCGTTGGTCCTACACGTGATGGAAGAAATAAACCAGATATCACTGCGCCAGGTGCAAATACAATTTCTTGTGGCGTCATCAGTTCAATGGCTTCAATTATTGCTGGCGCCCCACAATATGTAGGTGTTGGTGGATTTCATGTTGCCGATGGAGGATCTTCAGCATCTTCACCTTGTGTAGCAGGATGCGCTGCATTATGGATGCAACAATTCCCAAATGCCAATTGGCAAGATGTAAAAAATGCAGTCACCTATTGCGCGCACACGGATGGATTTACAGGAACAGCACTTCCCGACAACACATGGGGTTATGGAAAAGTGGACGCCTTCAGCATGATGACGAATTGTGCATTAGCTACACATGATTTGAATATTTCAAACGAAAATAAATTTCATATTTTTCCAAACCCCATAAATAATGGAATGGATTTTCAATTGAATTTTGGCGAAATAATTTCTTCTACACACTTGGAAATATTTGCAGTCAATGGCTCCTTATTATTCTCAAAACAAATCCTAACTGGTGAAAATTCAGTTTTAATTCCAGGACACCTACTCAATGCTGGAATGTATTTTGTGAGAATAAGTGATGAGAAATCTTCCAGAACTGAAAAATTGGTTGTGGAGTAAAAGGTTTGTTCGAACGAAGTCGAGAAAATCCAAAAAAAAGAATTTCTCTCACATCAAAAAATATTTCTGTTTTAAGATTTGCGACAACTTTTTAGGTAAAAATAAAATGACCTGACGCGTTCTCGACTACGCTCGAACAAACGTATCTTTGCCGCAATGAAAAAACTCACTCCCATTCTCGGTTGGCTTGGATTTTTAATTGGGATTGTTACAGCAATCGCAGCGCCGCTTCCTGGTTGGGGAACGCCCATCGCATTCATCTGTATGCTTCCCGGATTTTTATTGAGCAGCATTTACATTTTGTTCAGCACACGTTATCAGCTGGAAACAAAATGGATTAATCCGGGTTATGTGGGAATGCTGTTGAATTCAACGCCCTTAATCATGCTTTTATATTTTCAACTCTCCAAGTGAAAAAAAAATCGATTAAACCCAAAATCAAGAATTACCTTTCTTTGGTGGTCTTCAGTCACACCATTTTCGCAATGCCATTTGCTGTGTTGGGATATTTATTGGGTGTAAAACAAATACATGCTGAGTTTTCATTCACACTTTTCGGCTTGGTCATCTTGTGCATGATTTTCGCAAGAAGTGCAGCAATGGGATTCAACCGATACATTGACAGAAAGTTTGATGCAAAAAATGAGCGCACTGCAATTCGCGAAATTCCTTCGGGATTGATTTCACCAAAAGCTGCCATATTTTTTGTGATTGGTGCATCCATCTTATTTATGACCACTACATTTTTTATCAATAAAATTTGTTTTTATCTCTCACCAGTTGCATTGCTCGTTGTGCTTGGCTACAGTTATTCCAAACGATTTACATCGCTTTGTCATGTTATTTTGGGAATAGGATTGGCATTGGCACCCATCGGAGCATGGCTTGCTGTAACAGGATATTTCGCTTGGCTTCCATTGATATTTTCGTTCGCTGTTATTTTTTGGGTGAGTGGTTTCGATATGATTTATGCCTTGCAGGACGAAAAATTTGATCGAGAAAATAAATTATTTTCCATGCCGGCTTGGCTCGGGAAAAAAGGAGCGCTACGACTTTCAGAAATTTTCCATGTGATTTCTGCAGGATTAATTTTGTTCGCTGGTTGGTATGGCAACGCTCATTTATTTTATTTTATTGGATCAGGAATTTACATTCTACTTTTGATTTACCAACACAGCATTGTAAAACCAAATGACTTGAGCAGAGTCAATCGTGCATTTGGAACAACAAACGGAATTGCCAGTGTAATTTTTGTTACGTTCGCAATTATTGATTTATTTTTAAAGCCCTAATTCACGAAGCAATTGGTAATTGGTAATCGGTAATTCCTTTTTTCAGAAATGTTCTCCAAAATAAAATCCTTTTTCAAATGGTTTTTTTCCACTAGATGGAAACGTTGGATTTTTATTTATACGCCAATCCTTCTACTCTTCTTCATAGGCACTTCAAATTTCATTGTTAACAAATCCGCTGAAGGGAAATTGTTCAATCGTGTCGAAGATGTTCCTGCATGTGCAACGGCATTGGTGTTTGGCACGAGTCCGAATGCGCGTTACGGAGAGAATTTATTTTACAAATACCGAATGGAAGCGGTTGCTCAATTGTGGAATGCTGGAAAAATAAAACACATCATTGTCAGCGGTGATAATTCCAGACAAAATTATGATGAAGCAAGCGCAATGAAAAAAGCATTGACAGATTTTGGAATTCCAGACTCCGTCATCACACTTGATTATGCCGGATTCAGAACCTTGGATTCCGTTGTGCGATGCAAATGGGTTTTCGGGCAATCCAACATCATTCTCGTTTCTCAAGAATTTCAAAATGAAAGAGGAATTTTCATTGCCAATCATTTTGGAATAAATGCAATTGGATTTAACGCGAAAGATGTTTCCACGAGATATTCCATCAGAACAAGTTTCAGGGAATATTTTGCGAGAGTGAAAGCGGTATTGGACATTTATGTTTTAGGAACACAACCGAAATTCCCAGGTCCGCCAGAGCCTATAAAAATTTGATACTTAATTATCCATTTTTTGTAAGCAATCCATATTCGAATCGTCAAATTTTCAAATCCTTTTTCTTCACCGACTTTCTTCTTACCCGCATATTCAACATTTCCACCAAGAATGCAAATGCCATTGCGGAATAAACGTA
This sequence comes from uncultured Flavobacteriales bacterium, assembly GCA_903873905.1. Taxonomy (GTDB): domain Bacteria; phylum Bacteroidota; class Bacteroidia; order Palsa-965; family Palsa-965. Next base: position 62,146 of record CAIQQJ010000138.1, read on the forward strand.
AGGTTTCGGAACTTCAACATCGAAGGCTTCGAGAATAAGAAGGAAGCCAATCATTAAAAGGAAAGCCAAGGCTAGCATTTTTACCGTTGGATGCTTCTCAATGAACACACTTACTTTTTCAGAGAAGGCAAGCATGATCAACATCGAAATAATAACTGCAGCAATCATAATCATGACTTCATTTACAATCCCAACAGCAGTAAGAATGGAATCGAATGAAAAAACAATATCAATTAACATGATCTGAAGAATAACCATAAGCACTTTCGCACTTTTCTGTTTTTTCTCCTCTTCTGAATCATCAGCCTCTTCCATCTTCTCATGAATTTCAGAAGTTGTTTTCGCCAAAAGAAATACGCCACCGCAGAATAA
>CAIQQJ010000139.1 GCA_903873905.1 uncultured Flavobacteriales bacterium
AACCAACGGAACAATATCCGAAGGACAAAATGAAAGCATGCGATGATAAAATGGCTGGAGCAGCGAAAGACAAACAGTATAACGATGCCATTGCAGATGCCGATAAAAAATTCGCCGCAAAGGATTTTACAAATGCAAAAATAAAATATCAAGAAGCTGCAGGAATAAAAACAACGGAACAATATCCGAAAGACAAAATCAAAGCATGTGACGATGCAATGAATGCCGCAGCGAAAGACAAGTTGTATGCTGATGCAATTGCCGTAGCCGATTCCAAATTCACATCAAAAGATTTTTCTGGTGCACGTTCTAAATATGCCGAAGCATCCGGAATAAAACCTACGGAGCAATATCCAAAGGATCGCATGAAACTTTGCGACGATCAGATGGGTGCGGCTGCAAAGGATAAAGCTTATACCGATGCAATTGCTTCTGCAGATTTGAAATTTACTGGAAAGGATTGGGCTGGAGCCAAAATAAAATATCAGGAAGCTGTAGGAATAAAAACTTCAGAACAATATCCAAAGGATCAAATTGTAAAATGTGATGCTGCTATCGCTTCCGCAGGAGTGGAAAAACAATATGCCGATTTGATAAAATCTGCTGATACAAAATTCACAGCAAAAGATTTTACAGGAGCAAAAACAATTTATCAGCAGGCTGCGGCCTTGAAATCAGCAGAACAATATCCGAAAGATCAGATCAAGGCTTGTGATGATGCAATGGGTGCGGCCACAATTGACGCGCAATACAAAGCATTGATTACTGCGGCTGATGGATTATTCAGTGCGAAAAATTGGGAAGGTGCAAAAGCAAAATATCAGGAAGCGCTTGGTGTGAAAGCTGCGGAATCATATCCTAAGGAAAGAATTAAATTGTGTGATGATAACATAAATGCATCTTTAAGTTTGGATGCGAAATACAAAAAGAATGTAGCGCGTGGTGATTCTGCAATGACAGTTAATGATCTTGAAACAGCTCAGTCGGCATTCACTGCAGCACGAGATTTGAAACCTAATGAGGCTTATCCTCCCCAAAAATTATTAGAGATTTCAAAACTGCTTTCGGCTAATTCAAAAGACAAAGCTTACCATGCATTAATTCTTCAAGGTGACAGCTTGTTTAAAGTAAAGGATTATGATGGCGCGAAAAAAACATTTACAACTGCAACTAATCAGAAACCCGATGATCAATACCCAAAAGATAAATTGGCAGAAATAAAACGTATCCAGGATGACATTAAATTTGATGCGGCAAAGCAGAAAAAATATGATCTGTTGATGGTGCAAGCGGATAAAAAATTCACTGCGAAAGATTATAAGGGAGCAAAGGATTTATACAAACAAGCACATGATGAAAAGCCATTTGAAAAATTGCCTATCAGTCAAATGCAGAAGTGTGATGAATTATTGAATCCAAAAACAGTTGTAGTAAAAACACAGAACGATTCCATTGCAAAGGATCAATACATCAGTGATATTGTAAAAAAATATCCTAAAGGTGTAACTGAACAGGAATCTAAAGATGCAGGAGCAACAACTATCATGCGAGCTGTTGTTGTTGGAAATAAAGGTTGGATTTACAAAAAAACGGTTTATAATTGGGGAACGTTTTATTTCAAGGATGGTGTTCAGATTTCAGAGTCAACCTTCAACGTTGAAACCGCATTGCCGTATGTTCAGCAACAACAAGCTGAGTTCGATAAAAATCACAAATAATTCCCCTTTTTGTTTTTCGCGTTAGTACATTTTTTTCTATGAATGAATATATTAACGAAAAAACTATCCTGTTCTTCTTTGGATTTCTTTTTCTGTTTGTTAGTGTTGTTTTTCATGTTATAAAAAAAGAGAAATTTTCAATCGCATTTCTTTTTTGCTCTGCCCTCCTCCTATTCCTATTTGCTTGCATTCTCGATCCTTTTTTGAATCCATGGGATGAACGCTTCCACGCTTTGGTTGCAAAAAACCTAATGAATCATCCACTAATGCCAACTCTGTATGACAAGACACTTGTCAACATGGCCTATGATCGGTGGGACCGCTATCATATTTGGCTTCACAAACAGCCGCTTTTTCTATGGCAAATTGCGATCAGTTATAAAATATTTGGAGTGAATGAATTTGCACTTCGCTTACCAAGTGCGTTACTCTGTTGTGCAAACGTATTTGCACTTTATCGTTCTGGAAAAATTCTTGGCAATAGCAACATAGGATATTATGCTGCTTTTCTTTTTACGTCATCTTCCTATATGTTACAACTCGTTTCCGGTTGGCAAATATTAGAACATAATGATGTTTCATTTATTGCTTACATATCATTAAGCATCTGGGCTTGGTTGGAATATTATAACTCTGGAAAAAAATATTGGATCGTTCTCATTGGAATTTTCTCGGGATTTGCAATCCTATGCAAATGGATGGTTGGACTGTTGGTTTATTTAGGCTGGGGAATCTACAGCTTGATTTCAAATAAATTTATCATTAAAAAATATTGGGACATTCTTCTCTCATTACTAATTACTGTGATAGTTGTTTTGCCATGGCAACTCCTTATTCTCAAATGGTATCCAGCGGAAGCTGCAAAATCATACAATTACTATTCTACAAAACATCTTTTTGAAGAGGTTGATGGACACGGGGGCGAATGGTATTATCATTTTTCTATAATGGGAGATGTTTTTGGAATCATTGCTCCATACCTTCTATTACCAGCTCTTGTGTTTTTTTATTTGAAAATGGAAAACAAGAAAATGTTTTTTTCATTCTTCATAATGTTGTTGTTTGTGTACCTCCTTTTTTCTTTTGCGGCTACTAAGATGCCTTCATTTACCGCTATTTTAATTGTCCCCATTTATATTTCACTGGCTTTCTTAATGGATTATTTGATAAAACAATATGCTAAAATAAAAATGTCCTCTGCGATAAGCAAAACACTGCTCGTCATTTTACTTGGTTGGTTTGCATTTGCAAGAATTGACATAAAATCATTGAATGAAACGCATTGTATCATTGGCCAAGAAAACAATTGCCGTAAAGTATGGGAGAATAATAAAAAAATATTTCAGAATTTGAAGTTACCGACCCATTCAGTAATTTTTAATGTAAAAGGAAGAAATTATGTTGATGCGATGTTTTATACTGGTATCCCTTCTTATGAAATGATTCCTACAGAAGAGCAGTATTTGGACATGAAAAATAAAAATCTAAGGATTGTTTTATTTAGACCTTTAAATGATTCTATTCCTTCTTACTTAAAAAGAGATTCAACTATAATAATCATTAATGACACGATAAACGTGTGTGAGTGATCTTATTTTTAAGCAAACTGCTAAAGGATCATTTTTCACGAAGTACTTCCTTGGGACAAAAAGAAAAATTAAATAAAACTGACTAACGCCTAGCCCACTCTATACTTAAATGGAAATGCTTTCAAATCCTCATTCGCTTTAAGGATTTTTGTTTTGAGATTTTCCTTGAAGGCAAGTACTTCTTCCAACATTTTATCGTCGCCTGCAGCGAGAATTTGTACAGCGAGAATTCCTGCATTTTGTCCACCATCAACTCCTACAGTTGCAACGGGAATTCCGGGAGGCATTTGCACAATAGACAAAAGAGAATCCCAACCATCAAGGGAAATGGATGAACGACAAGGAACGCCGATAACAGGGATTGGAGTCAATGCTGCTACAACACCCGGCAAATGCGCAGCACCACCAGCACCGGCAATGATAACACGAATACCTCGCTTGTGCGCACCTTTTGCAAACTCCATCACTTGTTCGGGAACACGGTGAGCAGAAAGTGCATTGATCTCAAATGGAATTTTGAATTGATCAAGAATTTTTGCTGCTTCCTGCATGATTGGCATATCGGAAGTGCTGCCCATGATGATACTTACTTTTGCTTGCATAGTGCGTGGTTTGTGATTACAAAAATAAGCCTTTGTTTAGCGTAAATCCATCTGAATTAACTCAATTTTAAACAAAATCAAGATTGCGTAGACAGTTTCAAAAGAACTCCCCTTACACAAGCTGCAATTTCACGTTTTCCGCTCTATTAAAATTTCAGATCTTGATTTTTTTGACGCACTAAAAACAGCACAATTATTTAATAAAAGACTTACAAACATCACTTGCTATTCCCATTCTTCCCTCCTACTTTTACCTCATATGAGATCAATTTTCATTTCCCTTTTTGTCATCAGCTTTTCCCTCGCAAAGGCAGGCGATAATGCTCCACTTGGCGCACGCTCACAGGGCATGGCCGGTTGCGGAACAGCACTCACTGGTGATTTATGGAATGCGCAAAACAATCAGGCTGGTCTTGCATTCATCAAGAATTTTCAAGCTGGTGCATTTTACGAAAGCCGTTTCCTCGTTGATGGTCTTGGCCAAAGTGGTTTTGCTGCCGCCCTTCCTTCTAAACCAGGCGTTTTTTCATTGGAAGTAACTTCTCTCGGACTTGGAAAATTATATTCCGAAAATAAAGCGGGAATCGGTTTTTCAAAAACATTCGGACCGAAATTCGCTGCTTCCGTTCAACTCGATTATTTCAATACACACATTGCTGAAAATTATGGTTCTTCTTCCACTGCCGTTGGAGAATTTGGTTTGATTGCAGTGCCCGTAAAAAATCTCACCATCGGTTTTCACATGTACAATCCAACACGCAGCAAACTCAGCGGTTCACTCGATGAACGTATTCCTACCATCATGCGTTTGGGAACACGTTACAGTTTTTCCGATCAGGTCTTTATTTCTCTCGAAGCTGAAAAAGATGTGGACTTCAAACCAATCATCCGCGGTGGAATTGAATATTGTCCTATCCCCGGCTTCTATCTCCGTGCAGGCGCTGCTTCAAATCCAGGCTTAATGGCTTTTGGTTTTGGAATCGTCATGAAAAAACTTCGTCTGGATATCGCAACAAGTTTCCATTCTCAACTCGGATTTTCTCCTTCCATCGGATTGCAATACGGAATTGAATAGACGTTGATTAGAAATTCGAAAATCAAAATGCCACAAAAGCACAAAAACACGAAGGTTTTAAGTAAAACGAAGTTCTCCATATTGGGAAACGCCGTGTCGCTGTGCCGCTGTGGAAAAAACATTTTCCCCATTTTACTTTTCACTTTCTTCTGCACAACAAAAATTTCCGCGCAAGTAAAAACCGACACCATCCCAAGAACAGATTCCGTTCTTACCGACGATCCGCTCAATCAACAAATCGAAGATCTTTCTGAAAATCTAGGAAGTGAAAGTGTTGATCTGACAACACTCGTTGAAAATTTAAAATATTATAAAGATCATCCACTCAACTTAAATAATGCAACACTAGAAGAGTTGCAGGATTTAATGTTGCTTAATGAAATTCAAATTGACAATCTTCTTTCTCATCGAATTCGTTTCGGTTCACTCATGAGTATTTATGAATTGCAAACCGTCGATGGTTTTGATCTCGCAACCATAAATAAAATTCTTCCGTATGTAAAAGTGGCCGACATGAGCGATGCTGGACATTTCGATTTCAAAGAAATGTTGAAAAACGGAAAAAGTGAAATCATGATTCGTGAACAACGTATTGTAGAACAACAAAAAGGTTTTTCACCAATAGATAGCGCCGCACTTGCCGCAAGTCCGAATTCGAGATATCTCGGTTCGCCCGATCATATTTATGCACGGTATCGTTTTACTTATGGGAATTTCGTCAGCGCAGGAATTACTTCTGACAAAGATGCTGGCGAACAATTTTTTAAAGGCACCCAGAAAAACGGTTTCGATTTTTATTCTGCACATCTCTGCGTAAGAAATATCGGCCATGTGAAAACGGCTGTCGTTGGCGATTACCAAGTCAGCTTCGGACAAGGGCTCACGGCTTGGACCGGCTACGCATTCGGAATGACATCCATGACCTTGAACGACAAAAAAAATGCGCAAGGTGTTCGTCCGTATACTTCCGTTGATGAAAATAAATTCCTTCGTGGAGCTGCAACAACTTTGCGTTTCGGAAAAATTGAAGGAACAGCATTTTTCTCTGACAAAAAACGCGATGCAAACATCACCGCATCCGATACAACAGGTGGAAAAAATATTGACATTCTTGAAGTAAGCAGTTTGCAAAACGTTGGACTGCATTCAACGCCCTCTGAAATGGCCGATAGAAAAGTATTGACCGAAGTTATTTATGGAGGCAATGTCGCATACAAAGGAAAACAATTGCAAATCGGTGTTACTGGAATGCACAGCGAATACGATGCAACTTTGAAACGCAGTCTTTCATTGTACAATCAGTTTGAATTTTCCGCACAACAAAATACAGTTGTCGGTGCCGATTACGATTGGAGTTTTCACAACTTTCATTTTTTCGGTGAAGGTGCACGCAGCGCAAATGGAGGAACGGCTTTCATCAATGGAGTTTTAATCAGTCTCGATCCGCGATTGGCATTTACCATTCACACCCGCTGGCTCGGTCGCGATTTTCAGAATTTGTACGCTTCCGTTTTTTCACAAGGAACAACTGTTGCGAATGAACGAGGTGTGTATTTTGGTTTGATGGCAAAACCAATGCGCAAAATTACAGTCGCTACTTATCTCGATCGCGTTTTTTATCCATGGATGCGTTATCAAGTCAATGCGCCTTCCAGTGGAACGGACTTTTTATTGCAAGTGAATTTCACGCCCGATAAAAAAACCGATATGTATTTCCGCTATCACCACCGCGACAAATTTGTCAACTCAGGCGACAATGCAGTTCCGATTGATTACATCATTCCTATCACACAAGACAATTATCGTTTCAACATTCAGTATCCCGTTGGAAGTTCCATTCGCTTGCGCAATCGTGTTGAGTTTTCACAATATCACAAATCAAATGCGAAAGCAGAAAATGGTTTTGTGATCTGGCAAGAAATCACGTATAAAAAAATGGGCTCACCAATATCCTTTTCCGCGCGTTATGCCTTATTCCAAACCGACACGTACAACGCCGCGATTTACGCTTTTGAAAACGACATGCCGAATACATTTTCCGTTCCCGCATATTATTACAAAGGCTCCAGAGTTTATTTACTTGTGAATTGGGACATCAACAGAAAAATGGAATTGTTCTTCCGCATTTCACAAACGTTCTATTACAATCAGAATACAATCAGTGCCGGTTCTCTAACGGAGATTGACAAGAACACAAAGACAGAAGCGAAGTTGATGTTGCGGTTGAAATTCTAGATTTTGAATTCTAAATTTTGAATTACGAGAAGATTTTTCAGGAGCAAACCATTTTATTTTTCCACTGACACTTCTCCCGCTTTCCGCTGCAAGGCCCCAACAGAACTGTTGGGGGCTTTCCGCTTCAATCGGGGCTATTTAAGAACTCTTTAGTTTCAAACGTAAAAATGCCACAGAGACACGGCGGCACGGGGCAAATTTCATTTCTATTACAATCTTTTTTTGAATTCAAAAAGTGAAACCCACACTAACTCCAAATGAATTGGCACTACGAAAATCTTTCATCATTCTTCCAATTCCTACGAATGGTGTGTAGCTAACTCTCCAAAAAAAACTTTGATTTGGTTTTTGAAAACGAAGTCCAATCACAGAAGTCAATAAACTATTTGCTGAACCATGTGGTCCGGTAAAAAAAAAATCTCATATCCTGCACCCAATTCCAAATACAAACTTTTCAATCCAAGGACATTGCCCACTAATAGATTTGCCATAACTGGCGCTGCATAAGCATTATGTCGATTGGGTATTCTGCATCCAATTCGAACCGTTGCATACGTATTTCTCCTATGAAAAAAGAATCGTTCATAGTTTATTGAAAGTGGAAAGGAAATTGGATTGGAGGGAATCAAAAAATAAAAACCAGCATTTCCTCCAGCTTCAACAAAAACAGAATTGTTTCTTTTAAGAACAACTGAACTATCCTTCTGCGCATTCAAAAAAACACTCAACAAAACAAATGAAAAAAATAGCGCAGCTTTTTTCATATCACTAATATAGTTCAATCTCCGAACCAAATACTCAAAACTAAACTCTCAAAATCAATCTCCGAACTAAATACTCAAAACTAAACTCTCAAAATCAATCTCCGAAC
>CAIQQJ010000140.1 GCA_903873905.1 uncultured Flavobacteriales bacterium
CATCGCGAGTTTGAGAAGAAATGATTTCTTTTCTTGAATAGGATTTTCAATTTGCCATTGATCTGAATGGACTCCTAATTCTTTCTTTTCATTTATTGTATAGAAAATTTAGCGCACCGAACGATAGTAGATTAGCCCTGATTGACCGCTTTGCCTTGCAATAGGGAAAGCAGGACAAGCAGCACTTTTTTGAGCCAAACGCACCGCTCCAAATCCACATTTTTACCTCTGCCAGCCTTGTTTTTAATTATCTTAGCCGCTCTTAATATCGTTATGGAAAAAGAATATTTCGCCCATTCCTCTGCTATTGTTGATGAAGGTTGCACCATTGCGAAAGGAGTGAAGATTTGGCATTTTTCTCACATCATGAGCGCTTGTATCATTGGAGAGAATTGTAACATTGGACAAAATGTTGTGATTTCTCCCGAAGTTGTGCTTGGGAAAAATGTAAAAATTCAAAACAACGTTTCCTTGTATACTGGTGTCACTTGTGATGATGATGTTTTTCTTGGACCGTCATGTGTTTTTACGAATGTTACGAATCCAAGAAGTGCTGTAAATCGTCGAGGACAATATTCAAAAACCCACGTTGGAAAAGGTGCGAGTATTGGTGCGAATGCAACGATTGTTTGTGGACATGATATTGGAGCATTTGCATTTATTGGCGCTGGCGCTGTGGTGACAAAAACAATTCCGCCTTATGCATGTGTTGTCGGAAATCCGGCGAAACAAATTGGATGGATGAGTGAATTCGGTCATCGTTTAGATTTTGATAATGAAGGAATCGCAACCTGTCCAGAGAGCAATGAAAAATATAAGTTGGAAAAGGGTAAAGTTGAAAAGTTGGACTTCGATACGCCCAACAATTCTGTTGGGATACTCAGTCTGACAAATTGAAATTTGGAATTTGAAAAGTTTGTTATGGGTAAAATAAAATTTGCGGTAATAGGACAAGGACACATCGGTAAACGACATGCTGAAATGGTGCGTCGTAATGCCAATGCGGAATTGATTGCAGTTTGTGATGTGCTTTCGAAAGAAGCCGTTGGACAAGCGGATATCAAAGAAAAATATTACCAATCAGTTGATGATTTGTTGATTGCGCATCCTGAAATAGATGTGGTGAATGTTTGTACGCCGAATGGATTGCATGCACAACATGCGATGAAAATTCTGGAAGCTAACAAACATGTTGTAGTGGAAAAGCCAATGGCACTTCATAAATCAGATTGTGAAAACTTATTGTTTAAAGCACTTCAAAATCACAAGCATGTTTTTTGTGTAATGCAGAATCGTTATTCACCTCCTGCAGTTTGGATCAAGGAAGTTGTGGAGAAAAAAATCATCGGTGAAACTTTTATGGTTCAATTGAACTGTTATTGGAATCGTGATGAGCGTTATTATAAAAAAGGGAATTGGAAGGGAACGCAAGATTTGGATGGAGGAACCCTGTTCACACAATTCTCTCATTGGATAGATTTGTTGTATTGGATGTTTGGTGATATCAAAGATATTCAGGCGAAGTTTGCAGATTTCACGCATGACTTACTTACAGAATTTGAAGATTCCGGTTTTGTGAGTTTCAATTTTGTAAATGGAGGAATGGGCAGCATCAATTATTCCACTGCGGTTTGGGATAAAAATTTGGAAAGCAGCATTTCCATTATTGGCAGCAAAGGCAGTGTGAAAATCGGTGGACAATACATGGACAAGGTTGAATATTGTCACATCAAAGATTACGCTCTTCCTTCATTGGAAGAAACAGCACCCGCAAATGATTATGGTGCTTATAAGGGCTCTGCTAACAATCATCATTTTTTCATACAGAATGTCATTGATACATTGACAGGAAAAACCACCATTACAACAAACGCTCTCGAAGGAATGAAGGTGGTTGATATGATTGAGCGGATTTATTCATTGAGAAAACAAGATCGAAAAAGTTAGTGTTATAATTAATACAATTGCCTCCGGGAACAACCACAAACGACAAACAATAAACCAAATAAAAAAAGATGACAATTTATAATGAAATAGTAAGTGGAAAAGAAAAGATCGGAGTAATCGGTCTTGGCTATGTTGGACTTCCAATTGCATTGGCCTTCGCGAAAAAAGTGAAGGTGATTGGATTTGACATCAACGAGAAACGCGTGAAGATGATGCAGAAGGGAATTGATCCGAGTCAAGAATTATCGAAAGCCGATTTCAAAGGATGCGATATTGAATTCACTGCTTCACTTTCCAAATTGAAAGATGCGAAATTTTTCATTGTTGCAGTTCCAACTCCAATCGATGAACACAATCTTCCTGATTTGAAACCTTTGCTTGCCGCTTCTGCTACAGTGGGGAAATGTTTGAAGAAAGGTGATTATGTTGTTTTCGAATCAACTGTTTATCCCGGTTGTACTGAAGAAGATTGTATTCCAGTTTTGGAAAAAGAATCGGGTTTGAAATTCAAAAAGGATTTTAAAGTTGGTTATTCTCCAGAGCGAATTAATCCAGGCGACAAGGAACACACCATTACAAAAATCCTGAAAGTTGTTTCCGGATGCGATGCAGAAAGTTTGGATAACATTGCGAAGACTTACGAAATTATTGTTGAGCCAGGAACGCATCGCGCATCGTGCATCAAAGTTGCTGAGGCGGCGAAAATCATTGAGAACACACAACGTGATGTGAATATTTCATTGATGAATGAGTTGTCTTTGATCTTTTCCCGCATGGGAATAAATACTTACGACGTTCTCGAAGCGGCTGGGACGAAATGGAATTTCCTGAAATTCTCTCCGGGTTTAGTTGGAGGACATTGCATTGGTGTTGACCCGTATTATCTCACACACAAAGCGGAAGCACTCGGGTATCATTCGCGCGTAATTAATTCCGGTCGTTATGTAAATGATTCGATGGGATTTTATGTTGGAAAAACAACCGTAAAAAAAATTATTGCAGCGGGACAAAATATTGGTCAAGCAAAAGTTTTGGTGATGGGCGCAACGTTCAAGGAAGATGTTTCTGATATCAGAAATTCCAAAGTGGCGGATATCGTGAAGGAATTGAAATCCTTCGGTGTTAAAGTTGATGTTGCAGATCCACATGCCGATAGTGATGAATTGAAACATGAATATGGTTTTGGTTTGAACAAAATCGGAAAAGGTTATGATGGAGTGATTGTTGCAGTTGGACACAAAGAATATAAAACGCTTGATGAGAAATATTTTGCTTCCATCATGAAACCAAAAGGTGTGTTGACTGACATCAAAGGGTTTTACAGAAACAAAATCAAGAAACTGAATTATTGGAGTTTGTAATTCATGGAACCTTTTGTTCTCAATCCCAATGAAAAACTGATCATCAATGATCCGCATGCTGTGTGGATGCAAACGGAGACGATGGAAGTAAAGGGAAGTTTGAAATTGACGGACAAAAGATTGGTATTCGTGAAGGACGCAAATCCGTTTGCAGGAATTTTGAAATTGTTCATGAAATCGCAACGAAGTCATGTCTTGCACGATTTTCCTTTGAACTCGATAAAAAATTATTCGCGAAAAAAATATTTCAAAAGTGAAAGATTGATCATAGACAATGGTATTGATCGTCCGAAAGAATATGTCGCTTCGAAAATTGAATCGTTGGTGGCGGAATTGAAAAAATCAGGAATAACATTCAAAGAATGAAAAATGTTCTCATCACCGGAGGCGCCGGATTTATCGGATCGCATGTTGTTCGTTTGTTCGTCAACAAATATCCCGAATACAATATTGTAAATCTCGACGCGCTTACGTATGCGGGAAATCTGGATAATCTCACAGACATTGAGAAAAAATCGAATTACACTTTTGTAAAGGGAAATATCTGTGATGCAAATTTCTTGCAAGAACTTTTTGCGAAATACGATTTCACTTATGTGATTCATCTAGCCGCAGAGTCGCACGTCGATCGTTCCATTTCAAATCCGATTGAATTCGTAATGACGAATGTGGTTGGAACCGTAAATCTTTTGAACGCAGCGAAACATCAATGGTTGAAGGTCGGCAGTCAGCAGTCGGCAGACAGTAGTCAGCAGACAGCCAACAGATTTTATCATGTAAGTACCGATGAAGTTTACGGTGCATTGGGAGAAACCGGATTTTTTACCGAGGAAACTAAATACGATCCGCATTCACCTTATTCTGCAAGCAAGGCAAGTTCTGATCATTTTGTTCGCGCGTATCACGACACGTATGGATTGCCGATTGTGATTTCCAACTGTTCCAACAATTACGGCTCGCATCATTTTCCGGAAAAATTAATTCCACTTGCCATCAATAATATTTGCAACAACAAACCTGTTCCTGTTTATGGAAAAGGAGAAAATGTTCGCGATTGGTTATGGGTGAATGATCATGCGCGTGCGATAGATGTGATTTTACACAATGGGAAAAATGGCGACACTTACAATATTGGTGGACACAACGAATGGAAAAACATTGATCTGATAAAATTGTTGTGCAAGATCATGGACAAGAAATTGAATCGTTCGAATGGAGAATCTGAAAAATTAATTTCATTCGTAAAAGATCGCGCCGGTCACGATTTGCGTTATGCGATTGATTCCACCAAATTGAAAAATGAATTGGGTTGGATGCCAAGTTTGCAATTCGAGGAAGGCTTGGAAAAAACGGTTGATTGGTATTTGAATAATCAGCAATGGTTGGACAATGTCACTTCAGGAAATTATGCCAAATATTATGACGAACAATATGTGAAAAGGTAAAAATATTCTTGTCATACTGAGTAGACGCGTCAAGTAAAAAATAATTCCTTATAATTAATTCTTTGACGAGTCGTATCGAAGTATGAACAATCAGCAATGGTTGGACAATGTCACTTCCGGAAATTATGCGAAGTATTACGATCAGCAATATGTGAAACGATAACGGGTCAGCCTTCGATACATTTTTGACTTGTCAAATTGAGTTTGAAGAGTATCGAAATATGACAAGGCAAAAACACTCAGACTGACAATTGGTTTGAGAAAATGAAATTTCTATTTTGAAAAAAGGCAAATACAAACATTACAAGGGAAATTTCTACGAAGTGATGGGAACCGTTCGCCACTCCGAAACATTGGAGGAAATGGTTTTGTATAAAGCTTTGTATGAATCAAAAGATTTCCCCGAAGGGGCAAGCGGAAAAGATCAATTGTGGGTGCGACCAATAAAAATGTTTTCTGAGAAAGTGGTTGTAGACGGAAGAGAAGTTTCGAGGTTTGAATTTGTGGGAGCGTAAATCACAAAAAATATTATTCACAATTTTTCATGTTAATAAATACTCCGCGTCCTCTGCGCCTCTGCGGCTTACATTTGTTTTCTATTAATTTTTACCATGGCTGATATTTCCGAACGATTGAACATCCGCAAAGTTGCCGTCCTTCTTGGTATCGATGCAAAACAAGTTGAAACCACAATTGAGCTTCTTGATGAAGGTGCAACTGTGCCTTTTTTAGCTCGCTACCGAAAAGAAATGACAGGTAGTCTTGATGAAGTTCAAATCATGGATGTGCGCGATAAGATGGCCATGTTTCGTGAATTGGAAAAACGCAGAAAATTCATTCTAGAAACCATTGAAGAGCAAGGGAAATTAACAGACGAACTTCGCGATCAAATTGTAAAAGCAGATTCTATTCTTCAGCTTGAGGATTTGTATTTGCCATTCAAGCCTAAACGCAAAACACGCGCTACAGCAGCAAGAGAAAAAGGATTGGAGCCACTTGCGATTAAAATTTTCGAGCAAGGAAATTTCGATGTGCATGCTGAAGCAGCAAAATATATTGATGCAGAAAAAGGTGTTGCCGATGCCGATGATGCGTTGGATGGCGCTCGTGATATTCTTGCTGAAATGATTTCTGAAAATATTGATGCGCGTGATGGATTGCGAAAATTGTTTCGTGAAACAGCGCTCGTACGCTCTCGTGTGGTTGCAGGAAAAGAAAATGAAGGAGAAAAATTCCGTGATTATTTCAATTGGGATGAAAAATTAATGGTGTGCCCTTCACATAGAATGTTGGCCATGCGTCGTGGAGAAAATGAAGGAATCTTATTATTGGATTTTGCTCCCGAATTGGATTCCGCTTTGCAATTGCTCGAAAAGAAATTTGTAAAGGTAAAAGGAGAAGTTGCCGATCAAATGAAAGCAGCGGTTTCTGGTTCCTACAAAAGATTGTTACAGCCAACCTTGGAAACGGAATTCCGAGAACTCACAAAAGATGTTTCTGATATTAAAGCAATAGAAGTGTTCGCACAAAATCTTCGCGAACTTTTATTGTCATCACCTCTCGGACAAAAATCAATTCTTGCAGTTGATCCAGGTTTCAGAACCGGTTGCAAAGTTGCGGTTCTTGACAAGCAAGGAAAATTATTGGAGCACGATGTCATTTATCCTCATTTGGGAAAACGTGAAGCAACAGAAGCAGAAGACACACTTTTCCGATTGATTGCTAAACATCAAGTGGAAGCAATTTCAATTGGTAATGGA
>CAIQQJ010000141.1 GCA_903873905.1 uncultured Flavobacteriales bacterium
AGAATGCACATGATTATTTTTTCTGGAGACCTTCGTGCTTTTAGTGCCTTAGTGGCAATTTTAATTTTAGGAGCCGGGAGATTGTAGTTTCAAAGAAGCACTTTTCCCGCTTTCCGCTTTTGCACGGCAACCGCTTCAATCGGGGCTATTTTACAAAGTTTTCATTTCTATTCGCCGCGGATCGCGCGGATTACTTACGGAATTAAACCTTTGATTGGTAATTGGTAAATGGTAATTGGTAATTGGCAATCTGTAATCTGTAATCAGCACATCAGCACATCAGATAATCTTCCCAATCGTTCTGAAAATAATTTTCAAATCCGTTCCGAAACTTTTCTCTGCAATATATTTCATATTCAATTTCAACTTCGCCGGCATCACTTCATCGATATACGTTTTTTCCGGATCGGAGGATTTTGCCAGCAAATCGTTTTCGTTGGAATATTCAATAGAAGCATAATCCGTAATTCCGGGTTGCACATCGAGCACGTGCAATTGTTCAGGCGTGTACATGTTTACATACTTGCGCACTTCTGGGCGTGGACCAACGAGACTCATATCGCCAAACAATACATTGATCAATTGCGGAAGTTCATCGATTTTATATTTGCGTAGAAAATATCCGATGCCTGTAATTCTTGCATCTCTTCCGCCAACTGTGAGCAAACCGTGTTTATCCGAATCGGTTTTCATGGTGCGGAATTTCCAGAGGTGAAAATCTTTTCCGTTTTTCCCTACACGCACTTGGTGGTAGAAAATCCCACCACGACTAGTAATTAAAATCAGTAATGAAATGATGAATAGAAATGGCGAAAGGATTATCAGTCCGATGAGAGAAGAAAAAATATCGAATGTTCGTTTCAACATTTCAATTTTAAATTTTTGCCACAGACGCACGAAGAACGCAGAGACTCTGCGGAATAAACTTATTTCAGAATACTTTCAACAGATTGGACCACAGCATTCAAAATTGTTTTGACATTTTCATCCGTCAAATTGAAATAAAGTGGAAGTGTAATTTCCCTGAAATAATTATTAAACGCCACAGGATAATTTTTCATGTCGTATCCAATTCCCTTATAAAAACTCAAAAGCGGAAGTGGAATGAAATGCACATTGACAGAAACCTCTTGCTCAAAAATCAAATTGATTATTTCATCACGTTGTGTTTCTGTAATGCCATTGATGCGCAAGGGATAAAGATGATAGGAAGAAGTTTTGTCTTTTGTTCCATGAACAGGCAATTCCGCCCAAGCATATTTTGAAAGTGTCGCATTGTACTGATCAACAATTTCCTTTCTGCGAACCAAATTTTCCGAATCGTATCTTTCCAATTCCACCAAACCAATCGCTGCCTGAAGATCCATCATGTTGCATTTGTATCCTGGCTCAACAATATCATAACGCCACCCACCTTTCTGTGTTTTGGCAAGTGCATCTTTATTTTGGCCATGTAGTGTTTTAATACAAAGTGCCTTGTAGATTTCCTCATTGTCGAATGGTGCGGGAAGATTCAGTGCGATAGCACCACCTTCAGCTGTCGTCAGATTTTTCACGGCATGAAAAGAAAATACGGCAACATCACAAAGTGCTCCTGTATGTTTTCCCTTATAAAACGCGCCAATGGAATGAGCCGAATCGGCCAACACTAAAATTCTACCCAATTTTCTTTGTTCTTCAGTGTGTGCAGAAAATTTTGATTTTATATCTGCACGATTTACCAAAGCGTTTATTTCATCCATATCACAAGGCAATCCGCCGAAATCAACGGGCATGATGACTTTTGTTTTTGCTGTAATTGCTTTTTCAATCGCTTTCACAGAAATATTAAAATCATCGGGATTCACATCCACCAAAACAATTTTTGCGCCTACATGCATGCATACATTCGCTGTTGCAGAATACGTGTACGCAGGAACAATCACTTCATCGCCTTCCTTCACACCAAACCATCGCAACATGATTTCCAATCCTGCAGTGGCAGAATTCAAACAAAGCGTTGCCTTATTTCCATTGTACGCAGAAAGTTTTTTCTCGAACAATTTTGTTTTTGGACCAGTGGTAATCCATCCTGATTTTAAAGTGGCAACAACTTCGTCAATGATTTTTTGATCGATGCGAGGCGGTGAAAATGGGATCATATTTTTTCTTTAGAATACTGCGTAAAGATAAGCGAATTAAAAAAGGCAAAGAATATTACACCAGCCTGCGTTTCCAACATTGATTCCACCAGAATATTTATGATGAACAAGAGGAGAAAAAAAACATACAGCTGATTTCTGTTTTTTATGGCCTGAACAAGTGGGGCCAAAAGTGAAAGAACTAATATTATAAATCCCACCATTCCAAGTGCGATGGTAGTTTGCAAATACTGATTGTGCGTATTTAACTTTTCATCATACGCCGTTTTCATTCCTTCCTTTTCATACTCTTTCAACAATGCAATTTCAACATCGCCCGTTCCAACGCCAAACAAAATGTTTTTCCCAATCACTATTTTGGATGCTGACCAAATTGACATTCGCGCCGCTGTACTTTCATCCGATTTTTTCACATCCACATTTCCTGAAACCGCTTTCCATGCATCGTTGATTCGTAATGCAAATTGGGGAGCGAAAATATAAAGCGAAAAAAATATGAGCAAGGAAGCAGCTGTTCCAATTACAACCTGTTTCACCTTCTTCTCCTTAAAAACCAATTGCCATCCTGCAAATAACCCAAATAATAAAAGAGAAATTATTCCCGCTTTAGAACCGAAAAGAACAATGAGAAAGGAGAGAATGAAATAAATAAAGAAGCGCCAACCTATGGATTTTACAAAATCATCCTGATAATAATTAAGACCCATTAAGGCCATTAAAAAATACATCGCTCGATAACTCGGATGCATCCAAATGGAAATTCTGTCTTTTAAAAACCAGTTGATTCCAAAATCCCAATCATTTGAACCGTGAGCGATAGCATATTTTGTAGAAAAATAATTATAGGTTGATTGAGACACGCAAATAAATGCTGTAACCAAACAACCAAACACCAATGCTTTCAATATTTTCTTGAATTGATCAGTATTGAAAACAGGTGAAGAAAAATAAATCAATGGAAAAACCAATAAGGAAAGTTTCGTTGTGACCAATTGTAAACCTGAATCCATATTTTCAGTGAACAAAAGTCCAACGAGATATAAAACATAAAGTGAAATGAAGAGCAGAAAATATTTATGAGAACTGTTTGTCTTGAACAGGTTTACAATGTTTCCACTGATCGCCCAATTCAATGTTTGAGCGGCCACAACAAAAGGAATAAGGCGCGGCCAAATTGGCAAGAGAAATGCCAGCAGCAAAGCCAGATTATAATTTACTCGAGTTGTGATTTGCGCTCTCAATTTTATTCTGTTATCAACATTGATTTATTCTTGCTCAGAAATTCACAGATTTTCAGAATACTAGATTCCTTCATTCCTGGATGCGTTGGTAAATTTACAATGTGAGCACTCACATATTCTGCAATAGGAAAAGCACCCATGGTATAATTCCATTTTTCAAAATCCTTTACAACTGGATGAATCGGTGACAAAAACCAATCGCCCAATTCAATATTTTCCTTTTCCGCCAATTTCAGAAATTCATTCCTGTCTTTTACAAGAAGCGGATATTTCAGAAATGTATGCGTGGCATAATCGGGCTGGAAAGGTGGCGTGATCTTTAGGGATGACAAACATTCATTGTATTTTTTTGAAATTTCAATTCGATGAAGATTGTAGGCGTCCAATTGTTTCAATTCCGAAATTCCTTTGTTTGCTTGTACCTCAGCCAACTTTTTCAGAAAACCTTCCGACATGCTTGGTGTTTCCAATTCATTTCCCTGCGAAGAGCCAACCACCAAATTGTTTTTACTTAAAAAGCGGTATAATTTAATCATTGGCCAATAGATAGCAGGAGCTTTCATGATGGAACGAGCCTTCAATAAAACTGATAGTTGCATTCGCTCCATGAAACCTGGAGAAATTGCGTCCTCTTCAAACTTTTGCATTTTTTTCGCAATGGCTGTATCACTTGAAAAAGCCATCCCTCCTATTCCAGTTGAAAATGGCTTATTCCATTGCGTGGAAAAAAATGACGCATCAGCGATGGTTCCGTTTTTCTTGCCTTTGTAAAAACCACCGAGACCATGAGTGCAGTCTTCAATGACAATAATATTTTTTTCTCGCGCAATTTTCATTATGGCATCCAAATCACACGAAAGTCCGAATGTGTTTTGTGCAATAATGACTTTGGTTCGATCCGTAATTTTCTTTTTTATTTCTTCGGGATCGCAATTCAGTGTTTGCGGATTGATGTCGACATAAACAGGTTTTGCCTCGCAATAAATAATTGCATTCGGCACAACAACACAAGTGAAAGCGGGAAGGATTATTTCATCATCCTTTTTTATTCCGTAGGATTTCAGTAAAGCATAAAGCGCAACTCTTCCTTTCCAGAACAGAGAAATATTATCCGATGTCCCAGACAAATATTCTGCAAGCGCAATTTTATATGTTATTGTCGCTTCACTCATGATTTTCGAATCAGTTGAAGATATTTTTCAGCAAGTGCTGCATAAGTGTGATGCGCAAGAACGAACTTTTTCCCATTTACGCCCAATTCATTCCTTTCCTTTTCATCCATTTTATATAAATGAAGAATTGCATCCACGATCGCTTGAACATTTTCAGGTTCAACAGAAATCCCTGCACCTGCCTCTTTAATGGGATCATTGTAGGCATCAACAGAATGAATAATTGGCTTTGCAGCGAACAAATAATCAAATATTTTATTCGCGGAAATTCCAAAACGATAAAGTGATTCTTTTTTCCATCCGATATAACAAACATCGAATCGATTCAATAAAGATTGAAACTGTTCCTTTTTAACGGGTTCAAAAAACAAAATAGCATTACACCCTGAAGCCATTTTCATCAGCTTTTCTTTTTCAGCTCCATTACCAAAGATGACAAAAACAATTTCCTGATTTTTCTTGACTTTAACCGCAGCTTCAATGAAACTATCCAAAGCATTCGACACACCAATACTTCCTGCATAACCAACAATGAATTTACCAATAGGAATTTTTTCATTTACACTTTTATCCAATTGTTCTGGATGATCTACTTCTTCAAGATCAATTCCATTTGGAATACAAGTGATTTTCTCCTCTGGAATTGCATAAGTTTTCACATGCAAATGCGCTCCTGGTAGAACAGAAACGATTTTGTTGGATTTTTCATAGGCGAATTTTTCAAACCACTTCATAAAAACAATCAGCGGGTGCACATTTGAAATTCCTGCCAAATTCTGCAATGTCAATGGCCAAATATCTCTTACTTCAAAAATCAATTTTGCATTGAATTCTATTGCCCATTTTTTTGCACGTACAATTGGAAAAAGTGAAGGGGAAGAAACAATGATACTATCTGGTTTTTCAAATTTCTCCAATGGAAATTTCTTTAACATGAACATGAAATTCAACATGTTCTTGAATCGCGCAATGCTGGTGGATCTTTCGTAACTCGGAATTTTCACCCAACAATAGTTCACACCATTGATTTCCTCTAATGTAAAATCGCCTGTTATTGCAGGTTGTTGTTTGTAAAGATGAGAATAGGAACCAGAAATGATCAGCACTTTATATC
>CAIQQJ010000142.1 GCA_903873905.1 uncultured Flavobacteriales bacterium
AAATAATGATAATCATAATCACTTCCTATGGCAGTGGAACGCAGATTTAATTGAATATTTCCATTACCATGGTGATAGGTGTAAGGATGTTCGTATCCAAGTGTAATCGTATTGTTGAATTTTTGAACTTCCCAATCCTTCGGATAAACCAAATAAGTCAAGTCAGTTGAATCTTGACGATACATCATTTTAAATTGTGCGAAAAATCTATTTTTTCGATTGCGGTCCCAAACTTCAAATCCTGCTGTTGCTGCATCTAATCCATCCAAATGACGAGCATTAAAATAAACATCGGAGTTCTTGATGAGATTATTTGTTGGTGTTTTGAAATTTAAAACAGCAGAAAAATGATCGTACTTATTCAGATAATATTCCGGCTTCATCTGACTTTGAGCTAATGCAGTATTAAAATCCACAGTCAAATCGAATTGTTTGATCGATCCCAAATAATCTCCTCCAAGAAAAAATCCTGCCTTGAAACCATCATACGCATTATACCAAAGGTCTGGGCGCATACGAAGTGTGTAATATTCCCAAGAAGGCGTATTATAAATTCTCGAATCAAAAACCATATCCTTCGGAAGGATTTTGGAATTATCAAGCATGTTCACATCTGCAAGTCGATGTGTGGTGTCAATGATCACATTTGAAATCCCATTCGGCACAACAACTTTTGCAGTGTAAGTCGGACGGATTTTATCCCATCCAATCCATCTTGGTAAAATGGTTGCATTGGTTTTCTTTTCATACCAAGTATTCGGAATGTAATAATTGTAATGTTTGCCGTCTTTCGAAACAACAGTGAAATCAATCGGCATTTGCATTCTTCCATTGCGTTCAAATTTCACAAGATAAGTATCCGTTGAATCGCCTTTCTTAACACACTTGACACTATAATCAATCGTTTGTCCTTGTGTCAACCATTCATCAAAAAACCAATTCAAATCAACGTGTGTATATTGAATCATTGAATTGCGGAAATCCTCAACATACGGATGACAAAATTTCCATTGATTGAAATAATTCGCAAACGCGGCAGCAAAAAGTGAATCGCCAAGAACATATTGCAAATTATACAACATCGTAGCGGTTTTCATATACACCATGGAATAACCGCCACCATGACGCAAAGCTCCGTTGAAATGATCGGAGTGTTGATCAATAATTGTTTCATCTCCTGTTGCCGCTTCACTGATGTAACGATTGTACGCTTCAGTATTGATTACCTTTTCATCTTCCTTGAATTTTGTAACGTAATTCGATTTGTATTGCGGATGTACAACGTAATCCCCATCGAGTGAATGCATACACCAGGAATCAATGAATTGTGTGAAGCCTTCATCTAATAGCGCACGATACGTTTCATTGCTGCCTACCATTCCGAAAAACCAATTATGTCCAACTTCATGCGCAAGTAAAGAACGATAATCTGGATCGCGTCCGCCATCGAGTGTGAGCATTGGATATTCCATTCCATCTTGCGCATCCGCGATGACCATTTTCGGATAAGCATACATGCCAACATGTGTTGAATAAAATTCAATCACTTTCGCGGTGAATGCAGTTGCATTTTGCCAACCGCTGCAATGTTGTTCTTCACAAAGTGCAATCACTCGAATGCCATTCCAATTTGATTCTCCAATTCTATAATTTGGAGAAGCCGTGAATGCAAAATCGTGTACGTTCAATGCATGGAATTTCCAGGTTTTTGTTGTGCCATCAGCGGGAATAATCACACTCGGTGGTGACTCCCAAGGTTTGGTTCTGAAATTTGAA
Source organism: uncultured Flavobacteriales bacterium (assembly GCA_903873905.1). Classification (GTDB taxonomy): domain Bacteria; phylum Bacteroidota; class Bacteroidia; order Palsa-965; family Palsa-965. The sequence goes on from CAIQQJ010000142.1 coordinate 1,777, forward strand.
ATGTCCAATCGCTGACGAAGTTCTGCAGGTAACATTTCCTGTTCATTGATCATGACACCAGTCGCATCCAAAATATAATTGTTCGGTAATGTCAATTCCACATCATACGTTCCGAAGTCTCCATAAAACTCACGTGTTAAATGTTGATCTGTTTCCCAACCGAATTTGCGATCGTAAACATCAATGCGCGGATACCAATGCACACCATCATAATGTTTCGATCCAAAAGTTTTATACAATTTCATTCGACGACGAATTGTTCCTGCGTCGAAATAAGTTTTGAAAGTAAGATTGAATTTTACGGAAGAATTTGGTAACAATGGTTTGGTCAACCAAACTTTCATAATCGTATTGTCAAGTTCAGCTTTTACAGTTTGTCCGTCAATGGAAATCGAAGTCACTTCTTCATCTTTTCCCTGCGCTTCATACTTTCCATATTGCACATTGTATCCATTGTTCTTATGCAAATCATCCGTATACGATCCTGGTTGAAATGCATTTTCATACAAATGGAAATACACAAATTTGAGTGTGTCGGGAGAATTATTCCAATACGTCAATTCCTCCGTTCCAGTAATGATATCCGTTTTGTCATCGAGCGAAGCATTGATTTTATATTGCACATCCTGCTGCCAATAACCTGGAATCGGTTGACGGTTTTTCCAGTAATAAGGATTTTGTGCAGAGCGATAGGGGATGTCAGTATTTTGAGCGAAAGTGGCGATTCCTAAAAGCAGGAACAGCGAAAGAGTAGCATTTCGAACAGACATAATTTAGGCTCGTAAGTGAGGAACAAATATAGGAATTAGGAGCAGGAAAGAGGGGTAAAAAGGCGTAAAGATGGGGCGGCCAGATGAGCCTATTCCCCTCTGAAAATATCATCCATCAGGATACCGAGGATTTTATCCGTAGATGTTCCGTCTCCATATGGATTGGTGGCTTTCGACATTCTGGCATACTCATTTGCATTTTTGAGCAGGGTCCAGGTTTCTGAAAATATTATTTCTGGATCGGTGCCAACCAATTTCGCTGTGCCTGCAGCAATCCCTTCCGTTCTTTCTGTCACATTTCTCAGAACTAAAACTGGTTTTCCCAAAGAAGGTGCTTCTTCCTGGATTCCTCCGCTATCGGTTAAGACCAGGTAACTTTTATTCATCAGCCAGATGAAATAAGGATAATCAAGCGGACTTATCAATTTGATGCGTGGATGCACCAGTAGTTTTTTTGCTATGTCCTGAATATTAGGATTCAGATGAACCGGATACACTAATTCGACATCTTCGTTTTCCGTCGCGATCCGGAGTAACGCTTTGCAGATATCCTGAAAAGGTTTTCCGAAACTTTCGCGTCGGTGACAAGTGACAAGAATTATTTTTTTTGAAAAATCAATATTTTTGAAAAAAGTGGAATACGTGTTCTCGTCTTTCTGAATAATGGACAGTCCTAATTGCAATGCGTCGATCACCGTATTTCCCACATTGTAAACATTCGTTTTAATTCCTTCTTCGAGAAGATTCTCCAATGCACCTTGCGTTGGTGTAAAATGAAAATCTGCAAGGCGACTGATCAGCAGACGATTCATCTCTTCGGGAAACGGTGAATATTTGTCGAAGCTCCGCAATCCTGCTTCAATATGTGCAACCTTGATATTCTTGTAATACGAAGCAAGTGCACCAACAAGTACAGTTGTCGTGTCGCCCTGCACAAAAATGAGATCAGGTTTTGCATCGTTGATGACCGGCTCAAGACTTTCCAAAGCCCTTGCGGTAATCTGCAGAAGTGTCTGATTCGCCTGCATCAGATTAAGGTCGTAATCGGGAACAATGTCGAAGAAACCAAGCGCCTGGTCCAGCATCTCACGATGCTGCGCAGTAACACAAACCTTGACTACAAAAGATATGTGTGCTCCGAACGTTTTAATCAGCGGAGCAAGCTTAATTGCTTCGGGACGTGTTCCGAAAACGAAGAGGATTCTTTTCATTTTCTCAGGTAAATATAAGCGTCATGAAAATAATATACGTTTCGGTAATTCATCCTGAAATCGGCGAATGAATTTTTGTTTTCGTAGGATTTGGTATAATGTTTATCCAGAAAAGATTTTAAAAGAGGCTCGGTGGTGAATCGTTCGTTACCAAATGAAAAGAGAATTATCAGTTTAGGGTCGATTTCACTGAGACGCGTGGTGTCGTCGCCAATGAGCCATTTGTTCTCGTATTTCGTGCCACCCCAATAAAAATCTTCTCCCATCTGGTATACAAATCTTGTATTGTCCGGATTTTTTATTGCTTGTTTGAGTTTTTCTTCCAATCCCTTTCCGGTGCCACCACCAATTTCATGAATGGAGGTAATCTTATCCCGGATCATGTTTTCATTTTCGAGAAGGCCGATGTCGATAATTCCTGAGTAAATAATTGTATCACTTTTTCCAGTAAGTGCAAGCGTCTTTTCTCTCACGATCTGATTGGTCTTGTAGTCGTGCACGTGCTTCAATAATTCAACATCAAAACTGAAGAAGTAGAACAGTGTGAGCGCGGAAAGGACAACAGCAATACGAGCATTTATGTTTTTGCAGAAATGTATAAAATAGATGATGAGGATAACCGAAGACAGTAGGAAATAGAATACATTTTTTATTCTGTCCATTGCCAAAACAACGTTGATTATAATCAGCGGTATGAGCAAATAGTTTTCTGCTCTGCGGTTTTTGAAAAGCTGGATGACAAATCCGACAAGTACAACCGGACTCAGCAATACCAAGGCGACCTTGATGTAAAGCGTGTAAGCGGAAATATTGGAAAACGAAACAAAGGAAGTGATGACCTCCTCAAACGTCCTCGTTCGGGAGAGTAACACTTTTGCGCTCATGGTTGATTTATAAAACAACATCAGCGGCATCAGCGTGATCACGGAATAGAGGAGCAGACCGACGGCAATTATTTTCAGTAACTTTTTGCTGAAGAACTTATTGAACGAGTAGGCGCTGATGATTGAAAAATCATAGAAGATATAACCGATCACAAACGCGACATTTTCTATTCTTACCGTTAACGAGATAAAAAGCAAGAGGTACAATTTTCGCTGAATGTCTTTCCGCTCAACAAAATATTCATAACCATAATAGATCAGTAAGGCGTACGAAAGATAAGCCAGCGCATCAAATTTCACAAAGCCATTCGCGTTCCATTCGATCGGATTGAATACGAGTACGAGAATCAACAGCAATTTAAGCAGATCGGATAATTGCAGTTTTCGTAAAATGAATTTGATGAAGATCAGGTTGGCCGCGGTTGCGAGAATAATATTCAGGAACCTGAAACACCAGAGAATTTTCGTTGAGTCAGCGGAAAGATCATTGAGGTAATAACCATACGAGTTCCAGCTCCCTGCTGCAATGCCAACTGTTGCAACAATAAAATGCCAGAAAATCAGCAGCCAATTATACAGATTGGTTGAAAGGCTGAAATCAAATTGCTTGTAGGTGAGTAATATTTTGAGGGGATCCTTGATGATGGTAAACTCATCAACGTGAGTTATGAACGGTAAACCATAACTGATAAGAATAAGTTTCCCGATTATGGTGGACAGAATGATTAATAAAATTAGGACGCTGTTTTTTCTTCCTGTCATAATCATTCCCGATCGTCATTTTATTCTCAGAATCAATTTCATTGTTTCCTTCACAGTTTTGAAGATACTCATTTTACTCTGACCTTTTTTCTGATCGTACCTCAGGAGCATTGGCAGTTCGTGAATGATGGGTTTGAAAACCTTGAGCTTGATCAATATTTCGCCCATACACGCAAATCCTTGCTGCTCAATGAAACGTTCTCCGTAATGTTCCTGTGCTTTTCTGATCAGATCCACCCGGTAAGCTCTGAAGCCACAGGTAAAATCGCGAACTCCTTTTATCGGGGAAAAGATCCGGTAAAGATATCCGGCGCCTGAACTGAGAATTTTTCTTGTTCTGCTTAGTCCTATGATCCGCGCGCCACTTCTGTATCGGGATGCAATGACAAGATCACTTCCTTCCCCGATCTGAGTAATCATGCGGAAAATCAAACCGGGATTGTGACTATCATCGGCATCCATTGTAATGATGATATCGCTATCGTTCATTTCGCGGATCGCGCACTTAAATCCTTCGCGAACAGCAGAAGCAAGTCCTCCGTTTGGCTGGAGGTCGAGTATTTTTACAATGGCGCCGAACTGCTTCGCAACTTCGAGTGTCCCGTCAGTGCTGCCATCATTTACGAGAAGAATATCCAGGTTCAGGTTGAAGTTTTCTTTCACTTCGACAATTTTACCCAGGAGAGAGGGCAAGGAAAGTTCTTCATTATAAGCTGGGAGGACTACTTTAATTTTTTGCATTTTCTGTCATTCCCAATTTTATCAGTTCGTTAAAAGTACAAAAAATAAGTACTGATGTGCTATGCGCGTGAATTCAGGAATCGAGTGTGAAAAGGAATGAATTCTTTGTGTTTTTGCATTGCGGAAAAACAGGTTTTTCATCCGTTTTCAATGGCGGCCGCAGCGGTCAAAATCGGCCATTTTCCTGTCTGCGGCCCAATTTCTTTCTCAATTTTATTACCTTAGCGACCGCTCATGCAAACCAAACTTTATTTTATCCGCAAGACCAAAACGCTTTTCATGCGTATGCGCTTGCATGTGATTGTTGAACCATTTTCTGGAATGCTCATGAATCTGGTTTATCTCTCCAAAATGTCGAAGTGGAAGGCAAAAACGCCTTCACCAAAACTGAATGATTTTTATTCAAGGAAATGGGATTACAACAAGCGTTATAAATTGTATGATTTTCTTTTTACCGAAGAAAAATTAGATGGACCAATAACTTACATGGAATTTGGAGTCGCTGCAGGGAAATCTTTTAAATGGTGGGTGGAAAAAAACAAAAATGCGAAATCAACTTTTGATGGTTTTGATACGTTCACAGGATTGCCTGAAGATTGGAATGTTTTTAAGGCAGGAGCGATGTCAACTGGTGGGAATTTTCCAGAAGTAAATGATGACCGAGCAACTTTTCACAAGGGGCTTTTTCAGGATACGTTGCCAACTCATTTGAAATCCGTCAATGATGATGCACGAAAAGTGTTTCACATGGATGCAGATTTGTATACATCAACATTGTATGTGCTCACTTCTATTGCACCTCATTTGAGAAAAGGTGACATTATTCTGTTTGATGAATTTACAGTGCCAACGCATGAGTTTTTGGCTTTCACAGAATTTCTAGCTGCTTATTACATCAAAGTGGAATTGATTGCTGCGCAGAATAATTATTATTTCTCGGCTTTTAAAATTTTGTAGTTACTTCGCGTTTCTACACTCGCTCTTCCTCTCTTTTTATCTCTAATTCTTCTTGCTCCAAAAGCGTTAAGTGTTTTTCTCTTGCACCAGAAATTCCCGCATCCAATTCAAATCCTATCAGTAGCATCATGGAATTGTAGTAAATCCAGATAAGCACAACGATGATGGATCCAATTGATCCATACAGTTTATTGTATTTGCCAAAGTGATTGATATACCAGGCAAATAAGATGGAGGTTAAAATGATCAATGAGGTAGCAGCAATAACACCTGGACTGATGAAATTTTTATGCATGCGTTGTGCTGGTCCGTATCGATAAAACATGCCAATTACAAACATGAATAAAAGACCCAATATAAGCCATTGGCCGATGGTAAGAAAAACTTCCTGAGTTGAATCGTTCTTGATTAATTTGTCGATTGCATATTGTGTAACGACCATTATTGCAACGGCCGAAAGCAAAACAATTGTAAGAATAAGCACCATCATTACTGCAATCAGTTGTTGTTTCCACGCCACTCGTTCTTCCTTTACATGAATGCTTTTATTGAACGCACTCATCATTGCTGTAAATCCTGAAGTGGAAAAATAAAGTGCAACTACAAATCCAATTGAAAGCAATTTGGAATTGTGTTTGTGAATGATTTCTGTAATGGTATCCTGCACTGCAGAAAAAGCATTTGCAGGCATGATATCTTTGATTGCTAAAAAAAGTGTATCCTGAAAATGATTGATGGGAATAAATGGAATGAGCGTAAAAAGAAAAATGATGGAAGGGAAAAGTGCGATAAAAAAATTATAGGCCATGGAGGATGTTCGCTGTCTCAATTCACCCCGACCAATTCCTCTGCCGAAAAAAATCGCAACCTCATAAAGTGAAATTCCTTCGAAGCCCCAAGGATGAAAGTTTTTGGAAAGTTTGCTGATGAATCGGGCAGGGGCACTTTTCCTAAAAATTCTGAAAATCCTTTTGATCATCTGCGTTCGGCTTTTAAACTCAAATCTAAACTTCGAACACTATGTGTTATTGCACCAACGGAAATAAAATCAACTCCTGATTCCGCATAGGAACGAATGCTAGCAGCAGTAATTCCACCAGAAGCCTCCGTTTCATGTCGGCCAGCAATTTGGGTTATTGCTTTTTTTAAATCGGAAGGGGTGAAGTTGTCAAGCATTATACGTTTGATTCCTCCAATGGAAAGCACTTCATCCAATTCTTTGAAATTTCTAACTTCAATTTCGATATCGAGCGATAATTTATTTCCCACCAAATATTTTTTTGCAGATTGAATTGCATTTTTAATGCCACCTGCATAATCAACATGATTGTCTTTTATGAGAATCATATCGTATAAACCAAAACGATGATTTGAACCACCACCAACTCGCACCGCCCATTTTTCGAAATAGCGAAATCCCGGAGTTGTTTTGCGTGTATCGATCACTTTTGTTTTTAAACCCTCCAGTAATTTCACGAGTTGCCATGTTGCAGTAGCGATACCACTCATGCGTTGCATACAATTCAAAACCAAACGTTCTGCAGTGAGAATGGATCGTGCAGGACCTTCGACTTCAAAAGCGAGATCCCCTTTTTTTACGATTGTTCCATCTGAAATAAAAACATTGACTTTCAATTTCGGATCAACTTTTTGAAAAATAATTTTTGCCAGATCAACTCCAGCAAGAATGCCATCATCTTTCACAAGTAATTTTGCCTTATCAATTGCAGAAGCAGGAATAGTTGAAAGAGAAGTGTGATCGCCTTCATGAATATCTTCAGCTAGAGCCAAAGCAATGAATGAATTAATCAGCTCTAAATCGGGAAGGGATGCTTTGTAATTTGTCGTCTTACTCATCGGAAGTTTCGATACGGAATTGTGTCACCGTTGTCGAACCTGCTGCCGTTTTCATGAGGAAGTGAACACGATAATTACCATTTGT
>CAIQQJ010000143.1 GCA_903873905.1 uncultured Flavobacteriales bacterium
GTCGAGGAAGAGAATGAGAACACAAGCGTTTTAAATCTTTCCGAGAAAAACCCAATCACCATTCACTTTTTCACAAGAGAAATTCTTCATTGGTATTTTTGAAGTAAGTTCTTCCTTGAATGGAAAAAAATTCACGTGTTCGTCAAGCGTAAAATAATAATAGCGCTGACAGGGTGTAACGATAAAAACTTGTTTTCGTGCAATGCGCACGAGTTCTGACATGCACTGATCAAGTTTTGTCAAATGTTCAACAGTGTGACTGCAAGTAACAATATCAAATGATTTATCAGCGAAAGGCATTTTTTCAATGTTGCCTTTTTCATAGGTATAAACATCGCTGTTTGAATCCGTATCCTTAATATCAAATCCAGTGAGTTTGAGATTGGGGAATTTTTCGTGAACCTGTTTCAACAAAAATCCATTTCCACAACCCACATCAATTAATGTTTGAGCTGTTGGATCAATATTTTCCAAAATATATTTCAGACTCGGTTTATTGAGATCCGTAATGCGGTTGCGGGAAATGGTATTGAGATTATTGTAGAACCGATCGTAATCTTCAGGAGTGAAGGAATGAACACGACTTTTGAAATCCATTACTTCGCGAATATTTCTCCCACGATAGGCAATGAGAAAAAACGGATACATAAACCAACGGCTATCACGAATGACAGGAGGAATCCATTCGTCCATGAAATATCTGATGATGTTGGTGATGTCGCGGTTCACAATAGTAATTTTGAATTTTGAATTATTAGCTAAAGTAGGCGTATTCCACAAAAAATTTAGAATTAAGAATTCAAAATTTAGAATTATACCTTCCTCGAATATGATTCCATTTAATTCGAAAAAGATCCACCAACATTCCTGGAGCGTGACGCATCAAACTTACGCTTGAATCGTCGTGTGTGCTTCGGAAGTGAACGGGTAATCGTTTGATGTCGTAATTTCTTTTCAAGGCGATGTAAAGAATTTCCACATCGAAGGCGAATCCATTCAGTTTTGCGACGGAAAATAAATCATCCGCAACTTTTCCTCTAAATCCCTTGATGCCGCATTGTGTATCGGAAAATCCGGTTGTTATAAATCTTCCAACGAAAAAAGTGAAAATGGAACTGCCCAATTTTCTTGCCCCTTTTATCTTGCTGAAATATTTTGATTCTGGCAATCTACGATCACCAATGGCAATGTCAAATTCCTTGTCTTTGATATAAAAAATAAACCTTTCAATCGCGTCAAATTCAAATGGAATATCCGCATCAGTAAAAATCCTATACTCCCCTTTCGCAGCTAGCATGCCTATTCGAACCGCTGCTCCTTTCCCCCTATTTTTTTCCTGACGAATAAAAATAACGTTGTTTTCTTTTGCAACTTTTTCAGTGGCACCATCATCATTGGAACCGTCATCCACCACAATTATTTCGAATGAGTCAACTTTCGTTTTCAGCCATGAAATAAATTCCGGCAACTGAGTACGAAGCGCTTCCGCATTTTTATAAGAAGGCAATACAATGCTTAGCGTCATTTCTGTGGAAAATAGGTTCGATTGTTTTTAATAATCGTATCGCCATTAATTTGATAAATATCGGTATTTAAGGGTCGAAGTAAAAATTCATCGGCTTCGAATAGAACTTCCTTTTTCATGAAATAATTCCAACACGTGATTTTCAAATTTGCATTCGCACAAGGAACGGTAACTGGAAATTCAACAAGTGCCCAATCTCCATCAATCGCTTTGACTGTTGTCAGCTTTTGATAAAATAAATAATATGGTGCAATTTTTCCCGTTACATCACGCGCGACAACTTCAATGGCTGTTCTCGGATAAACATCATGCGTGGAATTATTTACCCAGAAACTTGCAACGTATTTACCGGGGTTTGAAACAAGCGTGTCAACAATCACATTATACGAACGCATACTGCCCACCAAACCACCTTTGCCACGATAAGAGCTCCCCTTATAGTTTTCATAAGAACGTTGCAGAAAAACCGCATTCGAATCGGAAGTGAAATAATTTCCTGTTTTATATTTTTCCCCTGTAGAAAAAGTTGTCTTCACAGAATCATATTGTTGTCTTGCAATTGCTCCAATTTCAGATGGCAAGATGGAATAAATTTTATACTGATCTGAAGTGGCAACGAATTTTGCAATAGAAAGAATTCTTCTTTCATTTTCATCCAAACTATCTTCACGAACAACCATCAACAAAGGTCTGTTGTCAGAAAGGTCTTTTAATACAGGAATTGGCAGTAAAGGATCCAAAACAATCGGAATCATTTTTGCAGTTTGTCCGAGGGAAACACGTGCTGAGGTAACGCCCATCAACGGCAATCCTGTTTTGAGTGAAACGATATAGGAACAATTGATAATTTCCATATCGCCTGGCACTCTTGCAAGATTTTCAGAGCCAATGTGAAAATAGGGCAAGGGTAAAATTGCCTGATAATTTCCCGCAATAAATCCTTTCAACCATTTATCTTGAGGAAGCATATTGTTTTCATCTTCCAATTCCACAATACGATTATTTAATTTATCCTGTTGTCCACGGATATTATAATACATATCAAACAGAAGAACCCCAGGAATAAAAAACAAGATTGCCATTGAAACATATTTATTCCGTTGAGAAACTTTGTACAAACGATAAACAATGATCACATTGATTACATAAAAAAATATCCAAGCGAATCTTCCAACTGCCCTGAATTGTTGCAAGGGTCCAGTATGAATAAGCCATTCTTCATGACCATTCAAGAAAGGTTTTGCAAAAGAAACCAACAGCAAAAAAACAGAAGTCCAGAAAAATATATTCAAAACTTTATGATCGGTAACGGAAAAAATCAAACGATACCTCAGTCGAATTAGACGATAACACTGAATGCCGAAAATCACAAGCAGTCCGATTATGGCAGCTAATCCAACATAGGATATTCCTTCTAGTTCCACATTGGAATGTTTCCAGAACAAGTCGAAAACTTTTTGATACGGTCGGAAGAATGGAAAAAACACACCGGAAAAATTGGAGTGAAAAACCAGATAACCCCAAGGAGCACTGGTTCGATCGGTAACATTGTTTGAAAACCTGATGAGTGATTCAAGAAGAACTATTGGAATAAGAAACTGAATGCTGGTGTGTTTTAATACGTAACCAATTCTTCCGAATCCTCTGTCATTGGTAAAAAACAATGTTGCCCAATACACGCCGCCGATGGCAAGAAAAAAAGCGAGAAAATATAAATGTGTTGTGGCAGCAAGAAAAACAATGAAGGCAATTAAAAAACTTTTTCTTATGCTTGGGAAATCATAAAATCGAAGTAACATAAATAAAAGTGCGGGTATAAGAAAAACCCACGCAAGAGAATAATGGTAAGCAAATCTTACCATTTGAGGCGACAAAAAAGCAATGGCACTCGCGCACACTGCTCCATAATGCCAAATCACTCTCAGATGACGAAAGATCGCATAAATAAAAAGTGCTCCAATTACTGGAGAAAAAAGCATCAATAAATTAATCAATCCCACTCCAAGTGGCGCAGCGGATGGGCCGAATATTTTTACAAGATTATTTACAAACGGCATTGCCCCAGTGAAAAAAAGACTTTCTCCGTAAGGGTAATTAATGCTTTTTTGTCTCCAGAATTCCGTATCGAATTTTGTATGGAAAAGTGTTTCGTAATAAATCTGCATACCGTCACCTCTTGCACCGAAATAGGTGATGCAAGGATGAATCAATAATTTCCCATAGAAAATGCAGAGAATTGTCAAACTCAAAGCGAGCGTGAGCAACAAACCTTTGTCACTGAAAATTCTTTTTAAAGTGTGGACAAAATTCATTGCCTTATTTCAGATGGCGAGTGTCGAATAAATTATAGCGCAGGATGCACCATATTGCACGGAAACCATCTTTCGCTCCTATTTTTTTCCCTTCCTCGTAGGTGCGACCATAATAGGAAATTCCCACTTCGTAAATGCGGACATTTTTTATTCTTGAAATTTTCGCTGTGACTTCAGGTTCAAATCCAAAACGTCTTTCTTTCAATCGAAGTGATTGAACCATTTTTGCATCAAACAATTTATAGCACGTTTCCATATCTGTCAAATTCAGATTGGTAAACATGTTGGAAAGGAAGGTGAGAAATTTGTTGCCGATGGTGTGCCAGAAGAAAAGAACACGATGCGGTTCTCCTCCCATAAAACGTGAGCCAAAAACCACATCAGCAAAACCATCCAAAACAGGTTGAAGCAATACATTGAATTCATTCGGATCATATTCCAAATCCGCATCTTGAATTATAATGTAATCTCCAGATGCAATTTCAATTCCTTTGTGCAGCGCTGCACCTTTGCCCATATTATGCGGCTGATTGAAAAGTCGGATGGAAGAATTATTGTTGGAAGAAATATATTGTTCAATGGTTTCTTTTGTTCCGTCCGTAGATGCATCATTGACAATAATGATTTCTTTTTCAATGCCGCCAACAAGTTGAACGGCCAACACCTTATTCAAAATAAGATGAATTGTTTTTGCCTCGTTGTAGGCAGGAATAACAATGGAAAGTTTCTGAATTTTATTCATGGTTAAATAAGGCGAAAGATACGACTATGCTTAGAATTTATTCTTGTATTGGTGGCTTTGTACAAAGTAAGTTTTTACTTCGGATAGGAAAGCAAACGAATGGCTACGTTATCCAAAAGAACTGGCGTTTTATCCCGATTCCATAGGTAAACACGCACCTTTTTCGTTCCTGCGGGAACAGGTCTTGTCCAAGAGGTCAAGGTCCACATACAAGGATTTTCAGGCAATTCATTGATGTGCATGGCATCCCAATTTTCCTCTTTCCCGTTTTCAAAAGCAAAAACCAGCAATGCGGAAGTGGTTCTCGTGAAATAATATAATCTGCAATTGACCGACGCGACAAGGTTGCCATTCAAGGAATCTGGCACATCAAGTCCAACATTTATTCCGTATTGATAATCTCCTCCCGCATAAGTTCCCTGCTCGCCTAAATAAATCGTGTCTTTTTTTAATTGCGGAAATGGATCTTCTTTTTCAAAATCTTGCCACACCTCCGTAATTTTTTTCAATTCTTGGCGATGTCGAATGCGGAACAAAAATGTTTTCGTATCAGGAAATTCCTGAATGACATCAACTTCTTGATGAAGGTCTTTCATGGCAGCAGCTGTCAAATAATAATAACTGCAAATCGGAACGCTTTCCTTTCTCGAAGTGTGTCCAAAATTATTCATCCCAAAACGCATTCTGTAATAATTGATTTGTTCTTCGAAGGGCAAGTCGCTTGAAATAATGTTGGCATAACAATTTCCTTCGGGCAAAATGTTTTTTGAATGAAGCAATTGCATCGCACTTTTTACATCCGCCTGTTCCTTAAAATCATAAAAAGATTTTTTATTTAGGCCAATGGAAAAATGGATCAACAAAAAAATTGCAAGCAGTGAAACAACATATTGAACGACTCTTCCTCCACTCTTAACTACAAGAATTAGCAGGAAAAAAAGTTGCGGTAGAAAAATCAATGCTGTGCGACCGGAGAGAAAATTTGTTCCCATCACATAATGCTGAATAATGGGTGTTAAAAAAGAAACTAAAAAGAAAGCCGTTAAAAAAAACAATGCTTTTGTTGAATCGACCGATCGAATAAATTTTCGACGGCGGAATATTTCGAATAAGGCGAGTGCAGGAATGAGGTAAAATAATTTCACCAACAAAGGGCTCAGCCAAGTTGAATAATTAGCGCCATAAGCAAAAGCATCACCAAGTGAAGCAATTATTGCCAATGGTGATGTGGCCTCCTTGCCAAGGAAAAAAGCATTCGCATGTTGAAGTTTAAAAACATACGGCGCTAGCAGTGAAATAAACAGTATTGGAAAACTGATGAACAAAATTATTTTTTTTGTTTTGCCTTCATTATTTCCCAAATAAAACACAGCACATGCAAGTAAAAAGGCAGATGAAATCAGCAAGTGAATGCAAGTAAGATTTGCAAGTGTTGCGAATGCAAAAAGCAACAAGGCAAACAAACCATCTCGTGTATGGAAGGAGGTGGAAATAAATTTGTAGAAAAAATAAATCCCTCCCAGCATCAATGAAATTGAAATGCCATAACCTCGTGCGATGCTGAAATAATCAATTACATATGGATTACATGCGAGAAGAATGAATCCTATCAGTTGCATTTTCCAATCAGAAAATATTTTAGTCAACAAACGAACTAGAAGGAAAAGAAATAATCCACCTGCAAGTACATTGGGCAGACGCAATGCCAATTCACTTTGACCAAAAAGAAATATTGAGATTTTCATCAGCCATGTGTTCAACAAATGATTGTTTGCCGACATGTAATTGTAATCACGCAAAAGCCAATTCGGATTGCGTACGTATTCGAAAAAGGTGTGCGCTTCGTCCCAAGTCAATGAAACGACTGTTGCACGAATGATGATGTAGATGAAAATCAGGACTGCTGGTAAAATCAAATACCAGCGTTTTAAAATATTTTCTGAGAGCAATTTTTTGACGTAAATGGAAAGATTTGCCTGCATCAATTTTATTGTTGAACTATTTTACATTTCATATTATCAAGGTCACCCCATTTTGGTTTTTAATATAAAATGCAAAACACCAATGAAAACAAATTCTCATTGGTGTTTTCCGACAAAAATATTTTTAATCCAGAATCATTTCAGGAATTTCTCCCTCCACAATTAATTTACCCTCCGTTGCTTTTATGATTTCCTCCACCGTAACACCCGGAGCACGTTCAAGCAATTTGAAACCTTTACCAGGAATCACTTCGATGACAGCAAGTTCTGTCACAATTTTTTTCACACATTTTACACCTGTCAATGGCAGGGAACATTTCGGAAGCAATTTTGACTCTCCTGCTTTGTTCACATGTTGCATTGCCACAATGATATTTTTAGCAGCCGCAACAAGATCCATCGCGCCTCCCATTCCCTTCACCATCTTTCCAGGAATTTTCCAATTCGCGATATCTCCTTCTTCACTCACTTCCATTGCACCAAGAATAGTTAAATCAACTTTTCCTGCGCGAATCATTCCGAAACTCAAAGCAGAGTCAAAATAAGAAGTGCCAGGAATTTCAGTGATGGTTTGTTTTCCTGCATTAATCAAATCAGGATCTTCTTCTCCTTCGAAGGGAAATGGTCCCATTCCCAACATTCCATTTTCAGACTGAAGCGTAACGTTTATGCCTTCGGGAATATAATTCGCAACAAGTGTGGGAATCCCGATTCCAAGATTCACATAACTTCCGTCTTTAACTTCTTTTGCGATGCGTTTTGCAATTCCTACTTTATCAAGCATAGTGATTGGTGATTGGTGATTGGTGATTGGTGAGAATAATTTATTCAATACTTGCTACAGGCGCAGCTGTTGCCTGCCAGTCGATATTTATTTTTGCATTTTTACTTAGGTCAAGTGGGAATGTGCGTTGAAAATATAATGATCCATCTTTATGAAAAATCAAATCATTCCCTTTGCGCTCCATCACTACTCCCGTTGCCTGAAAATATCTTTTGCCAACCTTTTTGCACAAAAGATAAAAATAATCATCTCCGAATTCCATCATAAAAACTTCGTATTGATGTGGATCAACAGATTGAGGAAGATGAACTTTTGTTCCTTTTACTTCGATGTATGGTTTCATGAGTTATTAGTTATAAGTTATTAGCGATAAGAAAAGGCTACTGGTTTTTAGTGATTAGCATTCTAATGACTAATCGCTAATAACTTATATCTTTTTCCTAACCGTCCTTTGCTCTATTCGTTTCTCGAATTTTTCTCCTTTAAAAATGCGATGAACATAAATTCCTGGAACGTGAATGGAGTCGGGTTCAAGTGCTCCCACTGGAACAATTTCTTCAACTTCTACAATGGTAATTTTTCCTGCCATAGCCATTGGTGCATTGAAATTTCGCGTTGTTTTTCTGAACACTAGATTTCCGTGCGCATCACCTTTCCACGCTTTTACAATGGAAAATTCCGCATCGAAAGCATATTCCATTAAATATTCTATTCCGTTGAATGTGCGTGTTTCTTTTCCAATCGCCACTTCAGTTCCAACTCCTGCTCTTAAAAATACAGCAGGCATACCATAAGCCGCCGCCAAACATCGTGTAGCAAGTGTTCCTTGTGGAATTAATTCAACTTCCAATTCTCCACTCAATAATTGTCTTTCGAATTCAGCATTCTCTCCCACATAAGAAGAAATCATTTTTTTTACTTGATGCGTTTTCAACATCAAACCAATTCCGAAATCATCTACACCAGCATTGTTGGAAATACACGTGAGGTTTTTCACACCCATTTTTACGAGCGCTCTTATACTGTTTTCGGGAATTCCACACAAGCCAAAACCACCGAGCATAATGGTTGCTCCGTCCTTGATATCACGGACAGCTTCTTCAGCATTTGAAACTACTTTATTCATGCTACGAAGATGAGAAAGAATTGGAAATAAAGTATGATTGGAATCAGAAGGTTTTGATATTTTTCACAAGGAAATTTCATCCTACTGATTTTCTTAGACTAGTCGCCTCCGAATATGGGATCGGGGTCAAAACCATTGTCGGGCTCGTCGCTTTCGAATTTAGAACAATCCAAGTCCATCATGATTTTATTCTTTGGTTTTGGAAAATCACCTTTCGAAATCTTAAGTGATTTATCGGCATAAACCCTTTGGAAAAATTTCGCCCAAATCGGAAGTGCCATTGCCGCTCCTTGCCCTTGTTCCGTACGATCGAAATGCACACTGCGATCTTCTCCACCAACCCAACATCCTGCTACTAAATCAGGCGTGAGTCCCATAAACCAACCATCCGAATTGTTCTGTGTGGTTCCTGTTTTTCCAGCAATAGGATTCGTGAGTTTATACGTTCCGCGCAAGCGTGCACCAGTACCAAATTGTACAACACCTTCCATCAAATTAACCATGATATATGCCTTCTCTTCACTTAAAACTTCTCGCGTTTTAGGAATGAATTCTTCCAATACTTTCCCGTTCTTGTCTTCAATACGTGTCACAAAAGTCGGTTCAATCCACGTTCCCTTGTTGACAAATGTGCTATTTGCTCCAACCATTTCATACAATGAAATATCAGCCGTTCCCAAACAAAGTGAAGGTACCGGATCAAGTGGAGAAGTGATACCAACATTTTTTGCAAATGCAACAACTGCGTTCGGACCAAACTGTTTCATCAGGTAGGCGGAAATATAATTTACAGAAAGTGCAAGCGCTTTTCGAAGTGTGATCATTTTTCCTTCCAATTTTTCATCTGCTTTTCCACCTGCATTTTCAGGACACCATTCCGTTTTTCCATCTTCGCTCGGAATGCATGTTTTAATACATGGAACCTGATCGCATGGAGAATAACCTTCTTGAATGGCAAGCGCATAAATAAATGGTTTGAAAGTTGAACCGACCTGACGCTTACTAACTTTCACGTGGTCATATTGGAAATTTCTAAAATTAATTCCACCAACCCACGCGCGTATGTAACCTGTTTGCGGCTCCATGGCCATAAAACCTGTCTGCAAAAATCCTTTGTAATACCGAATGGAATCCATCGGCGACATCGTTGTATCAATTTGTCCGTGCCAGGAAAAAACGGCCATTTTCACTGGAGTGATAAATGCTTTGTCGATTTCCGCATCCGATGATCCGCCTTTTTTCATATTGCGATAACGGTCAGAGCGTTTTTTTCCAGAGGTCATGATTTGATCTATTTCCTCTTTTTTCACTCGAAAACTAAACGGTCTGTTTCTCTTATCCTTCAGTTCAACATCAAAACTTTTCTGCAAATTAGACATGTGTTCTTCAACGGCTTGCTCTGCGTAATGCTGCATGCGTGTGTCAATCGTGCAATACACTTTCAATCCGTCACGATACATGTCATACGGTTTTCCATTGGGCTTGAGATGTTCGCTGCACCATTTCTCCAAGAATTTTTTGCGGAGATATTCCCGGAAGTAAGGAGCCAATCCTTCATTGTGACTTTCGGGATTAAAATGGGTGACAAGTGGAAGTGCTTTCAACGAATCAAGTTGATGATCGGTGATGAATCCGCTTCTTTCCATTTGAGTGAGAACTATATTGCGGCGCTTCTTTGCATTTTCAGGAAAAATAATTGGATTCCAGAGTGATGGATTCTGACACATTCCCACAAGGACAGCCGACTCTTCGATTTTCAAGGAATCAGCGGTTGTAGAAAAATAAACTTTCGCTGCAGAGTTTATTCCCACAGCATTATAGTTGAAATCGAATTTGTTCAGGTAAAGTGCAATGATTTCATCTTTAGTAAACAATCTTTCCAAACGAACAGCAATAATCCATTCTTTCAATTTCTGAAACGCGCGTTGTAGTTTTGATACGTGTTCCGCTTCACCATTTCCATGAAACTGCATTTTGGCAAGCTGTTGTGTTATAGTAGAACCTCCACCTGAGGTCTTGCTTCCTCCTGCAAATGTTTTCACAAACACACGGCCCAAACTTCTCGCATCAATTCCGGAATGATCATAATACCGCTCATCTTCTGTCGCAATCAAGGCGTGAATGACATCTTGGTCAATGTTTTTGTAATGAACAGTAACACGATTTTCTAAATAGAAACGGCCCAGTTCCTTTCCATCAGCAGAATAACAAACCGTTGCCAAATTGCTTTCGGGATTTGTCAATTGCTCAATGTCTGGCAAATCAGAAAACAATGCGATGCCAACAACAAGACTTATGATTCCGATTACAGGTGTAAGCAGAAGTATCCAGAAAATTCGGATGATGCGTTTGTATTTGGGATTTTTCTTTGACGGATTTTTTCCGGAAGAATTTCCTTTTTCATTTTGAGTCTTGTCTGAAAATTCATTTGCCATGCTGCTGCGCTTATTGATATACATCAAAACTTGTTAAGTCTCGAATCACTTTGTAACGGATTCAAAAGTAAGGAAAATAGAAGGGCGCTCAGAAGGGAAAGGATAAGTGTTGGGGGAAAATGTATAAGTGAACTAAGCTTATTTTCATCTCAGAATTTCCCGTATCACTTTTCCTCCACCTGTTGGCATTGGGAATCCCATTAGTTCACTTACTGTTCGCGGAATATCAACCGTCTCATAATTCAAATCAGAAATTACATTCCGCTTGCAATCGGGACCAGCAGCAATAAATTCAACGTGCCTGCAACCTTCACATCCATCACCGTGACTCACAAAGCCATTCAACACTGAATCTAAATGTCGTCCATGATCATTGGTTACAATTATGGTTGTGGTACCTGCGTAATACGGATCGTTTTGCAAATACGCCCACACCTCAGAAATGTAATGATCGGTACTTCTTATTCCCGCAATGTAATTTGACCATACTCCCGCATGTCCACTGAAATCTGGTTCGCGATAATTCACAAGCATCATGTCGGGATGATATTGTTGTAAGGTATTCTTTACATGCAAATTCGTAATCGAATCATCTCTGTAACCTGAAAGCGGTCCGTTAATTCCACAATCATAACGCGGCATCCATTTCGTTTGAAAATCCAAATCTTTTGTATTCGACAAAACATATAATTTGTCTTTTGAAGTTATGATCCATGCTTTTTCTGCAGGAGCGTCATTTGCTTTTCTCCAATATTGAAAAATGGTAGGATAAGAAGGCAATTCATTTCCCCCATTGTCAAGCGGCTCATAGTTGCCTGTACAAATCGCATCGTGACCCGCACTCGTCCAGGTGTAACCATTGTTTCGGAAACTGGAAAGCATTATTCCTTGCGGCAAAAGAGTGTGATAAAGAAATGGAATGTTTTGATGCGTGCTGTCTCCCCAAGTTTCAGAATAACGTGCGCCATCAACAACAAAAATGATGACGTGTTTTGTTTTATAAACTTTTTTTACCGCATCAACCTTGCAAGTCAGATTACACAATGCAAGTGCGAAAAGAATAAATAAAAACTTGAATTTTCTCATGAAAGAGGTGTTATTGTAAAGTTATGGAATTTCGGAAGATCAGTTGGGGGTTGGTTAAAGTTCAAATTTGAAATAAATAAATATTGATGACTTCATTTCCAAAAAGAACTTGACAACTATTTTTTTCCTTCTCTTTCAATGCGAATTCCTGCATTCAGAATTCCTGGCAACTGTTCCATTCGCATGGCTTGTTCAACTTCCATATGATATTTTCCTGAGAGTGGAAATCTAACATTTTTCTTAAACACCAATCTGCAATCATGAATGTCGCCTTGCCCTTTTCCATACCAGCGACCACTTTCATCGGCAAGTGGAAATTCCACTGTGTCAATTCCCATTTTCCCATTGGGGAAAGTGGTGCGAAAAAAAACATAGATGTTACTGTATGGGTAATCATCATTGTTACGAACGTTGAAATAGAAATTGTATTTCGTTACAGTATCCGGAACATCAAAATCAAATACTAGATGTTGTTTCAAATCCCATACGCCGTCCTTGATGTCGCGATTTTCATCATACAAGCGATTATCATCGCAGGAAATGAAAAAAAGCGTCAGCAAAAAAAGCAGTGCTGGAATTCGGAAAAATATTTTTCTCAAGATCATGAATGAGGTGGCGGTGAATTATGTGGCGGACCCTGTGGCGGCCGTGGTCCACTATTTCTATTGGGTGGTCTGTTTCTATTCTGGTTCGGATTCGGTTTGTTCTGATTTGGATTTGCCGGATTCGGTTTAATCTGATTTGGATTCGGCTTGTTCTGATTCGGATTAGCTGGTCGCGGACGATTTTGATTTGGATTTTGTCCTTGAGGTTTTGGCGACAGCGGTCCCTGTTGAGGAGAACGTGCTTGCTGTGGATTTTGTCCCGAAGGGATGCCTTCGGCATTGTGCGCCATATTTTTATTTCCAGCGCCTGAAGATTTTTTCTTTTTCTTCTTGCGTTTGCTTTGGTCAAAACGTGTTAACGAATCTTGTCCAACTACATTTTCAAAATCCGGTTCATCAACTTCCTCAATTTCTTTTTTCGTTTTCACAGCACCCAGTTCATCCGGCTTTTCTCCACGTTTATTCATCTCTACAATTTCCTTCACACGACGCGCTGGCACAGCAAGAAACTGTTCGGGCTCATCCAAAAATGTGAAAAACATAACCCCTCTGAAAATATCCGTCTTCTGATGACGCGCTCTTCCGCGAACCGTTTCGATATCCTGTGGTTCAGGAAATTCTTTCAATGCATCGAGGTAAGAATCTAATTCGTAATTCAAACAACATTTTAATTTTCCACATTGACCGGCAAGTTTCAATGGATTCAAGGAAAGTTGCTGATATCGTGCTGCGCTTGTTGTCACCGAACGAAAATCGGAAAGCCAAGTCGAACAACACAATTCTCTTCCACAAGATCCAATTCCACCTAAACGCGCAGCTTCTTGTCGTGAACCTATCTGACGCATTTCAATTCGCACACGAAATTGTTCAGCCAAAACTTTTATGAGTTCACGGAAATCAACACGTTCTTCTGCGGTGTAGAAAAATATCGCTTTTGTTTTATCACCCTGATATTCCACATCGCTGATTTTCATCTGCAATCCCAAATCAGAAGCTAGTTTTCGCGAACGCATCATCGTTTCTTGCTCGAGCGCTTGTGCTTCCAACCATTTCTCAACATCGGCAGGACGCACTTTACGATAAACCTTTTTTATTGCAGGATCATCTTGCTTTACATTTCTCCGTGTAAGTTGGGTTTTTACCAATTCTCCTGTTAAGGAAACAGTTCCGATATCATGACCAGGAGAACCTTCAACGGCGATTACTTCGCCCATTTGCAAAGGAAGATCATTCACATTCCTGAAAAATTCCTTGCGAGAATTTTTGAAACGAACTTCAACCAAATCAAAAGGTTTTTGCCCGGAAGGAAGTTCCATATTGGCCAACCAATCGAAAACGTTGAGTTTATTGCAACCTCCTGATGAACAGGAGCCATGGCTTTTGCATCCCGAAGGAACGCCAACTACATCTGTACTACAACCTCGTCCCGAAGAACAACTACCACATCCCATTATATAGATCTTAGTTCGGAGTTTTGAGTTCGGAGATTTCCTTGCCCAAAAATCAGAAATGAATTGTTGGTGAATTAGTTTGTCGATACCCTTAAAAATCAGGCATTTCCATACAAAGACAAAAATAAGGGTTTTAAAGCTTGGCAAGACATAGCCAAATACAGTCATTTACACATCAATATGTTAATTGCGGTGATTTAGGGCGAAAACAGCCTTTTCGGAAGGTTTCAATTTATCTGAAAGGCAAGGAAGGTCACTAAACTCTAAAACTCCTAACTCATCACTGGCTTCGGAATATTGATCAGCTCGTTTATTTTGAAAGCCATATCCAAAAAAATGATCTTCGCACTTCCATTTCGTTCAACATGTCGGATGGCAAGATTGAATTCCTCAATTATTTTTTCCCCATTCGCTGCATGTATGAATGCAGCGAATTTTTTCACGAACTCCAATTCCTCGCCAGCCAAACGAACGAGTGATTGATCGACATAATTCATCAACAAACATTCACGAATCAAATCGAGCGAATAAGAAAGAAATTGTTTTTGTCTTTCGCGACCAATAGCTGCAAGCTCGTCCACCACCGATAAAACTTTTGCAGGATTGAATTTCAGACTTGATCGCATTAATTTCTGGAAAGTTGCAAGATTGAAAGCGGCATGTTCGTTTCTGTCAATCAATAATCTTGCTGCTGCATAATTTCCATCGGCTTGAAACGCGATTTTTTCTGCATCCGCTTTTTCAATACCGTGTCGTTGAACAAGAGCTTCGCGCAATTCCGCATCATGTATTTTGTGCATGCGAATGAGTTGCGTACGAGAAACAATAGTTCGCAACAATTCATCTTCTTTCTCTGTCACCAAAAGAAACAATGTTTTTTCCGGTGGCTCTTCCAGAATTTTCAAGAGTTTATTTGATGCCACATGATGTAAACGCTCCGGCATCCAAATGATCATGATTTTGAATTCCGCTTCGAAAGTTGTGAGGTTTAATTTTCTGAGAATCTCTCCACTTTCTTTTTCAGGAATTAAAAGTTGCTTGTTCTCGGCTTCTATTCTTGTGCTCCATTCATCCAAAGTGAAATAGGGATTTTCAAGAATCGCTTCACGCCATTCTGAAATATAAGAATCGCTGACTGGAGTTTCTTTCGCATTCTTAAATGGAAATGCAAAATGCAGATCGGGATGAACAAGCTTATTGTATTTCGCGCAAGAAGGACATTCACCACAAGAATCTTCTTCACCACGATTGGTGCAATGCACATAACGCGAATACGCCAAAGCCATTGGTAAAGTGCCGCAACCTTCCGGACCAAAAACCAATTGTGCATGAGAAATTCTGCTGGAAGCAACGCTCGAAGTGAGCCGCTTTTTTATTTCAGATTGTCCGATTATTTCCTTGAAAAACATAGTGCGAAGATAGTGATTGGGGGGATTGGGTGATGAGGTGATGAAATGATGAGGGAGATAACAAAACCTCATCACCTCATTTCCTTTTTACAAAAATAGCGACTCTAAAAATTACTAATCCCTATCACTCACTTTCCAGTTTTTATTTTTTTATGAATAACATAAGAATATACAATTGGAATGATCGCCATCAACAGGATTGCAACAAAAAACAGAATCGCGAAAATTTTCATTGGAATAATAAAAACACAAATGATGAGAGCAAGGGAAGTTCCCACCCAAATTCTGCCACCCAAACGATGCGTTTTTGTCCACACCTCTTCATTGTCAAGTGTCCATGCAGTACGAATGCCCACAAAATAATTCGGTCGAATTCTTCCCATTTGATTTCCCATCAAGAGAAAAAGTCCAAGTACCGACAGTTGCACAATCATTCCCACATCAAGTTTGTAACCAAGCGAAACAAGATCTGTTACCATTCCGATAATAGCCATGAGCAAAATCAAAGCAATTCTGATCATCCAATAAGCTCCACTGAACAAATCGTAATTCTTTTTGCGCGGATCAATTTTCGGAAGGGCAATCATGAGAAAATACATGGCAGTTCCAATCATCGGACCGAGAAACACAGCCCACTTTCCGCTGTAATCATCAATTTGCCCGTCCACTCCCCAATGCGTTGGAATCTTATCAGGAAAACTATTCCAATTTACAATACTGAAAATGGTGGGAATCAAAATCATGATCCACATGGCCCATTCACGCTTTATAAAATCCTTCGTTTTCATTCTATTTAGATTTTGTCGTTTTTTTCTTTGCCGATTTTTTTTCAGACAATCCAATGACCCACCCGATCAGTTCGTCAAACACGGTTGTATTTAAAGAGTACCTCACAAATTGACCTTCCTTGATGGAAATGACCAAATTCGCTTGCCGCAACAAATCGAGATGGTGAGAAATGCTGGGTTTGGAAATTGTGAACGCATCTGCAATATCGCCTGCGGTCATGTCTTTTTCCTTGAGCATTTCGAGAATCTGCCTTCTCGTGGGATCATCCAAAGCCTTGAATAAAGAATTCATATCCCAAAGGTATAATATATTTGTATAATTAGACAAACATCTAAATATTATAATTTCATGATCTTCATCACGCTTGATTTTCAGTGAATTAATTTGTCAGTTACAAAATGAGTAAGCCTCCAAAACCGTATTTTTACACCGCAATTATTATTCATCTCAACCCATATTTTATGAAAACCGTTGCCGATTTCAATTTCTCTGGAAAAAAAGTTTTAATTCGCGTTGATTTCAACGTTCCTTTAAACGACAAATTCGAAATTACGGATGACACGCGCATGCGCGCAGCCATTCCAACCATCAAAAAAATTCTCAACGATGGCGGCTCCTGCATTCTCATGTCACATCTCGGTCGTCCGAAAGAAGGGCCAACGGAAAAATATTCACTGAAACATTTGGTGCCACACCTTTCACTGTTGCTGGGTGGAATTACTGTGCATTTTGCAACAGATTGCATCGGAGGCCCAGCAGCAATGGCTTCAAATAATTTAAAACCCGGAGAGGTTTTATTATTGGAAAATCTTCGTTTTCACAAGCAAGAGGAAAAAGGCGATGAAACATTTGCAAAACAACTTTCAGTACTTGGCGATTTTTATGTGAATGACGCTTTCGGTACCGCGCATCGTGCACACGCCTCCACGGCAGTGATTGCAAAATTTTTTCCCGACAAAAAATGTTTTGGATTTGTGATGTCAGGAGAATTGGAAAGTGTGGACAAGGTTTTACATGGTTCATCAAAACCATTCACGGCAATCATGGGCGGAGCAAAAGTTTCGGATAAAATTCTCATTCTCGAACAACTCATTAACAAAGCCGACAATATCATCATTGGAGGAGGAATGGCATTTACATTTGTAAAGGCACAAGGCGGGAAAGTTGGGAAATCTTTGGTGGAGGAAGATCGAATTCCAAATGCTTTGAACATTCTTGAAATTGCAAAAAAACGTGGCGTGAATATTTACATTCCTGTTGATGCTATTTGTGCCGATAATTTTTCCAACGATGCAAAGATTCAAACCTGCAACGTAAAAAATATTCCTGATGCTTGGATGGGATTAGATATAGGTCCTGAAACAGAAAAACTTTTTTCAGAAGTCATTTCAAAATCAAAAACCATTTTGTGGAACGGACCCATGGGCGTTTTCGAAATGTCAATGTTTGAAAGCGGAACAAAATCAGTTGCGGAGGCAATTGTTGCAGCAACAGAAAATGGAGCCTTTTCATTAATTGGCGGAGGAGATTCCGTTGCGGCCATCAACAAATATAAAATGGCTGACAGCGTAAGTTACGTTTCCACAGGTGGTGGTGCGTTGTTGGAATACATCGAAGCGGGTTCGTTGCCGGGTGTGGAAGCAGTAAATGAATTAGAAAAACATCCCCAATGAGTAGTTCAAAATTCAGCATTAAGAATTTAAAAATATTTCTCATCTCAACTTTTCTCATTGCATTCCTTTCCTCCTGCGGTTTTGGAGATTGGAAAGTATATGACACATCCGAATTCTCCATTGAATTTCCAGGTGTTGTTAGAGATACCGTGACAACGTTTAATAACATTGCGGGTGTCAAGTATTATTTTGAACCGGTTCAAGGCGCACTCGACTCTAACATGTATTATTCGGTATCCATGTATTCTCTTCCCGATTCCATTGGAATTGTAAAAGAAAATATCGTGCAGTTATTTAAAGCCGACGTGAAAAATTACGCTAATTCCATTGGTGGTGTTCTTGCGGATTCCGGGCGAACTGTAAAAAGCGGTGATGTAGAAGGAAGAGAATTCAAAGTGACAATTGCCGGAAATTGTGGAATTGTGACGGTGAGAAAATTTGCGCTGGGAAAACATTTGTACACCTTGCTAGTGGTAACGGAAAACATGAAGTTGAATAATCATGCCATTCGTAAATTCATGGATTCGTTTAAGCTGAAGAAATACAAAAAGTGATTTCCAAATTTCATTGGCAAATTCCCTTCTTGGAATAAACTACTTGAAGTAATCTTTTTGATATTCCGAGCTTTCTCTTTGGGCGTGCCCCTTTGGGTCGGGCTATGCGCTTTTACTCCTCGCAATATTTTTCTGAAAAACTTTTTCATGTGAGCTACGGGGTAACTCCCATAGGGACCACTATGTGGCGCTACTATCCCTCACGCAAAAAGTAATGTAATAATACAACCTCTTATTTATCAATCACCTTGTCTGCACCCAATTTACTTTCAACCAAACCTGGAATGATCATTGGCGCCACCTTTGCAACAGGACGATATAGAAGTGACTTGTCCTTCATCGCAGCAGGAATAATTTCAATGTTTTTTTCAAGTTTGTCTACCACAAAAAAAAGCACACTGAGAATCAAAATAAATTTTACGGTTCCTATCGCACCTCCTAAAAGTTTATTGACCAATGAAAGGGCTATCTTCTCCACAAATTTTTCCACCAGTTTCGCCACACCAAAAACAGCCGCAAGAATTCCAACAAAAACAAGTGCAAAGGAAATCAATGGAATGTACGGAGAGGTCGAGTCCGTCCATTTGTGAATTAACGTGGTCATTCCCTCCGACAAATGCATTCCACCCCAAACACCAAGAAAAAATGCAACGAAAGTTGCGGCTTCCATTATTGCCCCCTTCATAAATCCACGCACAAACCCCCAGATCACTGGAATGAGAATGACAATGTCGATTGAATTCATTGTGCGAAGATAGTGATTGGTGATCGGTGATTGATGAACCCCTTAACCAATAGCAAATCTCCAATTACCAATCACTACCTTCACCCCGTGCAAGACGAACATTTTAAAATACAATGGAATTCCCTTCTCGCTACACTCGAACCTCGCTTCGGTGGAGATCTGGACATTCAAGCAATCCTTTTTATTATTGGACTTCAAGAGTTGGGGCATGGATATCGAGAGTATGGGAAAGATGAAAAAATGAATATCATGCACATTGCCATATGCAGTTTGCTTGAACCATTTGGCTATTACGATTACGAAGGACGTGATGCCGACAATTGGCCGCATTGGAAAGCAACTTCCAAACTTCCAAATCTGCAGCCAGGTCAGCAACAGCGATTAATGCAAGAAGCAATTATTGAATATTTCGAAAAAGGAGAATTGATATGATCGATTTTTTCAAAAAAGAAAAAGCCATCTGTTTATCAGATGGCTTTTTCTTTTCAAAAATAATTTTTTTATAATTGAACAGTCACCGCATCGGTTTTACCTTGTTCAAATCGAACAACTTTTCCCGTTGCAGGGAATCCAGTAACTACAATATCAAGAATCTGAGGAAGGTTGACTTCGTAACTTGCTTGTCCAGAAGCATCCGTACTTGTCTGCAGGTCTGTAGCAGAAGGAGGCGTGCTATTCAGAACTTTCAAGTGAACATCAGCTCCACTTAGAGGGTTTCCAGAAGGATCCAAAACCGTAACAACTGCCTTGCATGGCTTGTCCTTAGCGCACCCTGAAGTCAGTGCAACACTAAAAATAACCAGTAAAAGAATTCCGCTTAGAGCGAAACGGGACATAATTTTGTTCATTGTTTTACCGAGGTTGCTTTAACAGGTTTTAACCCGCCTTTTGCTGCAAAGTAGTAGAATACCTATCTTTACATTATACAAATATAAAGAAGTTTTCAACATGTTCAAGCGCATAATATTCCCTTTTCTGCTGATCGCATCGCTTCCGGTACTGACCTCCTATATGTCAGCCGATAACAGATCTAAAGTTTTGATTCACACCGACTTGGGTGACATTAAAATCGTTCTATACGATGAAACTCCCAAACATCGAGACAACTTCCTGAAACTTGTTCAAAATCACACATTGGATAGTACACTTTTTCATCGTGTCATTCAGGGGTTCATGATTCAAGGGGGTGATGTGGATTCAAAACACGCCAAACCTGGAGTGGGTTTGGGCAATGGAGAGTTGGGATACACCATTCCAGCGGAATTCAATCCAAGTCTTTATCACAAACGCGGCGCACTTGCTGGCGCTCGTCAAAGTGACAATGTAAATCCGAATAGAGAATCTTCAAGTTGTCAGTTTTATATTGTGCAGGGACGCGTTTATAATGACAGTTTGTTAAATGGAATTCAAGCGGGAATGGATCAACAGGCGAAACAACAGATTTTCACCAAAATCATTAATGATCCCGCCAACATAAATCTTCGAGAAGCTTTTATCCGTGCACAACAACGATATCAGGCACTTGCCAATGGCGACAGTCTGAATTATTTATCTACAATTATTAATCCTCAAATTGAAGGTGAATTTGCAAAATCCAACCATCGGATTATTACTGAAGAGCAACGAAATGTTTACAAAACAATTGGAGGCGCGCCGCATCTTGATGGTGGTTACACCGTTTTTGGTGAAGTGGTTTCAGGATTGGAAACAGTCGACAAAATTGCTGCACAACAAGTTGATGGAAATGCAAGGCCGGTTGTTGATATTCATGTGACGATGAAAGTTGTGAAGTGAAAACAGAACTGAAATTTCTTTTCCTATTCTTATACGCTTTTCTACTCATTTCTTGCGGCATTACTCCCAAAGGAAATTCGCTTGATTATGGAAAAGAAAGTTCAAACAATTATGCTGACACGCCAAAAAAACGTGATCCTTCATTGCAAGATCGTTTTCTTGGTGAGATTCGAGCGGATGTAAAAACTTCTATTGTAAATGCAATTCCCGACACTTTTGAATCTATAAAAAAACTTCGCAATTGGTTGCCTGATGATGAATACATGCACAAATTCACAGATGCAAAACACAACAATACACCTCGAACCAAAGAGGAAAATCACAATGTCTATTTATACGATTTATATATTTTCGGTGTAAAACGTGAGGAGGATAATGATTATCACGTAATCCTTGGCTCTTCCAAATCACTGGAAAAAGATCAACTTTATTTTTCTGCAGAAATTTCCGGATTGCCCGATTCGTCGAGTGCGTTTTTTTTAACACTTGCAAAAACGCGTGACTATTTCATTTCTCATTTCGGGAATGATGCAAATAAGGATTATGTTTTTGTCGCCTCCCTTCAAAATCCTCCAATTCATCTAGACTACATCTGCGGATCTTTGTTTTTTGACAACCACCATTATGGCGGACATTCATCCGTTCATGGATTTAAGGTTTGCAGCGCGTGGGAAATTCATCCGGTAACCGCCATCAGGTTTCATCAGAAGCGATGAATTCAATTAACTTTACTTCCTAAGAATAATCAGAACATGAAAGACAGAATTGAAAATTTACTTTCGGAGGTTGAGAAATTTGCCGCAACAAGTATTGAACAGGCGGAACAGTTCCGTTTGAAATACATGAGTCGTAAAGGAGAAATTTCTGTTTTGTTCGATGAGTTCAAAACGGTTTCACCTGAAATGAAACGTGAAGTTGGACAACTGCTGAATAAATTAAAAACCATTGCACAGGAAAAACTGGATGCAGTAAAAGGTGCTGGAGATGCACAGGAAGAAAAAAAATCTTCTGATGATCTTACTCGACCGTCCAATTCATTTGTTGGAGGGCGTCATCCATTGACAATTATTAGAAAAGAAATTCTCGATATTTTTTCCCGACAAGGTTTTACAGTTGCTGATGGTCCAGAAATAGAAGATGATTGGCATAATTTTTCCGCTTTGAATTTTCCTGAAGAACATCCTGCGCGTGACATGCAGGACACTTTTTTCATTGACAAAGACATTGCATTGCGTACGCATACATCAAGCGTTCAAGTGCGGGTGCTTGAAAAAACCGCTCCGCCCGTTCGTATTGTAATGCCTGGAAGAGTTTATCGCAACGAAGCTATTTCTGCACGGGCACATTGTTTCTTTCATCAGGTGGAAGGTTTGTACGTTGACAAAGGCGTTTCGTTTGCCGACATGAAACAAGTTCTGCTTTATTTCTCACGAGAAATGTTTGGAGAAAAAACTGAAATCCGTTTGCGCCCTTCTTACTTTCCATTTACTGAACCAAGTGCAGAGATGGATATTTCTTGTACCATTTGCGGAGGAAAAGGATGTAACGTTTGCAAACATTCTGGATGGGTAGAAATTCTAGGATGCGGAATGGTGGATCCAACTGTTTTACAAAACTGCAAGGTCGATCCCAATGTCTATTCCGGGTTTGCTTTCGGAATGGGAATTGAAAGAATAACGATGTTGAAATATGGTGTGAATGATTTGCGTTTGTTTTCAGAAAATGATGTAAGATTTTTATCGCAATTCAAATCTGCATTATAGACATCGTGCCTTTGTGCTTTCTTGGCTAAACTATTGCTCACAGAATTTTCCCATGGCAACCGACAGACTTTCCCAATTAGAAGAATTATTGAAAGAAGATCCTCGTGATTCTTTTTTGCAATATGGCATTGCACTGGAATATGCTAAGAAAGGTGACGTGCCAGAAGCGATTGCGCGAATTGAAAAATTGCTTTCCGAAAAACCTGATTACCTCGGTGCGTATTATCAGCTTGGCCAATATTATGAAGTGGAAGGAAATAATGAAGAGGCTATTGATATTTATAAGAAGGGAATTATACTTGCACAAAAAACTGGAAACACAAAAACGATGAATGAGTTGAGGGAGGCTATGCAACAAATAGAAAGTTGATTAACCGTTCGAGTTAATAACATTGTTGTGTTATATAACAACTATAGTGAATTTAAAAAGGCGACATCAATTGTGATGTCGCCTTTTGCATTATAACACCAAGTAAGGAGAAATTCCTTCTGGCTATTTCAGATTTTCTTACTGTTTTTTTGTGGGCGCTGTTGTAGGTTTTGTTTTCACGTTGATCGTTGTAATGGTGTTGGTCTGAACATTATTCACAACTGCAGATTCACCCAAAACATTTCCTTTACTGTCCACTACCTTAACTAAGAGATTGGGAGAAGCCTGTTGATCATTATTAAAAGAAGCACTGTACATTCCATTAGCGTCAGTGATTGCCTCACCCAACTGAAAATCGCCACTTGCTCTTCTGTCATAAACCTTAATAGCGGTTTTAGCTATAGGAACATCAAGTGAATTGGTGATTTTCCCACTAACCGTAAATTTAAAAACGGTTAACATAACCTTTTTTGATTTCACATTAAACCGATCGTTTGAATTGTTTTTCAAATTCCCATTGGTGAATTCCGAAAACAAAACAACAATAATTAAAGCGAAAACAATTCGCACTGCGATAAAACTGTTCTTTTTCATTTTTATTTGGGTTTTAGTTTAACATTAATTTTCTGGTGACACGCACGCCGTTAACATCAAGTGTTACAAAATAAATTCCAGAAGTTGCATCAGCTAGTTGAATAACATTATCTGAAGTAGTGAATTTGGTTTCTTCACCGAGCATGTTGTAAACTCCAATTGTTTTATAAGACAATCCATTGGAGTTGATGTGAATCAATCCATTTCCACTGGAGAAAACAGTTAGATCTGCGGTTGAGTAATCGGTAATTCCTGTTGGTGCTTGAGTAAGGTTAATATCATCAACAGCAAATGAAGGATCGGTTCCTACCTGATCATCGTTGTTGACCCATGTAAATCCAATTTTCACTGTCGCGTTATTATTTGCCGTTGCAGGAAGTGTAACGGTGATTGCTGTCCATTGACCATTTGGGCAAGATCCTGTTGTTTTTGCAAGTGGATTAATAGTTGACCAATTCGCTCCTCCGTCGGCGGAATAAACGAAAGCGGCATCGTCGTTTGCAGCATCCCCGTTTTCCAAATAAATGAACGAAGCGCTAATGTTTGTTTTTCCAGTGCAATTAATTACAGGCGACTGCGCGCGGCGATGTGTGTTTGCACAAATCCCTAAAGCCGCACATCCACCACTTACACCAGAAAAATAACTTGCACCGGTATCGGCAACGATACTAAGAAATGGAGGAACTGAAATATTAATGTTACTTACGTGTAAGGTACGGTTGGTGGTAGAAGTAAAAGAGCAATTGTCAGCACAATTTCCTGCACCCGTATTTCCACAAGTTGCGCTGACAAAAAAGTCATTGGCATCCGCATCATTGGTTCCGGTTGAACCATCTGTCCAAGCACCGTTTGATCCTGAGTAGGCGCCAACAAGTTGTCCGCGATTACAACCTGTTCCGAATCCTTCTGTCCAGAAAACTTGGGAATTGGCAGCTATTCCCAAAAATACAAATGCTGCTAAAGCGTAGATTTTTTTCATGTGTTTGTTTTGTTTGAAATGCAATTTAAGGAAATTTCCGCAATGTCAATAGGATGTCGAATTTGCAATGGTGATATTCAAAACAAAAATGAATCTTACGTGCGGCTTGAAATCTCTTTGAAACTGAAATGATCGAAAATAGCCCTGAATTCTATGGTTTATCCAAACGTTTCTGAAAATAATTTTTCATGCCGCTTTTGCTAGATTTGGTAAATATGGAGTTCCTCTTTTGATCGTGGCAAATATTCTGCTTACCAGTTTGTTA
>CAIQQJ010000144.1 GCA_903873905.1 uncultured Flavobacteriales bacterium
AAACATTGATATAATCGATGAAAGTGGAAAGCGATTTCCTTCCATTTTTTCACGTGCCGGAAATGGATATCGCCTCGATGCAAAACAATTTCCTGTTGGTGAATATAAATTTGAAGCAAAAGTAAAAGTAGGGGAGAAGGTTTATTCGCAAAATGGAAGTTTCAGTGTGAGTCCTTTGTTAATTGAAATTGCCAATACAACGGCAGATCATCAAGTATTATTTAATCTTGCAAAAAGACATAACGGGGAATTATTCGCTTCGAAAGACTTGGAAAAACTGGCTAAAATTCTCAATTCCCGAGAAGATATAAAACCTGTTATTTACAACACGAAGAAATTGGTTGATCTCATTAATTTGTGGTGGATTTTCGCATTATTACTGGCATTGCTTTCCCTTGAATGGTTTTTACGAAAACGTCATGGGGCTTATTGATTTTTTTTATTTTGATGTTATACGTCTTGCAAATCAAAGTCAAAAATCGTATACTTGTAATAGCAAATAAAAACACACTCTTATCATGTTTAAATTACTCCAACGTATTGTTACCGGCAAAATGATCCTTGTTATCCTTGCCATTTCTTCTGTAGCCTTTGTTGCAACTTCCTGCGGCCCTAAACACGCCTGTGGAACAAAGCACCAAAAGAAACAACGCCATAAACGTATTAAGAATAATACAACCTTTATGAGCGGTTTTAATAGCACAGATCAGGTGAAATAATGAAAAAATTTTGAAATGAAGAGCTCCGAATTTGGGGCTCTTTTTTTGGACTTCGATACGACCCGCTATATATTTTCATCAACTAAAATAAATCACAAATGCGGGTCTACTCAGTCTGACAAAAAAATCAAATTGGAAAGATTCATAAAGTGACATTTAATTATTTCTGAAATGAATCTTCACCATTGGTATTGAAGGCTATTTTTCCTTCAACAATCGCTCCATTGCAAACATCTCGTCACGCAATCTAGCGGCTTCCATAAAATCCATCTCCTTCGCGGCACTTTCCATTGCTCTTCTTGCTTGTGAAATCGCTTTGGTCAATTGCTCCTTGGTCATGTAATTCAATACAGGTTCAGCCGCTATATTTTCAATACCATCTTCCGTCTCCACATAAAAACGTTGTACTTTCTTACCTCCACGCGTTTGCGAAAGTAAATTCTCCAATCCGCTTTTGTTTTTTACAATTTGAGTTGGCGTAATTCCATTTACCAAATTATAATGGATTTGTTTCTTACGACGACGATCCGTTTCCGACATGGTCTTGCGCATGGATTCTGTGATCTTATCCGCATACATAATCACACGCCCATTCAAGTTACGCGCAGCACGACCAACTGTTTGCACTAAGGCTCTTTCTGAACGCAGGAAACCTTCTTTGTCCGCATCGAGAATGGCAACGAGAGAAACCTCAGGTAAATCAAGTCCTTCACGCAACAAATTAATTCCAATCAACACATCAAAAATTCCACGACGCAAATCCTGAAGAATTTCAACACGCTCCATAGTGTCAACATCAGAGTGAATATAGCGGCAACGAATATCAAGTCCTGCAAAATATTTTGTCAATTCTTCTGCCATACGTTTGGTAAGTGTCGTAACCAGAATACGTTCATCACGTGCAACAACTTTGTTGATTTCATCCAACAAGTCATCTACTTGTCCTTTACTCGGTCGAACCTCAATAACGGGATCCAATAAACCTGTTGGTCGAATTACTTGCTCCACAATAATGCCACCACTTTTTTCCAATTCATAATCGGCTGGAGTCGCACTAACAAAAATGGTTTGTTTGTGCATGCTTTCAAATTCATCAAACTTCAAGGGACGATTATCCATTGCAGAAGGAAGTCGGAATCCATATTCAACCAATGCTTCCTTGCGCGAACGATCGCCTCCCCACATGGCACGCACTTGCGGAATGGTAACGTGGCTTTCATCAATGACCATGAGGTAATCATCAGGGAAATAATCCAACAAGCAGAACGGACGAGTCCCAGCATTTCTTCCGTCAAAATATCTTGAATAATTTTCAATGCCTGAACAAAACCCAAGTTCACGCATCATTTCCATATCATATGTAACACGATCTTCCAATCGTTTTGCTTCAAGCGGTTTGCCATTTTCCTTGAAGTATTCTACTTGCTTTACCATATCTGCCTGGATTGCGAAAATGGCATTTTTCATGGTGTCTTGAGAAGTGACAAAAATATTCGCAGGATAAATATTTAAACTGTCAAACTTTTCGATTACTCGACCGGACGAAGTTTCAAATGATTCGATCTCCTCAATTTCATCACCGAAAAAATAAACTCGAACCGCATAATCCGCATAGGCAAGATAAATGTCAACCGTATCTCCTTTCACACGAAAATTTCCACGGTGAAATTCCGCTTCCGTTCTAGAATACAATGCATTCACCAAAGTGTAAAGGAATTTATTCCGACTGATCTTCAAACCCTTTTTCACATGTATGACATTGTTCGCGAAATCGACAGGATTCCCAATTCCATAAATGCAAGAAACGGAAGAAATGACAATCACATCTCGGCGACCGGAAAGCAATGAAGAAGTTGTACTTAATCGCAACTTCTCAATTTCATCATTGATGGAAAGATCCTTTTCAATATAAGTGTCCGTTGTAGAGATGTAAGCTTCCGGCTGGTAATAATCATAATACGAAACGAAATATTCAACAGCGTTATTCGGAAAAAACAACTTGAATTCACTATACAATTGTGCAGCAAGTGTTTTGTTATGACTCAATACAAGTGTGGGGCGACCCACCTGCTGAATTACATTCGCCACGGTAAAAGTTTTTCCGGAACCTGTCACACCCAGCAAGGTTTGGAATTGCGAACCACTGTTCAGCCCATCTGTTAGTTGCTGTATAGCCACAGGCTGATCGCCAGTAGGCTTATAGTCGGAAACGAGCTTGAATTCCATGGTACAAAGGTAGTTCGGAGTTCGGAGAATTGAGTTCACAGATAAAAGAATCTTTTCAAGAACTCCGAACTACGTACTCCCAACTCCGAACTAAAAATTATCTTTGCCGCATGATTCTAGGAAAGAAACTGGTGATAATAATGCCTGCTTACAATGCGGAGCTTACGCTTGGGCGCACCTACAATGAAATCCCATTTGAAATTGTGGATGAAGTTGTGCTTGTTGACGATGCAAGTAAAGATCGTACCATAGAAGTCGCGCGTGAACTTGGAATCAATCACATCATTCGTCATGAAAAAAATACGGGTTATGGTGGAAATCAGAAATCCTGTTACGACAAAGCTCTAGCCATTGGTGGTGATATTGTCATCATGTTGCATCCCGATTATCAATACACACCAAAATTGATTCATTCCATGGCGTATTTGATTGCCAATGGAGTTTTTCCGGTTGTACTCGGTTCACGTATTTTGGGAAAAGGTGCTTTACGTGGAGGAATGCCTTTTTACAAATATGTTTTTAATCGTTGCCTCACTTTTGCACAGAACATTTTAATTTCTCAAAAACTTTCAGAATACCACACTGGCTATCGCGCATTCTCAGGTGAGGTTCTTCGCGCCATAAATTATCAAGCCAATTCCGACGATTTCGTTTTTGACAATCAAATGTTATCACAAATCGTTTATGCCGATTTTGAAATTGCTGAAATTACCTGTCCAACAAAATATTTCGAAGAAGCATCCTCCATTAATTTTTCACGCAGTTTGAAATATGGAATCGGTTGTATGAGCGTTTCTTTTAAACACCGTTTCAATAAATGGGGCTTGTTGAAGAGCGAAATTTATCAGAAACCGAAGAAATGATTTGGTAATTTCCAATTGCCGATTTCCAATTGTGATTTACATTTTTCAACTGCTTCCTGCCGCTTTTTTTTCCTGCTCCTTTTTATTATGGCGTGCCCCAAGGGTCGGGCTATCCGTTACAAGTCCGGCTTTACAAAGCTCAGCGCACTTCGGGCTTTTCACTGCTATCCCTCACGAAAGATTTCGATACGCCTCCTACGTCGGCTACTCAGTCTAACAAAAAAACATTACAACAAACCTTTTTCATTTCACCCTTTCCCAAAACACAAATCCGTTTTTCTCTCCCGTTTTTCTTAGGTTCGGATAACTTTCCTTCACCACATTTTCATACGAATTCTTGCTTACAAAATAGGCTGGATGATCAATAATTCCTGTAAGCATCCATTCGCTCTGAATATGAATTTCATTTTGTGTGTCAGAGGCTGTAGTATCTGTCAAACGCTCTTTGTTTGCTTTTTTGAAAGCAAGAAATAAAGGATTTTCTTCTATTCCAGATTGAACATTTCCATAAAAATATTGCGCGTAACTTTTGTACCCAAGCGACTCACGATAAAATTCACTGTCGTTATGCGATTTCCAATATTCTATGGCTGCATGCTGAGAATATTCTTCTACACGTGGAGCAAATAAAATTGCGGCTAGTGTAGTGGTAATGATGACTGAACCAAAAAGAATTGGAATTGCAAGATTGAAATTCTTTTTTCGCAGATGAAAAAATGCAACAAGAACTCCAATTGCAAGAATAATTCCCGTTATCCATTCAAACCCATTCCAATGTGCATTCACTTGTAAATTCCCAATTGCAAAAGCATCTTTTATTGAACCTGAAGCAATCAAGTCCTTTTTGAAATAATCGATGAATGGAAGTGCGGAAAATGCAGCTACATAAATAATTGCAATGGCAGAAAGTAGAATACTCATCCATTTTTTCCATTCAAAAGCTCCTGACATTAATTTGTAAATGGAATAAGTCGCCAAATAAGTCAATGGAAAATAACAAAGTGAAGAGTAATGAATGATTTTCGTTTTGACGATTGAAAACAAAATCAGAACCACCCAAAAAAGAATACGCATGAATTTAAGCATGTGTAATTCGAAGGGTGTGTCATCCGCTTTTCTCCTAATTGCGCGAATGGCAAAAATGGATGCAGGAAAACAACCAGCCAATAAAATTATCCAGTGATAGAAGAAACTTCCTCCATGTCCCGCATCTTCTGTTGAGAATAGACGAATTTGATAAACAATGAATTCCATTACCAGATTCCCTTTTCCTTGCGCAACCAATGCCAGAAACCAAGTACCTGCAATGGACAATGAGATTATTGCGAACAGAAAAAAATGTTGCCAACTCATAATCACTTTTCGTTTCCAAATTCGCCAAACAATAAAACAAAGTCCGAACACCAATAATGCAACCGGACCTTTTGTCAAAACCGCAAGTCCAATAAAAATGGAAGAAAGAAAAATTCGTTTATTGAAAAACTTCTGAGTGGAAACGGATGGAAAATCATTGGTATAAATTGCGAACTGATAAATGCCTAGAAAAATGAAGAGGTTAAACCAAGGGTCAATGATTCCTGAATGAAAGTAAAAGTTTGGAAGGATCGATCCAGCAAAAACCAAAGTCCAAATGCGTGCAAACTTCTCGTCATAAATTCTTTTTCCTAGAAAATAAACTGTCAACAATGTTGCTACGCCGCAAATTGCATTGGGAAAACGCGCTGCAAATTCCAGATTGTCAAAAACATTCATGGAGATGGCCTGCATCCAAATAAAAAGTGGAGGTTTTTCCCAGAATGGAAGAAAGTTGATTTGAACCGTGGAATAATTATGACTCACCACCATTTCCCGCGCACATTCCGCAAAATTTATTTCATCCCAATCAAAGAGATTAACATGACCAAGAAAAGGCAGGAACAATATCAAAGCACAAAGTGCTATAAGAAATGGCGGAAGAAAAGTGCTACGCTTCATTTTGAGCGGATAAATTCTTGAGATTCAACCAACCTTTGTGAATCGCAATTGTAAAGATCAATAATGTCGAGGTTGTTCCAATAATTGATCCCGCAAAAACATCGCCCAAAAAATGTTGCGACATATAGATTCTGGAATAACCAACAAGCAATGCGATTACAAATAGGCTTAGTTTGAGCAAATTATTCTTCACTGCAAAAACTAAACAAAAATAAAACGCAAAAGCAACCGTGGTATGTCCGGAAGGAAACGAATCGTAGAGAAAATTTTCAACTCCTGGGACAAAATGGAGTGGGGATGGTGTAGAGAAAAATAATTTGGGACGAGGTTCACCGGAAAAAAAAGTGTTTTTCAATAATTGGGTAATTCCAGATGCAAACAGACATGAAATGCCAGTTAACAACGCAAACTTTCTGTTCCATGCAAACATCAATAGAACCAAAACCGTAATGGTTAATCCTTCTCCGCCCCAAGTAACCCAAGGCATGATCGCATCTCCAAACGAGGAATGCTGTTTGTTAATGGCAAGATGAATATCGCTTTTAGAAAAAATTGCCAAGACTATTCCCGCTGAAACAAGAAATATTCCCTGTGGAATCAGAAAAAAAAGTGAATTTTTTAAATTGGAAAGAAGTGTTCGCATCAGCAACCAACGACTACGCTTAAATCAAAATAAATTCCAAGAGAAGCAATGTCGTGAAGGCAAAAATACGGTATTAAGCGTATTAATAAGTTCCTAAAGCCTTCACCAAACGATGAATCTGGGAATCCCAAAGTCTTCTTGAAGTAACAATATCATCGTCTCCATCACCAAAATCTGTGATGTTAAGTGAAACTTCATTCGTCAATTCATCTTGACTCAAACGGAATTCAAAATATGAACCTTCAGGCTTATCCAACCAACGCATACGAATATGACTATCGATCTTTGCGGAAAGGATTTTAGCTGTTTGCTTTTGTCCATCCCAATCAAATGTGTAGGTATCATCTTTCATATCAACACCATCGGCAAACCATTCGGCAAGACCATTTGGAGTTGTTAGGAAATCGTACAGAAGTGTAACAGGTGTATGGATAATATATTCCAATTGGAATTTTCCTTTGGGCTCTGGTTTGAATTTTTTATCCGTTTCATCCATCGGAACCTCACTAATAACGTGATGTGTGATTACGTTGGTCTTGAACAAACGCTTTTCTCCAGGAGCCAGTTTACCTTTTTGCTTTTTAAGAACGAATCCTTTAGGAAGCTTTGGTAAATTGCTTGGAGGCGGCGGCAATTGTTCTACAACAGCTTTTTTCCCTTTAGCGGCAACAACAACAGGTGCTGGAGCTTTAATATCCTTTGCAGGGATTGATTTTGACGGTGTTGATTTTACTTTCACTTCTTCTTTCTTCACAGGCTTTATTAGAACAACAGGCTTTGAACTGACAGGAATTGGTTTTTTCGCAATGATTTTATCTTTAGAAAGTGC
This sequence comes from uncultured Flavobacteriales bacterium, assembly GCA_903873905.1. GTDB lineage: Bacteria > Bacteroidota > Bacteroidia > Palsa-965 > Palsa-965. Next base: position 7,255 of record CAIQQJ010000144.1, read on the forward strand.
TTTATTAACAACTTTCTTGACGGAAATACTCTTTGCAACAGGGCGTACTGCCTTTTTAGCTGGAACAGCCTTTTTTGCAATAGTCTTTTTTGCTGCCTTATTTGCAGGTTTTCCTGTGTTTACCTTTTTTGCTATTTTCTTAGCATTGGCGGGCTTCTTAGCGGATTTCTTCACCGGAATTTTGCTATTTTTTGTGGTCATTACATCGATTCCTTCATGCGGTCTGTTTCTTTTCTCTGAATCGAGGGGAAAAGTAGAAAAAAAACTGAACACCGCAAGTACTGTTTGAAATGGTTTATAAATCTTTTGTAAACCTTAATTTCCTAAAACATAGAAATCCCGCCAATTCTGACGGGATTTCTTAATGTGTAGCGAGGGGGAGGGTCGAACTCCCGACCTCAGCATTATGAGTGCTGCGCTCTAACCAACTGAGCTACCTCGCCAAAAAATTGGAGCGCAAATATAGCATTTTACATTTCTTGTTCCTTTCTCTATTATTTTTCTGTCATTTTATGGAATTGCCTGTTAATAAGACTTCTACGAAAAATCACAGAAAATAAACCACTAAATAACCCAAAATCGGAAGTTTAATTAGCGAAATCTAGCCGATTATGAATTAACCGTTTCATCTATATTTAGGTCGTAAAATATAACCCCGTTTTATGAACCTTACTATTGTTTTTGTTCACGGTTGGAGTGTTACCAACCTGAATACTTATGGAGAACTTCCACTGCGACTCAAAGCTGATGCTGCAAAAAATGGAACAACCCTTGAAATAAAAGATATTTTTCTCGGTAGGTATATCAGTTTTCATGATGAAGTTCGGATGACAGATATTTCACGTTCATTTCAAACTGCTGTTGAAGAGCAATTGTCAGAAGTTCTGCTGAATGGAAATCGATTTATTTGTATTACACATTCCACTGGAGGGCCAGTTGTTCGCGATTGGTGGAATAAATATTATAATTCCTCGAACGAAACATGTCCGATGAGTCATCTCATCATGCTTGCGCCGGCAAATTATGGTTCTGCTTTAGCACAACTTGGTAAAGGAAAATTGAGTCGATTAAAATCGTGGTGGGCAGGAGTGGAGCCAGGACAAGGAATTTTGGATTGGCTTGCCATTGGAAGTGGTGATGCTTGGGAATTAAATAAAGATTGGATTTTCACCGATGTTTCCAAAATTGGAGAAAAAGGAATATTTCCATTTGTAATTACCGGTCAGGCTATTGATAGAAAATTTTATGATCATCTCAATCCATATACAGGCGAAACAGGATCGGATGGCGTTGTGCGTGTTGCTGCTGCAAATTTACAGGGAAGATATTTGGAATTGATTCAGCCTGTTGTGACAAAAAAATCGAATGATCAACTTTCATCTGCTGATTTTATTCAAGGGAAATTTCAAGAAGCTCCTGCTACAGCTTTGCGTGTGCTTTCAAACAAATCGCATTCTGGTGATGATATGGGAATCATGAAAAGTGTGAAACAAAATGATTCTACAGATGCGAGTACGGAAACCATCCATACAATTCTGTCTTGCATTCAGGTTCAAAATTCGGAACAGTATGCAACGATCTGCAAACAATTTGAGATTGAAACAATTCTTGTTCAAGAAAGAGAACGATTGGAAATAGAAAGTGAAATTTTTAATAGTGATCGTTTGTTTTTTCATGATCGGCATTCCATGCTTATTTTCCGTGTACGTGATACTGAAGGATTTCCTGTTACCGATTATGATTTGATTCTCACTGCAGGAATTAATAATGATCCCGACCATTTACCGGAAGGCTTCTTTGAAGATCGCCAACGCAATTTGGTCAACAAGGAAATCATTACTTATTATTTCAATTATGATGCAATGAAAGGTCTTGGTCCTGTGAAAAATGACAAAGGAGAAATTGTTCGCCCTTCATTTCCAGGTACCGACAAATTAGGATTTGAAATTCATCCTCGACCAGATGCTGGATTTGTAAAATATCTTCCCTGCAAAGTTATCGCGCATGAAAATATGTTACAAAAAGTTTTAGTTCCAAACAGCACAACATTAATAGACATTACACTACAACGAATTGTATTTAAAGAAACAACTCGGTTCGAACCCATAACTGATAAAATGCCTCCTGATTCCATTTCCGATTTCAGTACAAAAATGGGAAGTGGTGATATTGTAAAATAATTTGTCAATTGAAATAAAATCTTTTCTATGACATTAAACGAATCAACAATCGAACTTGCAAATACACTTGTTGTAAGTTTGAAAAAATACGGCATTACCAATAAATATCTCGTTGCAGGAATTTTGGGAACGATCTATAAGGAAACGGCTTTCAAATTGCGTCCTGAACTTGGTTATGGAAAAACTTCCAATGCACGAATCAGAAAAACATTTGGAAAAAGATTGGACACACTTTCAGAGGGAGAATTAAATGTTTTGAAAATAAATGATGTTGCTTTCTTTGACAAGGTTTATGGTGGTCGTTATGGGAATAATAATCCTGGCGATGGTTATAAATATCGTGGTCGTGGATTTAATGGACTAACGTTCAAAGCGCTTTATCAGGAATTTGGAACAAAAATAAATCAGGACCTCGTGAATAATCCAGATTTGTTGAATGATATTCCAATTGCTTCTGAAGCATTAGTGGTTTATTATCGAGATATTTTGATCAGAGGTGAAAAATATCTGCCGAAGTTTGGCGTCACTACTGTTGATGAAATAACAGACATAACTACAGGAGCAAAAATTGCGAATCAGGTAACTGTTGGTTGGGCAAAAGATGTAAACGGATCAGAAGGTCAAAATCGAGCGATTGAATTTGCACCAGAATTTTTGACCTTGATTTCATAATTCAAAAGCAACTATTTTTGGTTTGTGCGTCTTTCCTGTAACAAACCAAAAAGTTCTTAATGAAAAATCTTGCATTGATTTGCCTTTTCATTTCCACCATTTCATTGGCGCAAACGGAATCAGCAAGTGTTTCCAAAGAAAATGGACCATCCAAAAACGAACTAGGATTGAATCTTTTTTCAGTCACCAATTTCGAAAGAGGGTTGTCTACAGTTGACAAACGTCAATACTCAGCAGACTTCAATTTGTTTTCAGGGGTTTATTACAAATATCATTTCGGTAAAAACGCATGGCGAGCCTCCTTCGATTTCAATCAGAAATCCATTTTCACAAATGTGGCTCCAAACATTTCCTATTATTATTCTGAAAATGCAAAAAGAAATTTTATCGGATTGAAGGCTGGTTATGAAAGAAAATTTGGAAATAGAAAATTGAACGCATTTGTATTCTCCGATTTAATTTTTAATTATTATAATTTGCGTGGTGTTCACAGTTATTCTGGATGTTTTGGCTGGGGAGAAAATGTTCCCTTCAATGAAGAGACTTTTGAATATGGCTTGGCGGGAGGAGCAGGAATTCGATATGCAATTTCAAAGAATATCGCGCTGTCCTATGAGTTCAGTGCACAGGGATTTTGTTCTGTTTACCAAGATATTTTGAATTCGGGTGTGAAGTGGGTCGAATTCGGATATCATTTAAATCCAGCCAATAAATTGGGTTTCGCCATTGCTTTTTAAGTGCTTCTATTCGGAAACAACCATTTTCATTTTCATACGTCTTCTGAATGAGGGGGAACTTCTGCTATTTCCCTTTATATTTGGGAATTGGCAACTATGAATAAGCGAATAACTTCTTTACTCATTTTCATTTTTGGAATTATTCTTTTTCTCCCTGCGCAAAACAGAGGAAAGGATATTCCATTTCACATGAGTGTTCGCGCAAGTGCCACAATCCCTCATTCAATTTCCAATAAGGCTTTTCGAAGAAGCTTTACCGGTATTTACGATGTGGCAGTGAATTGTGATTATCAAATTTTGCACGGATTTGTAATCGGAATTCAATATAGAACCAACGAATGGAAAACCGCCGACAATAAAATCCCAGGACTTAATACCTATGCTCAGGCGCATCACGGTGGAATTAGAGTAGGGTATGATGTTGTTCGAAGTGAACGATCAACTGCATATGTAGGATTAGCTGCAGAGCAAGGTTTGATTCATTATTTCGGATTGTCTATTCGTCCAGGAACTGATATTTCCGAATTGCAAAGAACTCATTACTATCACGCAATAGATCTTGATGCAGGAATATTTTTTTATACAGAAGGGAATTTCGCAATAGGATTGAATGTTTCGGGCATTTTCACCAATTATCATTTCGATCCTTATTCCATTTTTCTAAATCAATATAAAGCCTACATCGATTCTGATTTGAATGGAACATGGGCACACATAAACGTTGGATTTAATGTTGTGTATAGTTTCTGGAATTCAAAAGGAGCTCCAAGCGCTCCTGAATAATTCAAGATTTCCCAATAAAAAAATCCCGAAGTTTTCTTCGGGATTTTTTTATTGTCATGCTGAGTGTTTTTTGCTTATGAATTAGATTAATAAAACATAAAACTAATCTGGCAAAAAATGTATCTAAGCATCACTCTTCCTTCTTATCCGATTTTTTATCCTTTTTGATTTTCGGTTTTCCAGAAGTAATGACGATTTCTTTTTTCTCTTCGTCAAATGCAATGGAAACTAAATCGCCTTCAGTGACACCAGCTTTGATGATTTCTTCAGCGAGCGGATCTTCGATATATTTCTGAATGGCACGTTTTAATGGACGAGCGCCGTAGTTGGCATCAAACCCTTTGTCAACGATAAAGTCTTTTGCTGTTTGGGTAATGTCAACGGTATAACCCATTTGCAAAATACGACTTTGCAATTTTTCAAGTTCAATATCAATGATCTTATGAATGTCTTCGCGATTGAGTGAATTGAAAATAACAACATCATCAATACGATTCAGGAATTCAGGAGCAAAAGCTTTTTTCAATGCACCTTCAATTACTCCTTTGGCATGTTCTTCAACGCCATCGGTTTTTGTTCCAGTTGCGAATCCTACGCCAGTTCCAAAATCTTTCAATTGGCGTGAACCAATATTGGAAGTCATGATAATAATGGAGTTTTTGAAATCCACTTTTCTACCTAGACTATCTGTCAATTGTCCATCATCTAAAACTTGCAAGAGCAAATTGAAAACATCCGGATGCGCCTTTTCGATTTCATCAAGCAAAACAACAGAGTAGGGCTTGCGACGAACTTTTTCTGTTAATTGTCCACCTTCTTCGTACCCAACATATCCTGGAGGCGCACCAACCAAACGTGATACTGCAAATTTCTCCATGTATTCACTCATGTCAATACGAATGAGTGCTTCATCATTATCAAAAAGGTAGCGAGCAAGAACTTTTGCCAATTGTGTTTTTCCAACACCTGTAGGTCCGAGGAAAACAAAAGATCCAATCGGTTTGTTCGGATCTTTCAATCCAGCACGATTACGTTGAATTGCTTTTACAACTTTTTTGATCGCTTCATCCTGTCCAATAACTCTTCCTTTTAATTCTTCATACATCACAGCGAGTTTCGAACTTTCATTCTGAGAAACACGTTGTACAGGAATTCCTGTCATCATGGAAACAACTTCAGCCACATTGTCTTCACTTACAACTTCACGATGTGTGCGGCTTTCTTCTTCCCATTCTTTTTTCGCAGCTTCAAGCGATTCTTGCAATTGACGTTCACGATCACGTAGACGAGCAGCTTCTTCATAACGCTGACTTCGTACCACTTGAGTTTTTTCCTCTTTTACTTTTTCAATTTCAGCTTCCACTTCAAGAATCTTCTTGGGAACCTTGATGTTCGTAATGTGAACGCGAGAACCCGATTCATCCAATGCATCAATTGCTTTATCTGGCAAATGACGGTCGGTGATGTAACGAGAAGTAAGTGTTACACAAGCTTTGATCGCATCATCAGTATAAGTAACGTTATGATGGTCTTCGTATTTTGATTTGATGTTGTTTAGAATCTGAATCGTTTCATCTACTGTTGTAGGCTCAACAATAACTTTTTGAAATCGACGCTCAAGCGCACCATCTTTTTCAATGTACTGACGATATTCATCAAGAGTAGTTGCACCAATACATTGGATTTCTCCACGTGCAAGCGCTGGCTTGAACATATTCGAAGCATCGAGTGAGCCAGAAGCGCCACCTGCACCAATAATGGTGTGAATTTCATCAATGAAAAGAATGACGTCTGGGGATTTTTCCAATTCGTTCATTACGGCTTTCATTCGTTCCTCAAATTGTCCGCGATATTTTGTTCCTGCAACCAAAGCAGCAAGATCAAGTGCAACAACACGTTTATTGAAGAGGACGCGTGAAACTTTTTTCTGTGTAATTCTCAAAGCAAGTCCTTCAGCAATTGCAGATTTTCCAACACCAGGTTCTCCAATGAGAATTGGATTATTTTTCTTTCTACGCGAAAGAATTTGCGAAACGCGTTCGATTTCTTTTTCGCGACCAACAATTGGATCAAGTTTACCATCTTCCGCAGATTTGGTAAGATCGCGGCCGAAATTATCCAACACAGGTGTTTTAGATTTTGAATCGCTGATTTTTTTCTGACTGGCTCCAAAAGCACCGTCATCTTCTCCTTCTTCTTCAGGAGAATTTGGGAATTCGGAACGTGGGTGTGAGCTTCCTTCTTCAGAAGAACCCGCTCCACCGTTTTCAATTTCGTTTTTCACAGTATCGTAATCAATGCTGAATTTATGCAAAGCTTTCGTAGCAATGCTGTCTTCATCTTTAAGGATGGAAAGTAAAAGATGTTCTGTTCCAATAACGGCACTCTTAAAAATCTTTGCTTCGAGATACGTAATTTTCAAAGCACGTTCCGCCTGTTTTACCAGCGGAATATTTCCAAGATTACCATTTGATTTTTTTGCAACACCTGAAGTCAAGTTTTCAACTTCTTTGCGAAGTTCACTAAGACTCACATTCAGCGTTTTCAATAATTTAATGGCGCTGCCTTCGCCTTCACGTATTATCCCAAGCAGAAGGTGTTCTGTTCCAATGTAATCATGTCCCAATCGCATCGCTTCTTCACGACTGTAGGTGATGACATCTTTGACCCTCGGAGAAAATTTAGCTTCCATATTTTTTGGCGGATATATATTTCTAGATTCTATAAATTATTGCTCCCTAAAATTAACGATAATTTACAGGGTTATCAAAAGTAGACACAAACATTAGAAACACTGGTTTTTATGCTGGTTTTTATTCACGTAATTATGTTAATAATTAAGCAGTTTTATTGCCTAGAAACCATGTGGAATTTAGGTACTTTCGAACTCCTTAAATAAACACAATTCTTAGCATGATTAATCAAGAAGCGTGCTAAACTAAAACAGTGACAAATAGACATGGCAGAAGGCGAAAAAATTATCCCGATTAACATTGAAGATGAAATGAAAACAGCTTACATCGATTATTCGATGTCGGTAATTGTTTCCCGTGCGCTACCGGATGTGCGTGATGGTTTAAAGCCGGTTCATCGCCGTGTTTTATTTGGAATGCTTGACTTAGGGGTACTGTCAAATCGTCCCTATAAAAAATCAGCTCGTATTGTTGGTGAAGTGTTGGGTAAATACCATCCACATGGTGATAGTTCTGTTTATGATGCAATGGTTCGTATGGCTCAACATTGGAGTTTACGTTATCCACTTGTGGATGGACAAGGAAACTATGGTTCAGTAGATGGCGATCCTCCAGCTGCTATGCGATATACGGAAGCTCGGCTTCGCAAAATCGCAGAGGAAATGTTGGCTGACATTGACAAAAACACAGTCGATTTCCGTCCCAATTTTGATGATTCTTTGGAAGAGCCGAGTGTTCTTCCTGCAAAAATACCTTGTCTTCTCATTAACGGAGCTTCTGGAATTGCTGTCGGAATGGCAACGAATATGCCACCACACAATCTCACAGAAATCATTGATGCGACTATTGCCTACATCGAAGACAAAGAAATTACCATTCCTGCATTGATGAAAATTGTGACCGCTCCTGACTTTCCAACAGGCGGTTCTATTTATGGCTACAACGGAGTAAGGGAAGCGTTCGAAACTGGAAGAGGCCGAATTGTATTGCGTGCAAAAGCAAATATTGAAACAACTGATAGTGGAAGAGAACGAATCATTGTTACAGAAATCCCTTATCAGGTGAATAAATGGCAGATGATTAAAGCAACTGCCGACCTTATCAATGAGAAAAAATTAGAAGGCATCAGTGACATTCGCGATGAATCTGATCGTGATGGTATGCGTGTTGTTTATGAACTTAAACGCGATGCAATTTCTAATGTCGTTTTAAATAATTTATACAAATACACTGCTCTACAAACTTCATTCAGTGTAAACAACATTGCACTTGTTGCTGGTAGACCGTATCTACTTAATCTCAAACAACTGATCGGCCACTTTGTGGATTTCCGACATGAAGTTGTAATTCGTCGTGCAAAATACGATTTGGAGCAGGCAGAGAAGCGTGCTCACATTTTGCAAGGTTATTTAATCGCTCTTGATCATCTTGATGAAGTAATTAAAATCATACGAGCTTCCGCAACTCCGAATGAAGCAAAGGAACAATTGATGGCAAGTTTTGGATTGAGCGAAGTTCAATCTGCGGCAATTCTAGAATTACGTCTTCGTGTTCTTACTGGCATGGAGCGAGATAAGATTCGTGAAGAGTACGATGACTTGATGAAGTTGATCGCTTTCTTGAGAGAAATTTTGGGTGATGAAGTTCTT
>CAIQQJ010000145.1 GCA_903873905.1 uncultured Flavobacteriales bacterium
AAATTGTATGCTGTTTTGCAGATGGAAAATATACTGTTGTTCATAGCGCTTCGTCTGAAAAAATTATATCCACCAAAAACATTGGTGAATTTGAAGAATTCCTTGATAAAACTGTTTTTTTTAGAACGCATCGGTCATGGATTATTAATTTGAAAAATGTACACTCCTTTTCAAAAGCTGATGGCACAATTGTTTTATCAAATGGAATGAGTGTAGATTTATCTTCTCGAAAGAAAGATGACTTTTTGAAGCTGTTCAACATCTTTTAGTGCCAAAGCAATTTGCGCTTAATCCTTCTTTTCCCGCTTTCATGCCCTTAAACATATCGATTGTTAAGTTTATGAATTATTGATAAAATGTATTGATAGTTTTAGCTTACAATTCAAAAAATCAAAACGAGTAAATAGAATTAAAATTATCGCTGAAAACAAATAAACGATAAGACGCATTGTACAAGAGAAATAAGAAAAATATAAGCCTTAAAATGATGAAACAAATTACAAGAACCTCAATACACACAATTGCCTTGCTCGTTCTTTTACTTATTAATTTTGGATCGCATAAATTACAAGCCCAAGTAAGCTATAATTGGGCAAAACAGGCTAATAATTTAAGTGCTTATGCACGATCAGTTTCCTATAACATAGCAGTTGATAGCTTAGGAAACAGCTACACTGTTGGTTTCTTTTTTGGAACAGTTGATTTTGATCCCGATCCAACAAGTACCTATAACTTGACAGCGAGTAACGGGAATGCAACTTCTCCTGGAAATATAATGATGGGCAAGGTTGATTTAATAGGTTACAGCGGGAATGACGCTGGCGACGCCTACATATGCAAACTAGATCCCCTGGGTAATTTTGTTTGGGCAAAACGCATTGGAGGTTTAAGACCTTCATCAAGTGCAAGAGCAAAAGAAATACAAATTGATGCAAACAACGATTTATACATTGTTGGCGTTTTTAAAGATACAGTCGATTTTGACCCTTCTACCTCGAGCTCGTTCAGTGTGCATTCGTCTTATGACTATATGAACTCTATATTTTGTTACAACTCATTTCTTCTGAAATTAGATGCTACCGGAAATTTCCAATGGGTAAAAACGTGGGGAGATAATAATTCTTTATATCCTAACACCTTTGACTCTCCTTACTTAAACTCCCTTGCACTTGATAACGTGGGAGACCTTTTCTTAACAGGCCATTTCAATAATTATACAGATATGGATCCATCTTCAGGTGCTTCAGCTATAGATGGAATGAGCGGAAGTTTGGGTGATTTATGTGTTATTAAACTACAAAACGGAACCGGTAATTTTTTATGGGCAAAAGCGTGTGTTGGCCCAGCTCCAATTAATTTCAGTGGAGTTGCTGACGGGGCATCGATAACCATTGATAAGTATAACAATATCCTAATAACAGGAATGTTTGGAGGAACTATTGATTTTGACCCTGACACAGCGGCAGCAAACGTATTTTACCTGAGTTCTGCGGGTCCAAATATTTCTGGAAGCCAGTATGCGGGAGATATTTTTATTCTAAAATTAAACAACAGTGGTGGTTTTGTTTGGGCGAAGGCCATTGCAACTAATCCGCAAACAACTGATTATGGTTTTGATATTACCTCGGATGGCTCCGGTAACGTCTTAATTACAGGATATAATTATTCACAATTTGCCATGATGCTTCCTAATACTTATGCAACTTCTAACTACGATTTTGATCCGGATCCGTCTGTGGTTCATAATTTGACATCCAATTCGAGCATGCAAGCCTATGCACTCAAGCTCGATGCAAATGGAATTTTTGTATGGGTTAAAAATCTTTGCGATTTAACAACAATTCCAACACGACCATTCTTTTCCTCCGGCAACGCGATCTGTACCGATAAATGTGACAATGTATATATAACAGGATCTTTTAACGGCACTTGTGATTTCGATCCCAGTAATGGCACTTTTATAATGACTTCAACAGCTCCTTTACCGTCCAACCAAAATTTTGCAAGTGATCAAGATATATTTATTTCTAAGCTTGACGCAAATGGCAATTTTGCATGGGCAGGACAATTTGGTACAGGTACAGGTACTGATATTAACGTGAATAATAGTTATGATGTTTTTTTTACCGGTATTATTGGCGGTTCCGATAACACAGTTAACGTTCCTCCCGATTTTGATCCCGGTGCAGGTGTTCAACCTTTAGTTTATGGAATTGATTACACCTATTTTGCTTCGAAACTAACAGGCAGCCCTCCGCCCCCCACTTCTGTATCGGCTAACCCACCTGGAATTTGTGAAAATAGTTCAACTACACTTGCTGCTTCTGGTATATATGCTACTTACACCTGGAGCCCTTCTACAGGCTTAAACACAATAATTGGTTCAAGTGTTATAGCTAGCCCAAGCGTCACAACTACTTATACTGTTTTAGGAGCAAATGGGACTTGCTCTGATACTGCACAAATTACAATTATAGTTACACCTAGTCCAATAACCATTTTGATGCCAACAGATACTGCTATCTGCGTTGGTAATTCGACATCGATAACAGCAAGCGGAGCTTCAACTTATTTATGGTCGCCATCAACTGGCTTAAGTTCAACTTCAGGAACAAACGTAATTGCGAATCCTACAACGACTACAACTTATACGGTCATTGGCACAAGTAATGGTTGCCCCGATACCACTACACAAACAATATTTGTGAATCCAATTCCTACAGTAGGTTTAACAAATGACATTACAATTATTGAAGGAACTTCAACAGTCCTTACTGCAAATGGAGGGGGAACATATAACTGGTCACCGGCAGCAGGACTGTCTTGCACAACTTGTGCAAATCCAACAGCCAATCCATTGACTTCAACAACTTATTGCGTAGAGGTAACCAATAATGGATGCGTCAATTCAGATTGTGTTAATGTTACGGTAGAAATTCAGTGTGGTGAATTGTTTGTACCAAATGTTTTTTCTCCAAATGGAGATAGTAAAAATGATGTTTTGGAAGTGAAGTTTAATCGAAATTGTATTAAAGATTATAGCCTGCTGATTTTTGACAGATGGGGCGAAAAGGTATTCGAATCAAATGATATAAATTATTCGTGGGATGGAACATACAAAAGCAAGGCACTCGATAATGCAGCCTTTGTTTATTATTTGGAAATTTCACTAAATAATTCAGATACTCCTATTTCAAAAAATGGAAATGTGAGTATCATTAAATAGATATCAATAACGGTCATTACATAAAATCATAACGCATTAAGTTTGTGAATAAATGCTTGTTCCTGTAGCTAGTTTTATTTAATAAATAATAATTGATTAAATACACAGGCAATAGAAAAACTAGTCGCAATCTTTAATAACAAATATTATTATGAAAATAAGACTACACATCAATCGAATCATAATCCTTGCACTTATTTTGACATCAAATGCAAAATTGAATGCACAGGATTTTCATTTTTCACAATTTCGCGAAACGCCAATGTTAATAAATCCAGCCCAAACTGCCTTAAATAAGGATGTTCGGATAATTGTAAATTATAAGGATCAGTGGCGCAGTGTTGCATCTCCATTTAAAACCTACGCTGTTTCGGGAGAGTATGCCATCAATCATAAAGGAGAAAAAAATAATTATTTGGGAATTGGATTGCAAATTTTAGGTGATCAGGCTGGAGACGCAAAAATTGGAACAACACTAGGAATGATAGCAATTAACGGAGTTCTGAAAATTGCAGAACTCAATAAATTGTCTGTGGGGATCATAGGTGGAGTTGGACAACGTTCAATAAATACAGGTGCGCTGCAATGGGGCTCACAATATGATGGGGCAAACTTTAACAGTGCCATCCCATCAGGTGAGGATGTTCCGAAATCATTTGTTTATCCTGATTTGGGTGCAGGAATCGCATGGAGTTATGGTAAGGGTGAAAAGTGCATCAGTGCAAATGATGGAATAAATGCAACAGTTGGCTTGTCAGTATTTCATTTTGGTATCCCCAGTTATTCGTATTATTCAACTTCAAGTGAAAAATTAAACACAAAAATAATTGGTCATGCAAGTGTTACAATAGGTATTGCAAATTCAAACTTATTAATTATTCCAGATTTAATATTTGTAAATCAAGGCGCTTTACACGAAATAAATATGGGAGGCATCTTCAAGTTTATTACTCAAGATGGATCAAAATACACGAAGAATAAAAAACCATCTGCATACTCAATTGGGGCACATTACAGAATGGGCGATGCTATGATATTAACTGGTATGTATGAATATTCTAATTATGCAATCGGCATAAGTTACGATGTCAATATGTCGAAATTAACGAGTGTTTCAAAATCTCGAGGTGGATTAGAAATTGCTTTGAGATTTGTAACACCGAATCAGTTTTCAAGTACAGGTTCAAAAATTTAATTCAGAAAAATACTTTTTACGAATGAAGTATTTCTTGAAATTCAAATAATATTTGTTTTAGCATTGTTTATTTCACGAAAACTCCTTGCGTACAAAAATAACTTTGTATTGCGAGATGTCTTTCCAAATTATTTTTCCTTCGTAAGAAAATATCTAGTCTCCCACTTTTTTTATTGGAAATAGAGAACAAGAGGGTTGGGCAAATTTAAGTGGCGGCCAATTAAAAAAACTTCAACGAAAAAAGCACCTAACTAATCTGACGCTTTTTTGCTTTTCCGAAATTCAGGCAATGCCTTTATTTCACTCCGCTCCTACTTCAACATATCACAATTTAGACTTTTTCAAAATCGTGAAATGCCTCTATCGATCATAGGTCTTTATTAGTTTCGAAAAATCGAAAATAGAATCCACCAAGTTTAGGAATAGTAAACCTTATAAATGGAATTTAAATGTTGCATTCGAAGTGCTCGACCTGCAAAATCATTTATTTCTTTAGCCGCTCAAAACTGGAACTTTTATTGCAAGTTTTTCTGTTTATCTTTAACAGATGCGACAGAACCAGCTCACAAAATTTAAGAAATGAAAAAGATCTTATTCCTTTCGCTCATTACCCTTTCACTTACCACTTGCAAAAAAGATGACAGCATAACCGAGCTTACCGGAACTCCCGTTAACGGCAATGGACTAGTGGATATTTTTTGGAGCAATGATAAACCGCACAGTAATGTCTGCTGGGAAGCCAATTACCTAGCTTACTCGTTAGGTAAACTAACGGGCCGATTCAATAATTTCGGCTTTACACCGAAATTCATTTTCGATCAGGCCAACCTTAGTAATTGCAGCATCCATGCTTACGTACTTATTTCCTCTATCGATTCGGGCGAACCACTACGTGATGGACTCGGAAAATGCATTCGTAGTTATATGGGTCAAACATATTTGGATACACTCAAAACTATTATAGATCCTGCATCCGATACTGCGTGGTTCCATAGTACCGACATTCGACAGTCAGGAACGGGCTATGTTGCAATTGGAACTTTTTCCTTCAACCGCTATCGCACGCCAAGTGGATTTCCTGATGGAACACCCATTTCAAAACCTTGTTTGTTTTATTTTACCTACAACGGCACGAAGGACTTTGATACCGATGGCGATTTTATTAACGATAAATTACGTGCATCATTTACTGGGCACTTTTCTTTTTTACGTTCCGATCATATGGATATCGCTTCTACCATTCAATACATTCCTGTTCCTGCACTGATCGACCTTCCTGGAAACGGCATTGCAGCAAGCAATAAAACCTATGGTGAGTGGACCACCAACGTTGCCGATCAAATGGACTTTACCTTGAATATCCAATTCTATAAAAATCACTAATCATGAAAGGAAATATTTTCTTCTCATTTATATTTCTTGTTTTGATTGCCTCCTCTTGCAAAAAAGAAGCGGGAATAGGTGGCAAGAAAACAATTTCAGGAACGGTGCATTATAAAAATGGTGCAACAGGTGCAATGGAAATTGCAAATGGAGCAACAGTGATGATCTGCTACGGAACTAAAACTTACAGTTCCGCTTACGATCAAACGCTGTTTACGGATGCAAACGGAGAATATCATATTGACGGATTAAGAAAAGGTGATTACTTTTTTTCAGCCGAATTTACAGATGTGCACGGATTCAAATACACAACAGCGGGATATGGTGTTACAGTGGAAAATAAAAAAGATAACCTAACACTGAATTTAGATTTGCAATGAATTTCATACTTATCTGATAAATAATTTAAAAGATGAAAAAACATTACTTCACATTATTAGCACTTTTTCTTTCTTTAGTCTCTCCTACTCTTTTCGCACAAACGCCCAATTGGGATTGGGCCGATGCTGCAGGCGACCATGGCTACGAATCAGCCTCGTCAGTCGCAGTTGATGCCGCTGGAAACGCATACATCACCGGTCCATACACCTCTGCTTTCATCAATTTCGGAACTTTTTCTCTTCTCAATACTTTCAGCGGAACTGCCGATATCTTTCTTGTAAAATACGATCCAACAGGTCTCGTTCTTTGGGCAAATACCATTGGAGCTGCCGACGGTGATGTCGCCACAAGTATAACAATTGATGCTGGTGGAAATGTGTTGATCACAGGATGGTTTACCAGTCCAAGTATTACTTTCGGAACCACTGTTTTAACCAATGCAGGAACAGCAAGCAGCGATTTTTTTATTGCTAAATATGATTCTGCAGGGAATTTGATCTGGGCAAAATCCGCAGGTGGAACGGTGAATGATCGCGGACAAGATGTATGTACAGATGGAACCGGAAATATTTTTGTTGCAGGATGGTACACCAGCCCAACAATCAATTTTGGTACGGGAGTACTCACCAATTCAGGTTCAGCTACCAATGAGATTTTTGTCGTTAAATATGATCCGAACGGAAATGCGCTTTGGTCAAAAAGTATTGGAGGAACAAATTATGATGCAGCATACAGTTGCGAAGCGGATGCAACGGGAAATTTATATGTGACTGGATCTTTTGCATCAGCTTCAATTGATTTCGGATCAGGAGCATTAGTCAATACGCAAACAAATTTTCATGATTTTTTTATCACTAAATACGACGCTGCAGGAAATTCCATTTGGTCGAGATCGGCAGCTGGAGCTTATGATGATATTGCAAATGCAATTACCATTTCAGGAACAAATATTTATGTGACTGGATATTTCAATAGCCCAACCGTGCAATTCGGAACTAACCCTGTATTGACAAATGCAAGTGCTCCAACGAACGATATTTTTATTGCACAATATTCTTCCACTGGAACAGCGAACTGGTCCGAACGAGCAGGCGGCATTGATAGCGATGAAGGAAAATGTATTTATGCAGATGCATTAGGTAACGCGTATATCTCTGGCTCATTCATTAGCACCAGCATTAGTTTCGGAACAGGAATTCTTACCAATTTTTCAGCTGGGACAAAAGATATTTTTGTTGGCGCTTTCAATAATGCCGGCACTTCACTTTGGTCCTTGCAAGTTGGTAACTCCACTGATGAAGTTGGCTATGGCATAGCATGTACTTCAAATGCAGCTATTATATATGTGGCAGGGATGTTCAATAGTGGTACAGTAAGTTTCGGGAGCAATGCTATTTTCAAAGGCTGTGGCGATGATGTTTTTTTGGCAAAATTAAGTAACTCCACTACAGGTCTTGGAGAGAATTCTTCAGAGAATAATTTCTTGATCTACCCAAATCCTTCTAACGGTATTTTTTTTATCGACAGTAAATTTGAAAATGCCAAAGTAGAAATCTATAATTCAATGGGAGAAAAAATCTTTTCTAGTTCGCATATGCCTAACAGCATTGATATTTCCGCAAACGCGAAAGGAGTTTATTTTGTAAAAATTAATTTGGAAGGCAAAATTTACTCACGACGAGTGATTGTTGAATAAGAACATTTAGCGAAATAATCTCGTTTCGAAATAATACAAATCGATTTTTTACAATTATCGTTTTTTCTTTTTTCATTGACAGCAATAACTTTTCTCTGCGTTTTCTGAAAGCAAAACTACAACCGTTCATAATTAGGCTTCAACCGAATTTCGATTTCCGTATCAGATTTCATCTTCAATTCATCCAAATAAACTACGCGTTTCCATTTATGGAAATGCACATAAGCCTCCTAGTGTAAAGGCATTTTTGGGGCTTATCACATAGAAGAATTTAATGTTGTAATTTAGGAGTTAAGAAAACATAAATAAATCGAAATGAAAACAAGGATCAGTTTGTCTTTGCTACTTGTGCTGGCTCTGTATTGGAGTTGCAGTTCCTCAAAATTCTCCTATAAAAATCGCAATTCAACTTTGGATGTTGCAGTTGTTGAAAAACAAAATATCCTGAAGATTGACTTGCAGAATCCACAGGAACTAGTTGCAAGTAGAGAACAGCGTGGAATGTTTGCTCCCCTTTTGGGCAAGAGTTTAAATTTCGCAACGCAACTGGTGAAGAAAGCAATCGACAATGAACAGAAAAAGTATATTTCTCAAGATGAAAGTGGCGTAACGGATCTGTTTTTTTACGATAATGTTTCACAAATAAGTACGATTGATCCTACTGGAATGCAATTTGGAGGAATAAGAATTGTACGAACTTTTGAAACAAAAAAAGGAGTAATGGATACAGCCTACGTCATTGAATTGGCAGTGGACACGACCGATGTGCAAGGGATTCTTAATAATGAATTTTTTCATTTGATCGTTAAGAAAGTTGACATTCGTTATGCAGAAGCGAAAGTCCCAGGTGCAAAATGGTATTTCCCATGGACGTATTATCAACACAAAACAAAAGACGATAAATTAAATATGGACATTGAAATTTCACTTACTTCTTCATTTGTAAATTCTGATGGTGAATTAAAATCAGATGTGGAGATGGGTAAATTTTTCCTTTTCCTGCATGGCATTCCCCTCAATCCAAAAGCAATAGGGTATGAAGAATATAGAACAAAACTTAAAGGTCAAGCATTAATTGGAAAGTGCTTTTTGGTTCCTCGATCACTAGGACATTACATGGAAAATTATGGTGTAATGAAAGAATGTTTCAGTAAGGGAAACTACAATGTAACAGTAGCGGTTACAGAATCCGGAGGCGATAAGTTTGTAAATAAATTTCTTTTTCATAACTCAGAAATCCTCATCAATGAAGCTGCTGGGAATGTAAAAAAAGTTCATTTTCATAAATAGAAAATCTAATATGTATGAATCTATTTCAATGATTCATCTAAAAATGATTTTGCCTTATATGGAGAATGGCAAAACGCCAACATTCCTTCAAGAAACAAAATAGTATTGATGGGTTCTGATTGGTGAATTGGAGACCTGATCCAAATAGTTTGTCCCCTTTTTGAATTTCCTGATATAGAAATTAGCCTTTTAATTTCGTACTTTTGATCAACAGTTTTGAATTCACAAGTTCGGCTAATTCAAATAAAATAACCCCCAAATCATGCGTGCGAAAATTAGTTTTAGAGCATGGAAACATTCCTTCTCCCTCATTTTTATTTTCTGCAACGTTTTTTTATTTTCTCAAAATGAAAAAGGCGTTTATCCTGTCGTAAACTCAGCGGCTCCTTTCACAGGAAAAACTTACGCAGTAATCATTGGGATTTCACATTATCAAAGTTCCAAACTTCCCCAACTGGAATATGCAGATAAAGATGCAAGAGCCTTTTCTGATTTTCTCATTTCACCTGCTGGAGGAAAAACAGATTCTGCAAATATTAAATTATTGCTTAATGAAAATGCAAAATGTGCGAATATTTGGGCAGCCATTGGATGGCTGGGAAGAGTTGTGCAAAAAGGAGACAAGGCATTTATTTATTTTTCTGGACATGGCGATGCGATTGATGAACGTGAATCTTTCCTTCTTGCATATGATGCGCCTGGACAAGATCCAAATTTGTACTTAGCGGGAGGTGTGATACAAATTTACAATCTAAAAAACAGAATTCACGATTTAGTAAATGCAAAAGGTGCGCAGGTCTTATTCATAACGGATGCATGTCGCACAAATGAAATTCCTGGAGGACAAAACGGATCAGGTTATGCGTTCAAGAAAATCATGGAAGACAATGAAGGAGAAATTCAATTCAATAGTTGTTCTGCCAATGAAGCTTCGCAAGAAGGAATCCAGTGGGGAAATGGCAGAGGTGTATTTTCATGGTATCTCATTAATGGAATGATGGGATTGGCGGACGAAGATGATGATGGAATTGTGACATTATATGAATTACAAAGTTATGTTTCATCAAACGTTCGAAAAGAAACCAAATCGGCTTCAACAGGAAAACCCAAACAATCGCCTTCCTTTTGTTGCACTGACAAAAATGATTTAGCCATTGCAAACGTGAACAAGGATGAAAAAAACAAGGCAATGCTTTCATTGGGAAAAAATGTATCTCCCACAAATGCAATTGCTAAAAAAGGTGTTTTTTCATTTACTGATACCACTGCACAAAAAACCTATGATAATTTTTCAAGTCATATTCAAAAGAAGGAATTTTATTCTCTTTACAGTGATTGTGCATTCAATGATTTGAATACGCTTCGTAATTTCAAAAGTATTCCTGAAGAGAAAAAATTTGATTTGATTGACATTTATGTTTCGGCAGTCATGAATAATGTTCAGGAAGAATTGAATAGCTTATTGGATGGAAAGTTGACTGAGAAGGCTGCCGACTCCTATCAAATTCAATCTGTTTTAGATCTTGTATCGCTTCCCAAAGAAGAAATGCAAACCATTAAGGGAAATTATTATTTTTTCAAAGGGTGGGAATATTGTTATTATTCTTCACCTGAACTTTTGAATACCGGTCTCCTCTATTGTGATTCGGCCATTCAAATTATGCCCAATGCGGCTTACATCTATGACATACAAGGTTTAATTTATCAAGCACAAAAAAAATACGATGAAGCGCAAGTTTCTTTCAAAAAAGCCATACAGCTAGCGCCCAATTGGACTTTTGCCTTGGGAAATCTTGGACACAATTATTCCAATTTGGGAGATGACTCAACAGCCTTGATTTTATATGATCGTGTTTTGAAATTGGATTCTACACTTTGGCCTGCTTATAATAATATTGGAGCAATTTATTTTCATAAATGGAGAATTTCTCAAGATGAAAACTATAAAAAGTTGGGAATAGAAAATTATGAAAAAGCAATCTTCTATGATTCCACGAGTTATGATGCGTATTATAACTTGTCGCTTTTTTATGAAAAGGATTCCATTCAAGACAAATACGTTTCCCTACTGCTAAAAGCTTTTCATGCGGATTCCACCAGAGCGCAAGTGCTTCAACCTTTGGCTGAATATTATTATGATAAAGAAAAATATTCCGAAGCCGCTTATTATTTTGGACAATGGTACTATGTCTCTTCGGATCCTATACACGAATACAATTGGGGCGTATCAGCATTGCTTGCAAAGGAGTATGATTACGCGATCAGAATTTTTCTAAACTATTGTGACATCAACGTCCATGATTCAGATGGATTTTACATGTTAGGGAAATGTTATTACCAGAATTCAAATTACGATACGGCGCTTTACTACTTTAAAACAGAAGAAAAAATAAATCCCAATCGTGTCAATTTGATTTACTACACAGGCATGACCTACAAATTATTGGGCAATAACCAAAAAGCCATTCCCTATTTTCGTAGGGAAATAAAAACCCATCCTAACAATGCATCTGCATGTTACTATGAACTTTCTCTAATCTATTCGGAAAAATTTCTTGGCAAGCGAAAATCGAAAAGGTATTGGGCAGAGTATGAAAAGTTGAAAGGGTAAATGATTAAGTGCCTATTGTTCAGACATTTCTTCTGCTGACTATAGTAAAACCTGTTAACGAGGATGAGTGCAATTTTTCAGAATTAATTTTTCAGAATTAATTTGAAATTTTTGGAACGAAATATTCAAAATCAAAAACAATAACCCCAATTGATATGATTTCTCCAAAACAATTTTTGCTTTGTGCAATTCTTTTCATTTGGAATTGTACATTTCTATTTTCACAACAGTCCGCAACCAATTCTTCGAAACCGGAGTTGGTATTACCATTAGGACACATTGATCCCATTGTATCTTGCGAATTTAGTCCTGATGGGAAAACCGTTCTTACTGGTGCGGAGGATCACACTGCAAAAATCTGGGATGTTGTAAGTGGACGGATATTGAAATCCTTTAATGGACATACCACAACAGTTACACACGCAAGATTCAGTCCTGATGGAAAAACCATACTCACATCCTCTTATGATAATACCGTAAAAACCTGGGATGTTCAATCTGGAAAATTGCTTTTGAATTTAATTGGCGCTGAAAAATTCAATGATGCACTTTTCAGCCCAGATGGAAAGAGATTTATCACATCCTCTGAGGATGCCAACTTGAAAATTTGGGATAGCAAGAGTGGTTTACTAATAATTGAATTGGAAGAAACCGAAGATTGGGGAACACAACCAAAATTCAGCCCCGATGGAAAAATAGTTTTGGCTCTTTCCCATGATCTTGTAAATCTTTGGGATTCACAAACCGGAAAATTAATTCGTACACTGAAAGGACACTTCAGTACCATTTATGACGCAGAGTTTAGTCCCGATGGCAAAAGAATCGTTACCACTTCTGATGATAATAAAGCCAAAACATGGGATGTTGAATCCGGTAAAGTACTTCTTACTTTGGAGAAGCATCAGGAAACAGTTTATACAGGGAAATTCAGTCCCGATGGAAAAAAAATCATTACTGCATCGAGAGATGAATCAGTAATAGTTTGGGATGCATTGAATGGAAAAACCTTGATGCAAATAAATCCACTTTCCGGAAACTGGATCACAGCAGATTTCAGCCCTGATGGAAATACGATTATCACAAAAGCTTCTCTATTTGAAATAAAAACATGGGATGCAGTCACAGGAAGATTGCGACACACCTTCTCATTAAGCAATGAAGGCCTCGCCGCTTTTAGTCCTGATGGAAAAAAATTGGTGACCGCGGCTAGCGATCATACAGGATCCATTTGGAATGTGGCAGAAGGAAAAATAGTTACAAAACTTAAAGGGCATACATTCAGTATTTGGGACTGTGTCCTAAGTAAGGATGGTCACAAAATGATTACCACTTATTGGGGAAAGGCGGCACAAGTTTGGGATCTTACCAATGGAAAATTCGTGTCCAACATTGGAACGGATACCAATATTTTTTATGGAATGATATTCACGCTAGATGGCAAAAGTATCATTACCACTTCAGATGATAACGATGTTTGTCTTTGGGATGTCGCAACAGGAAAACTGATCAGGAAATTTTCAGGACACACCAATCGTACCAGAGGAATAAAATTAAATTCGAGTGGAACTATAATCCTTTCTTTTGCAACGGATAACACTGCAAGAACATGGGATCTCAAAACTGGAAAATCATTGCACATATTTGAAGGACATGAGGAATCAATCGAATACGCAGAATTCAGTCGTGATGACAAAAGCATATTAACGATGTCACAGGACAACACAGTAAAAATATGGGATGTGGAAAGCGGAAAATTAATTCATACGCTGAAAGAACATAATCGTTTTTGTTTTGCAGCACGCTTTTCACCAGATGGAAAACACATCGTTACAAGTGCTGAAGACAGTCTTGCGTCCGTTTGGGATGTTCAAAGTGGCAAAAAACTTTTTTCGCTTTATGAGCCGAATTTTGGTTGGATCAGTGCTATAGAATTTAATGCTGTAGGCGACGAAGTGGTGCTCAATTCACTTGATACGGTTGCAACAGTTTGGGATTTATCCAATGGCAAACTTTTACAAAGACTTCCTGGCATCTCTGATTTTGCTGAACTTTTTCCAAATGAAAAAAACAGGTTGACGTTTGCAAAAGACAATGCAATCATGATTGGCGACTTGCAAACATCGACAGTAAAACACACCATTAACTTTTCCGGACTTTTTAAATTCATCGATTGGCAAAATCACCGTTTGGCAACTACCGATAATTCCCTTCTTACGTTTTATGATACTGAATCAGGTCTTGAACTGTATAGCATGGCGGCAGTTGATGCAAAAGAATATGTATGGGTTCTTCCCTCTGGAGAATACATGACCACTCCTGATGCTGCAAAACATCTTGCCTGGGAAAATAATTTTCAACTTTACGATTTCGATCAATGGGATTTGCAATACAATCGTCCCGATAAGGTTTTAATTGCATTGGGAAATACGGATACCCTCTTGACAAAATCTTACTATGAAGCCTATTATAAACGCCTGCGAAAAATGGGCATTGATAGTACAATGTTCAATGGAGATTTCCATGTACCTGAAACGGAAATAACAAATGCAGAAGAAATCCATGACAATACCAATCAATCATCAGTCAATCTAACCATAAGGGTTTCGGATTCAAATCCTCAAAATTTCATCAGGAAAATAATGGTTACGGTAAATGGCAATCCCATTTATGGAATGAAGGGAATGAATGTTGAAGCCACGAAACAAAATCAAATTTCATTGACAATTCCAATAACATTATCCAATGGAGTCAACAGCATTAAAGTTTCGTGTTTAAATAATCATGCTGCTGCTTCCATCAAGCAAACGGCATACATCAATTATCAGCCGAAAGAAAAAATTGTTTCCAAAACCTATTACATCGGCATTGGCGTTTCAGATTATCAGAATCCGAATTACAAATTGAATTACGCCGCCAAAGACGTGAACGATTTATCCAAGGGAATAAAAAAGAAATATCCCGATGCTGAAATCCATTTGCTGACCAACAAGGATGCCACTCGTGAAAATATCAAGGCACTCAAGAAAGATATTTTGAGCAAGACCAATGTGGATGATATTGTCATTGTGTCTTTCAGTGGTCACGGTGTTGCCGACAAGAAAAATAATTTTTATTTCGGAACCTACGATATCAGTTTTGATGATCCTGCGAAAAGGGGTTTATCCTACGATGACATCGAATGGCTGCTCGATAGTATTCCTGCAAGAAAGAAATTGGTCATGATGGATGCGTGTCACAGTGGTGAATTGGATAAAGAGGATTTTTACGAAATAAAAAAAGACAGCTCCAATCTTTCGAATAACAATGTTGTCGCTTCAAGAGGTGTTTATATGGTTGCATCAGATCATCCGAAACTTGGAATGAAAAACAGTTTTACATTAATGCAGGATCTTTTTGCCAATGTGAGTGCCGGAAATGGCGCGACAATAATTTCCGCAGCAGCAGGAACCGAATTTGCCTTTGAGGGAAATGATTGGAAGAATGGCGTGTTCACCTATTGCGTTTTGCAAGGTTTGATAAATAGAAAAGCCGATGCGAATGCTGATTCAGAAATTACCGTGAATGAATTGAAATCTTTTGTTGGTGAAGAAGTGCAAAAACTCACCAATGGAAAACAAAAGCCAACAGCACGCCAAGAGAATTTGGAATATGATTGGAGGATTTGGTGAAAAATCAGACTGCAACTTTGCTTCCTAGGAAAGATGCGATGGTGAAGTATTGTTACTGTTAAAATATTAATAAATTACAATTCCCGATACAAATATCTATTATTTCTTCCCAGTATTTTTCGCCACTTGCAACTCATCATATTTTCTCAAATATTTTTTTGCTTTCCCTTTCTTAAACGCTTTTTTCTGGTACAACTGCGACAAACACAAATAGGCTGTTGCAAAATCAGGTTTTTGTAAGGTGCAGTTTTCAAAATACTTTATTGCCCTATTATCGTCTCCTCGCAATTGGTAAGCGCGGCCGAGTAAAAAACTTTTCTGGAAATCCTTTTCAGGACTTGGCATTGCTGGTCCAACAATCGCGATAACTGAATCATTGAATCCAGATTGCAGAAATAGATTTCCTAATAATAATCTTCCATCCGCACTATTTGGGTGAGCAGCCACTTGTTCTTTTGCAACTTTGGTAGCACCTGGGATGTCACCGGATTCCAATAAAGTATTGGCAATATAAATGCGGTAATCGGATTGTGGGATTTGCTTACCAGCTTTTTCATACCAGGAAATTGCTTCATTGTATTTTTTGTTATAAGAACAAATCTGTCCAGCAAAATATTTCAATGAATTGTAATGCTCAATTTGTTCACGATAATAATTAATTAGTTGATAAGCAGAATCAAGGTTTTTACCAATGATTTGGCAATCCATTTTCCTTCTAACCACTTCCTCTCCACGCGGCATGATGGAATCTCCTTTAGCAAGAAAAGTTGCATAAAGAGGATCTGATGGATTTATTTTCGCATAAAATCTGATAAGGCACAAAATATTAATCTGGTTATACGGAGCAATACGATAAGCCTTGGAATAATTTGCACGTGCTGAATAACCATCTTCCTTTCTCAGAAAAATATCACCCTTCAATCGATAGAGATAATCTTTTGTAGAATCAACAGCGATAAGTCTATTGATGAATTTTATCGAAGCATCATCTGCATTGTATTTTTGCCAATAATCCGTGAGGCAATACAAAGCATTTACATTCCAGTTATTTATTTTGAAAGCCTTCTTGTAATATTCATAAGCAATGGAATCATTTCCTCCGCGTTCAATCATTTGTCCAATGGCAGTATAAATTTCAGCTGAATCACCACCCAATGCAAGGCTCTTTGAAAAATAATTATTCGCAAGTGTAACATCTGAATTGCTGTAATAATCTCCAAGCATTTTAATGGTGTTCCAATTGGAGGAATCCTTACTATAAGCAAGATTCAGATAATGCAACACGCTGTCTGTTTTGTAATAAGAGTAATAATAGGATGCAAGTGAACGATAAGGGCTACTAAATTGTGGAGCAATAGCGATGCTCTTTTTCATACAAGCAATAGCACGTGTATCATTATCTCCTCCGAAATTATTGTACATGCGATGATAGGTAGTACCCATCATATCATAAGCGGATGTAAAAGTAGAATCAACCGCCAATGCTTTTTTGCACCATGAAATTGCCGCATTGCAATTATTAAAATATTTCACTTCAATGGCAGCCATACCAACCATTGGGAAAACCCAATTGGGTGCAAGTGATAAAGCCTTGTTTACATCAGCAAGTGCTAGATCATACTCACCGAGACTTCCATGAAGCATTCCCCTGGTATTATAAATGTAAGCGGCATTGGGTTGATATTTTATGGAAGAGTCACAATAGGTAATCCCCAATTCAAATTGTTCATTATGCAAACCAAATGTTTGTTCCCGTGCCATGAAGAAATAATACTTCCCCATGAAATTATTTCTCTCGTTGCCTTCCAATACAACCATTCCTATAAGCGATTTCATTGCACCTGAAGCATTGAAGATGGATTGAGAAGAAAGTATAGTCCGATCACCACCGAGATAATCATTCACCAAATCCTGGCAATAATTCATCACCTCATCGATATACAAATCTTTCAAATCTGATTTTCGTTCTTCGCTTACATTGGAAGAAGAGAGCAATTTGTTGAGTTGTGTAAATGCAGATTCAGATTTTCCAGCAATGTAATTTTGTTTATTCAACTCCGCTTGAAAACGCAGATAATCCTGTTGTGTGGTATAATCATCAAAATGAATCAAACCTGCACGCGTAATATTATCCGCCTTGGAATATGATTTTGGTTTGGTGTTGGGATGAATGGATTGTAGAGCCTTCGCTTTCATTTTGGCATCAACATGATCAGCTACGCGGTCAATTTTTGTTTCCTCACAAAAAAATGTAGGCGTTTGTTTGACAGTACCCGATGAGGATTTGGAATCAGCTCGAACACTATCGATAACATAGTTTTTCAATTCATACCACGAAACATTTCCATCATTATCCTTATCCGCCAATCCTGACATTCCGTTGACGAGATGATAAGAAAACAAACCTCGTCCACCACCCCACGCTGCTCCTTCCATGGAAGTTTGATTGGCAGAACAGCTTGCAAACTGAATTTCACCAGCGTTCTCTTCCATAATTTTCGCATTCGTATAACGTATACCATTTACTTTTCCAGGTAAATCATTGGTACGACATGCATCCGTAATCAAAACCACCTCAGCACTTTTTGACGTCATGTATTTGACTCTGTTTTTCAAATTAAAAACCTGAATTGTTCCTCCCGTGATATATAAATTATCATCACCGCCTGGAGGAGCATCATAGGCTAACAGAAATGCTTCTTGTTCATCATAGGAATCGCCGTGACAGGCGAAATAAATATAAATGCGTGTATGAGGACTTGCACGTTTCGAGAGCCAAGACAAAGCAGTAGTTATACTTTGTGCTTTTGCATTTTCATTCAACAACAATTTAATATTTAGAGAATCTACATTTCCTCCTGCAGGTGAACGAAGAAAATTATAAAAGGCCTGAGCATCCGCATCTGCATACTGTAGCGATTGAACATTCTGGTATTTTGAAATCCCAACAACCAAAGCGTAGGTTGTATCATATTGACCTTGCTCTTGTTGTTGCACAGGAATTGGCCCACGCGCCTGCTGTGCTGAAATATCAAAAGTGATATGCATTAACAACAGCAAAACAAGAGTTCTTCTGATTTTCATTTATTTCTTATAAAATATTTGAAACTAAATTATTTCCCTTTAGGAAGACTCTGGAAAGTAAATTTCTGAATTGACCAATGCGTAACGACAGGAGGTTTCGGTTTTGGCGCTCTGGTTTGTGCACCATTATCCATAAGTAAATCATCAAGTGGTCCTTTTGTCCCTCTTATGCCACGCGTCATAACGCCTTTACTTTCAAATACACTAGTCGAAACTGCTACGTCAGAAGTCAACAGGAAATAAGTGTCATTCCCAAAAGGAGGACCAATTGTAAAATTTACTGAATCATTCACAGGTAATACATTCATCAGCATTGGAGAACTTCCAGGAATATATTTTATCAAGTTACTTTCAGCGCCATATTCTCCAGAAGGATAAAACAATGTCATTTGTCCCGTTGCATCAATGGTGAAAATATAACAATAACGTGGGATGATTCTGCTTGAAGGTGCATTTGCCGAATCAAGTTTCAATGCGAAGTGATATTCTTGCTCTTCGATCATTTTCTCTCCTGGCTGAACAATTTGTTTTTTTCCATTCACCAAAACGAGAGAGTAAGGATAATTATCAGCTGGTGATTTCAAGTTTAGCCAAGAACTAATTTTTCCCAAACGAACCGCAAATACAGAAAGGCTATCAGCAGTTGTGTCAATTCCATAGCTGCACCAATTTGTTCGTACTGGAAATGAATTGCGAAAGGAAGAATCCTGATCGGAAATATTTGGACGAATCAGTGAATAGGCCAATGAACCTTTTTCAGATCTTCCAACAAGAATATAATTTGCCAGCAATGGATTTTTTGTGAACTCAACTGCGGAATTAGGAGAACCAGGTCCAAGCTTTTTATTGAGTGCTAAAGTTAATTCAGTTGAAGGAGGAAGTTGTAGAAAAACTTCACTGCCTATAGGTATAACAGCTTTGATGTTCGCAACTGTCAATGCGGAAAGAATATGCGATTCGTTATGCCCGGCCGATGTCACCAACCATTTTCCTTCATTGAATTGAATAACATTTGCAGGTGCCTTCTTTGTTGGATCACTTACTAATTTATAATTACTTCCTAAAAATGACATTACAGGAGCTATTTCTTTCTTGAGTTGAGCTGCTGTCATTGTTGTTTCAGGTGCCCAAATTCTCAAAGTTGGACCAGCAGGATTTACCCAGCTAACCATTTCAACTAAGTCTCCATTTTTTAGGTTGGAAATATTTCCTTTACCAACAACAATTGCACTTGATTCCCCAATGCGTTCCACTTTAGTTACTTCAAGTGCAATCGTATCCTTTCCTGTCACTTTAATAAAACGACATCCTTCATAAATTGATAGTTCATGTCCTCCTCTTAAAGTCACCTGAGTCGCTGTTACATTCATCACGGCAATAAAAGTTTTTGCAGAATTTTCAGTGACTTTATCATTAAAAATTCCGGCTTTTTTTCGTTCATCAGTTCCTCCCATAATCGGATCTTGAAAAGTAGGTCCCTGATCTGATTTTATTATTCCAAGAATGGAAGTGTAAAGTCTTTCTGCACTTTGATTGGCGGAAGAAGAATTAATTGCTTTTATCAAAGCAAGAGTAAATGCACCATGTGCAGTTCCATCAAGGTCTGCTGCTTCCTTTGCGGTTTGATTACGTTGCGCGGCTGAAAATAGCAATGCACCTCGTTTTTCAGGTACAATTTGTTCTTTCGAATCGTCGTTAGCATCCCAATCAACTGGAGGTGCTTTTCTTTCTTTAAAAGTCACGGGCAAACTATTTCCTCTTGCAATTGCACCGCTATGACAACTGTCAAAAATCAGTGTAAGTGTAACACCCTTATCTAAAAGTTGATTGAATAATTTTGAAAGTTCCTTGTTGCGAATATCCCACAAATCAGCAGGAACAATAGTTTGATCCCAACCTGTTCCATCATAAGACTTGCTGTTTTTTACTTGTGAGCCATGTCCTGCATAATAAAAAAACACAACATCGCCAGGTTGAGAGGTATTGATCAATTTTTGAATTCCATCAAGAATACCTTGACGTGAAGCCTTTTGATTGAACAATGTGTCAATGTTATTTTCCATAAATCCATAACGCGCCATAATGATGGAACGCATAGATTTTGCATCGTTTAAACATCCGTTCAGATTTTCCCAACCAGAACGCTCATTGGCCTTCCCCCTATTTGCAAATACTTCTGGAGTAGTAGCTGTGGGCACGTAAATATCAATACCAATCAATAAGGCACGTTTGGTAATTGCAGACATTGTAAAAGAAGAAAAACACAATGTCAAAATAAAAAAAGCACGGGATAGGGGAAATGTTTTCATAGAGTAATAAAGATAATCAAAGAAATTAGAAAAAAATTGAAGACAAAAAAAAGAGCACTCCTAAAAAGAAGTGCTCCTCAACAATATCAATTCAATTATTTCAAGTTGATATGGTAGTCGCCACTGCAATCACCATTATCGGACCAAGAATAAGTTCCTCCGGCAGTCACGCAATAATAAGTTGTGTATCCACCATACACTGTTACATCTCCAACACCGTAAGGAGCAACATCACCTTTGTAGTTTCCATCAACATAAACGTTGATCCAGTAACCAGTGTAATTGTCAAATGTAATTGTGCAAAAATCAGTAGAACCACGTTGAGCTGGAGCTGGAGCAGCTACATCGGTAGTTGGTTTGTCAACTTTAATAGCAGCACCACGAGCTTTAGCATCAACTTTTGTCTGCT
Source organism: uncultured Flavobacteriales bacterium (assembly GCA_903873905.1). GTDB lineage: Bacteria > Bacteroidota > Bacteroidia > Palsa-965 > Palsa-965. The sequence goes on from CAIQQJ010000145.1 coordinate 21,253, forward strand.
TTGGATCTTGAACGATCAATGGTTTTTTTACTTGAGCTGAAACGTACGATACAGACATTACTGTAAGGCAAATCATCAATAGATACTTTTTCATAGGATAATTGGGTTTTGGTTTGGGTTAATTCGTGTAATGCAAATATATTTAAAATTGTGAAGTACAAAATAAAACAAGTGATGTAAAGTCTTTTTTTACGTTTTTAATGAAAAAATTACGCTCTGAGGAAACTGCAAACAAAACTCTACCACTCTATATTTCAAATCTTTACGTTACAATTAATTTTTCAAGTGGTACTTGTTATGCTATGTTATTTTAAATGTACCAACACTCAAAACAATAAATTCTCCATTATTCGGATCTGACGAAAAGTAATGAGATAGATTTCTATATTTATGGCCAAACCCCAAAAAACAATTTCTTGCAAAAGCCCCACATCAGATTTTTTCTACATTCTATTCTTTCAAAGAGAAATTATTTTTTTCTATTTTTTTTTCTGTATAATTTCTCTTTAGAACTTTCTGCCCAACATAAAATTGATTTTCAGGTAAAATCTTGGACAGAGATTTTGAATCTTGCCAGAAAAGAGAACAAGCCCATTTTTGTAGATGCGTTTACGAACTGGTGTGGTCCTTGTAAAAAAATGGCAGAAGATGTTTTTTCTGATTCAAGCGTGGTGCCATTTTTCAATAAATCATTTGTCAATTACAGTGTCAATATTGAAACTCAGGAAGGAAAATTATTTGACTCCATCTTCAAAGTTTCGGCCTACCCCTCACTCTTATTTTTTGAAGCTAACGGAGAATTGATTTTCAGAGAAATTGGTTATAGGAATGTGTCAAAGTTTCTCGCACTTGGAGTGAGCGCAAAAAACAATCGAGCTTTCATGGACTTTACAAAAAAAATGAGAACTGCCTACGAAAATGGATCTGCCAACAAACATTTACTCTATAAATACTTCCTGATTTTACGTGATAGTGGAAGGTCTGTTGATTCCGTTGCCGCTAGCATCATAAGCAAACTTGTACCTGAAGATCTTAAAAATGACACGGCATTCAACATCTGGTCTGATTATGATCAAAGGATGGATTCTCCTTTACTCGATTATTTCCTAGAACAAAAACAATGGTTCATTACGAATCGTTCACAAAATGACTTCGATCACAAATTGAATATGATTGTTGCAGAAAACTTGTCCTCTTCGAAAAGCTCAAATGATTTAGCTCGCTATGAGAATTTGAAAACTTTCATTCGCCGCGTTTATGATGGCGATGAGGAACAACTTGTTCTGAATGGTGTGGATCGAAAGTTTAATAGCGAAAAATAATCCCTTCGTTTTACAAATTTCTATTTCACTATGAAACCCCTTCTGTACCGAGACGCTTTTTTCGCCACCATTTTCGTAATAGCGCTCTATTTGCTTTTGAAACTTGTAATTCTGAATATCCATTTCCTAGAACCTGGACATGAAGAGAAAAAAGATTTTGAAATGACTGATCTGGTTTATTCCAAATTCAGTAGTGAAAACAAAAATGGAGTTTCAGTTACAGATCGAGATACCAATATTGTAATGGTAAATATTGGAAATCTAACCAGAAAAGAAATTGCAGAGTTATTGGATTCCATTAATTCACATAACCCAAAAGTCATTGCATTAGATGTATTATTCAGTGCAAATAAGCAGGATGATGATACATCACTTGCAACAGTTCTTAAAAAAATATCGAACAAATTGGTAATGGTGGGAATGTTGGCATACGATGAACAGGAAAATGCATCAGGAATCGAATCTTCTCAATCACAATTTAATGTTGGGGCAAAAATTGGGTATACCAATTTCGTTACCAATTCAATGCTCAGTGTTGTCCGATATTTTGCACCATTTACAAAAGTTGGAAATGAAGAAGTGCCTGCATTTCCCGTTGCCATTGCAGAAAAATATAATCCAGCACTAATTGAAAAGCTGAAACGTCGTGGAAATGAAAAGGAAATTATTAATTATCAGTACACGCAGAAAAACATTTATGCTTACGATCACAAGGACATCACGGATCAAAATAGCGGAGCGCTTTCAAATCTGATGGGGAAAATTGTCTTGGTTGGCTATTTGGGTTCAGATCTGGATCATGTGGTTACCGAGGATTATCACTACACACCAATGAACGAGGGCAAAAATAAAAAAACTGATCCCGACATGAGTGGACTAGCCATTCATGCAAATATCATCAGTATGATTCTTCATGGAAAATACATTAGCCATGTTCCAAAATGGTTGATGTGGACGATTTCAATTATCCTTTGTTTTTTACACATGATTTTTTTTATTCAATATTTTGTAAAAAAACATTTGTGGTTTCATTTGTATTTCAAAACCATTCAATTCGTCAGTTCTGCAATCATTATCGGTATTGCAGTTGGACTTTATGGCAAATGGGATTTGCGAATGGAAACCGAAATTTTGCTCGCCCCTATTCTACTATCGGTAGATGCGCTCTATTTCTTTGAACCACTTATGTTATGGCTTAATAAAAAGCGTGGAATAAAAACTTACTTAATCATGTTACATGACCACTAAAAAATATTTTCTTTCCGCGGTCTTTAGTTTTGTTTTGTTTGTTTCTGCAATTAATGCATTTGGACAAACGACAAGCATGCGTGTATTTTATTTCCGTGGGACTGTACAATACAAGAATCCTGGATCAAACTACAATGCAATTAATCAAGTCAATATTATTCTCAAAGAAAATCAAACCGTTAAAGTTGGTACGAATTCTCAATTAGTTTTGATTCATCCAAACGGGAAACAAATTACGCTTAGTAAACCAGTTGAAATTTTGGTAAGTGAATTAATCATAATGGGAAATGTATCCAATGGCCAATCACTGATTGATTCTTACATTAATTTTCTCTGGAAGGAAACAACTGCAGGTCATCAGGAAATGGACCCGGGCAAAAAAGAATCAACTACACAAAAGGGAATGGTGGTGAGAGGGAATTGTGACGGTGTCCATTTGGATTTTCCTTATGACGGAAGTGAAGTGACCGATAGTATTCTCACTTTTAATTGGACACCGTACGTTGGAACTGCTTTTTCCTTCCGTGTTTACGATGCACAAGGCGGTCCTGATTGGCCAGCAATGTACTCACAGAAAGTTTCCACCCAATCCTTGACCATAAATTTGGATACTGGAATTTTTGCAAAATATGATTCCTTGTATTGGGATGTCTATCAGGAAGGAATGTCGGAAAGTGAATGTCCGCATTATTTATATGTAAAAAGAGACGTTGCCTTTAATGACAACTTGAAAAAGGATTTTGCAAATTTGGATTTAAGTGCATACGATGCCCCAATGAAGGAATTGTTGTTGGGCGCATTTTACGAGAAGCATCGCATGTATTCCGAAGCGCGTGAGCATTATCAAGCCGCGGTCAAACTTGCTCCCGACAATGTCAACTTTTCAGAAACGCTGAAGAAGTTTGAGGAGCGTGTTGGGAAATAAGAATTGATCGAAACTATCTAGGTCGGCATGAAGTGGAATGGGAATTTGTGATGTTGAAGAAAACGAAATGACAATATTTAATAAATGATATGTAATCAATTATTTCTGTTTTACTTTTTCCCATTTCCACCCTTGTGCAATGCGAGCATTGAGACCTTGCTTTGAAACAAACAACTTTCGCAATTCCACACGAATTGTGCACTTGCGAGTATGGACGTCCCTCATCCAATGTGGATGAATTTGAAAATAAATCCTGCGAATTAGAAAAAGCCAAGAGGCCTCAAGCATAATCTCTAATTCCAGAGTCATTTCACCGCAAGACAAGAAATACCTGTTATAATAGAGTTTTAGAGATAATTCCATTTCCAATTCATCACCAAAATGGGTATTTTTGTACCTCCCAATGCTTAAAGACAAATTCAATCGCGTTCATGATTATCTGAGGATTTCGGTCACGGATAAATGCAATTTGCGCTGCACGTATTGTTCTCCCGACGATTTGCCCAAAGGAGCTTTTGCTAATGCGCCTCGTATGACTGCGGATGAAATTGAACGCATAGCTTCCGTATTTGTAAAATCAGGTGTGAAAAAAATCCGAATTACAGGTGGTGAACCATTGGTAAGAAGAGATTTGAAAGAAATCATTCAACGGCTATCGAAATTTCCAGTGGAACTTGCTATTACAACAAATGGCGTTTTTGTCAATGAGTTTGTGGAAACATTCAAAGAAGCAGGATTGAGATCTGTCAATGTCAGTTTGGATTCATTGCAAAAAGAAAAATATTTTTCCATTACAAAACGTGATCAATTCAATCGCGTAATGGAAAATATCAATTTGTTGCTGACAAATAATTTTCATGTGAAAGTGAATGTTGTTGTGATGAAAGACGTCAATGACAATGAGATTCTGAACTTCATTGAATGGACAAAAGACTTTCCTATACATGTTCGTTTCATTGAATACATGCCATTTTCAGGAAACGAATGGAGCTCCGAAAAGGTTTTTTCACATGAAGAAATATTGAATGTCATTGCTGCAAAATATGAATTCGTCAAATTGCAAAATGAGACAAATGACACAGCAAAAAAATTCTTTGTTCCCCAACACCAAGGAACTTTTGCGATTATCAGCACCATGAGTGAACCCTTTTGCAGTGGATGCAACCGCATGCGCCTTACATCCGATGGCAAAATGTATAACTGTCTTTTTGCAGAAAAAGAGACTGATCTACTCAGCAATCTGAGATTGGGAAATGACATTGAACCCTTGATCCAAAAATGTGTATTGGAAAAATCCGAAATGCTTGGTGGCAATAATGAAAATAAAAACTGGGGAAAAGAAAACACGGAAACTCGTGAGAGAAGTATGATAAATCTTGGTGGCTAATTTTTTTTACCCACCGTTATTACTAGAAAGACATAGCGAATTATTTTTATGATAACAGTAACTGAAGCAAAACGATTAACTACTGAAAATGCAAAAGCACTTGAGCCTTGCATCACTTCTTTATTGGATGCAAGCGGCTTCATTCTAGCAGAGGACATTTTCTCAACAATCGATGTACCTTCTTTTAACCAATCTGCAATGGATGGATATGGATTTAGATTCGATGACTTAAAAGAAAATCAAGCACTTGAAATTACCGGTGAAATCCCTGCTGGTGTTTTTCCTACTGAGAAACTTTTGCCGAATACAGCTGTCAGAATTTTCACAGGTGCAATGGTGCCAGACGGATGTGACACGATTGTGATGCAAGAAAAGGTTTCCGTTCAGCAAAACCAACTTTTGATTCATGATGCGCAAATAAAAAAAGGAATGAACATCCGACTTCAAGGATCTCAAACCTTAAAAGGAAATCTTGCTTTAAAGGCAGGTAGTAAAATCACGCCAGGTGCCGCAGGTTTTTTAGCAGGAATTGGCTGTGATAAAATAAAAGTTTTTCGAAGGCCTTCAGTTTGTATTATTACCACGGGCAAAGAATTAAATAAGCCAGGACAAACTTTAGAACCTGGAAAAGTATTTGAATGCAATTCCTATAGCATAAATGCGGCATTAAGCGAATTGAATATCAAACCAAAAAACATTCTAAGTGTTGATGATGATGAAATTGAAATAAGTCAAGCAATTGAAAACAATTTGTCCGCATGCGATGTAATGATTCTTTCAGGAGGTGTTTCGGTGGGTGACTATGATTTCGTCCATACAGCACTTGAAAAGTGCGGCGTTCAAAAGGTTTTCCATAAAGTGAAACAAAAACCAGGCAAGCCAATTTACTTCGGAAAATATAAAAACACGTTGATATTCGGCTTACCAGGAAATCCATCTGCATTGTTGACTTGCTATTATGAATACATTGCTCCTGTGCTGAAAACAATGATGGGATTTCAAATAAAAGACGAAACAAAACTTCAATTTCCTTTAGCAGCAGATTTCAGCAAAAAAGAAGGATTGACCTTTTTTCTTAAAGGAAAACTTTCTGAACATGAAGTTGCACCATTGCAAGGACAAGAATCCTATCAAATGAATTCTTTCGCTTTTGCCGATTGCATCATTCAACTGGAAGAAAATAAAACCGAGTTTCGAAAAGGTGATTTAGTGGAAGTCCATTTGTTAAATCAACATTGATATGAGCTTGTTTCAGATAAAAGGAAATTTGTGGATGCAAGTTGCTGGAGTACATATTGGAAAAGGCCGCGCTCAATTATTGGAAAAAATCAAAGAACACGGCTCCATTTCAAAAGCTGCCCAAGCATTAAAAATATCATATCGACAAGCCTGGGCAATGATTAATGAAATGAATCGCGCATCGAAAAAAAAGATTGTCATCAAAACAATTGGAGGCAGCAAAGGTGGCGGAACCATTTTGACAAATGAAGGAGAAATTCTTTTAAAACATTTCCATCAGTTAGAAGATGAGTTTCAAAAATTCAAATTAAAAATTGCGAATAAGCTCAATAAGAAAAGCATAAAATGACCACATCGCTTATCCTCTTTTACATTATGTTGCTAATTAGTGCATTCTTATATGCCTCGGTGGGGCACGGCGGCGCAAGTGGTTACTTGGCATTGATGGCCTTCTTTTCATTCGCACCCGCAACCATGCGACCAACAGCATTGTTATTGAATGTCTTCGTTTCTCTCATTGCATTTATACAATATTACAGAAGCGGCTATTTTAAATGGAATTTATTTTGGCCATTCGCAATTGCATCTTTTCCTGCTGCATTTATTGGCGGATTGATTTCAGTCGATGCCAATTTGTACAAGAAATTTTTAGCTGTTTTGTTACTTTTTTCAGTTGTGAAACTACTTGGCGTCAAATTTAAAGTCAAAGAATTTGAAGTAAGGCAAAATACAGCACTTGCACTATTAATTGGAGCTGCAATTGGATTGTTTTCAGGAATGATAGGAATTGGAGGTGGAATAATTTTAAGTCCTGTCATACTGCTCATGCGTTGGGCTGACATGAAACAAACAGCTGCCGTTTCCGCATTATTCATTTTCGTGAATTCACTTGCTGGACTTGCTGGACTTTTTTCAAAAGGATTCGAATTTAAAAATGAAATGGGAATAATGATTGGAATTGCGCTGGTTGGAGGATTGATTGGCTCTTATTTAGGCGCAAAGAAATTTGAGAGCCCTTTACTCAAGAAAATATTGGCCGTTGTATTAATTATGGCCGCTGTTAAACTATTTACGACGTGATTTCTAATTCGAAAAATATAAATACGATTACAGGATTTATCCTTGCAGGAGGGAAAAGTTCACGCATGGGCACGGACAAAGGACTGATTATTTTTAATGAGGAAACAATCATTCAACAGGTGATCGCGCAACTAAAACCAGTAGTAAATAATTTAGTTATCGTTTCTAATAACACCACTTATGAAAAATTCGGCTTGGAAGTTATTGGTGATATCATAAAAGATATTGGCCCAGCAGGAGGAATTCAATCTGCATTAAACCATTCCGAAACCAATTATAATTTTATTGTGAGTTGCGATATGCCTTTCATAAAAACAAATGCGATTGAATTCATCATTCAGCAATCTTTTCAATCACAGATAACAATACCAATATTCCATCAAAAAGCAGAACCATTGTTTGGTGTTTACACAAAAGAATGTTTGCCAAAATGGACCGAACTAATTCAATTAGGAATCATAAAACTGACGGATATTGCAAGTAATTTTCAATTGAACAAATTAAATGTCGATGACAATCCGCTATTTTCAGATGTTTTTTTCACCAACATAAATACGCAAAACGATTTTAATGACGCGCTAAAAATATCGAAAAATGGAAATTAGAATAATTGTCTTCGGTCAACTTACGGATATCATTGGGAAAACAGAACTTGCATTTTCAGATGTGAATAATACGGATGAGTTAAAACAAAAACTTTCTAATATGTTTCCTGAATTATCAAAAATTAAATATGCCATTGCAGTAAATAAAATAGTAGCACAAAACAATACAGCACTGATTGAAAAAGATTTGGTAGCCCTATTGCCACCATTTTCCGGAGGATAAAATTAAGAAGACAAAATATTGAGAAACAAAAATGAATTCAACCAATAAATACAAACGCTACCAAAGGCAAATTCTGCTCCATGAATTTGGCGAAGCTGCGCAAGAGAAACTTCAGAATGCAAAAGTGCTTGTGATTGGCGCAGGAGGTCTGGGTTGTCCTGCACTTCAATACCTTGCAGCCGCCGGTGTTGGCACTATTGGAATTGTTGATTTTGATGTGGTGGATATTTCAAATCTTCAAAGACAAATTCTTTATACGGTTGAGGATATCGGAAAATCAAAAGCGGAAACAGCTGTATCTAAATTAGCCGCATTGAATCCAGAAATACAAATACGAAGTTTCAATTTTCAAATTACAAACGAGAATGCGCTCCAAATAATTTCAGATTTTGATTTGGTGATTGATGGTTCTGATAATTTCCCAACTCGCTATCTTGTAAACGACGCTTGCGTCATTCTTGATAAACCATTGGTATATGGTGCAGTTTTACGCTTTGAAGGACAAGTCGGCGTATTTAACCTTGCGGATAAACACTCAAACATCAAAACAAATTATCGTGATCTATTTCCTGAGTCTCCCGATTCAACTTCGAAACTAAGTTGTAATGAAGTGGGCGTTCTTGGCGTATTGCCAGGAATAATCGGAACCATGCAAGCAACAGAAGCGATAAAAATCATCGCAGGCGTAGGGCAAGTTCTTGCTAATAAAATAATTTCCTACAATGCGCTGAGTAACTCGTTTTATGATTTTGAAATAACACCAGCAAAGAATGAAACAATTACATTTCCGAAAAACGAGAACGAATTTCTAAACTTCAATTACGAATGGTTCTGCAAATCCCAATCAATCAAGGGTGAGATTTCTATTTCTGAATTTGATGCGCTGAGAAGAATTGAAAAAATCACAATCATTGATGTACGTGAAATGGCCGAATTGCCATTGGTAGATGAGTTTTTATATATACATATTCCCTTAGTAAACTTTGAAAAGTTCATTTCAACTATTCCACAAGAAAATAAAATTGTTATTTTTTGCAGATCGGGTAAACGCAGTTTGAAAGCACTTGAAATTTTGAATAAGAAACTTCCAAATTGTATTGCCTTTAGTTTAGCAGGTGGAATTGAATCCTGGAAAATAAATAATTCTAATTCCTGATTTATCATGACTGAGAAAAAGAAACATAAGGTATTTAGACAAGGAGCCATAACTGCCAACTTCATTGCAGAAAGCATTGCAAAACACAGTGGGAAAACAAATATTGGCGCTCATGATATTTTTTTAGGGCAAGTGCGAAATGATTTAATTGAAAACAAAACAGTCGTTGCAATTGACTATTCTGCATATGAGGAAATGGCGGAACAGAAATTCCATGAAATCCGTGAAGCTGCTTTTTCAAAATACAATTTGGTTTGCATGCACATATATCACAGTATAGGAATTGTAAAGGCTGGTGAAATTTGTTTGTTTGTTTTTGTCTCTTCAAAACACAGAACAGATGCCTTTGATGCTTGCCGTGAAATTGTGGAGCAGATAAAAGCACAAGTTCCCATCTGGGGAAAAGAAATATTTGAGGACGAATCTCACGTGTGGAAAATAAATAACTGAAAATATATTTTTAAAATTTATTGAAATGGTAGACATAACTTTCAAATCAAGCACACTTCGCACTGCAAAAGCACAGGCAATCCTAAAAGTCAGTAAAAAAGAAACTGTTGATGCAATCCTCAACAAAAGCGTTCCCAAGGGAGATGTTTTTGAAATGGCTAAAACCGCAGGTCTTTTTGCCGTCAAGCGAACCAGCGACATGATTCCCGATTGTCATCCCATGCCAATAGAATATACTGCTGTTCGATATGACATTAAAGGTTTGGAAATTTTTATTGAAATAGAAGTTCATACCATTTATAAAACAGGAATTGAAGTCGAAGCGATGCATGGTGCATCTGTCGTTGCATTAACCATGTATGATATGTTGAAACCAATTGACAAGGGAATTGAAATTCACAGCATAAAATTATTGGAGAAAAAAGGTGGCAAGTCAGACTTCATAGATAAATTCAGAACTGATTTGAAAGCAGCCGTAATTGTTTGTTCAGATAGTATTTCAGCAGGAAAAAAAACGGATAAAGCTGGAAAAGCAATTATCAATAAATTAGAATTGTGCAAAGTTTCCATATCTGATTATTCCATCATTCCAGATGACATTAAAGTGATTCAGGAAAAAGTATTGAGTTTATATGCTGCAAAAAATGACATCATTATTTTAACTGGCGGCACAGGTCTTTCTCCTCGTGACAATTCTCCAGAAGCAATAAAACCATTGTTAGACAGAGAAGTTCCTGGCATAATGGAAGCCGCAAGAAATTACGGACAAGACCGCACGCCGTTTTCCATGTTATCTCGAGGCATTGCCGGAATGAAAGGCAACACGCTAATAATGACACTGCCAGGTTCAACAAAAGGTGCGCAAGAATCAATGAACGCCTTGTTTCCTCCTATTCTACATATTTTTAGAATTGTTGAAGGCGCGCAACATTACGGGGAATAAATTCCTTAAATGTTTTGAAAAAATACTTGCCACTGATTTATTGTGGTAATAAGCTTCATCATTACTGAAGAATAAATTTTCTTGTTGCAATTACATTCCCCATCTCGTCATAAACAACGCAACAATAATTTCCAGACGGACAATTTCTAATTGTCACATCGAATGCATTTTCTCTTTTTTCCATTGCAAACATAGAAGTAACATCTCTTCCATCCATTGCCACTATTCTCAGAAATGAAAAGTTTCCCACAGTTGTACCAAAAGACAACGTAAACCTTTCTGATACAGGATTAGGACTCAACGAAATTTCCACGTTTGACAAACTCTCCTCTACTCCAACTATTCCTGAGTACGCAAAAAAATCACCCAGCATGTTTCCATTATAACCCGTTCCCAAATAAGCAACACCATTTATCACAAATGAAATTGCATTCTTCCTTCCCGATGCAGGCAAACTTGTTCTTTGTATCCATTGATCCGTGAAATAATCATATTCCCAAACATCATTTTTGTAATTGAAATTGTTGTCTTCTCCAGTTGCGATGTAAGCATTGGGAAATATTCCCCAACCTGTTGCACCCGCACGTGGACTGCCAGGAAAATTTGTTTTCTGAACCCACATATTTTGAAATACAAGATATTGCCAGAAATCATTACGCATAATTCCATCGTAGCCTGTTCCAACGTAACCCTGAGCTCCCATTGATAATCCAACAGCCTGTTTGCGTGGAGTACCTGCAAAATCTGAAACGTAGCCCCAAATATTATTTACAGGATCATATTTGAAAAAGTCCTTTCGCAATCCGCTTGCATCTTCACCCGTTCCTACATAAGCGATTCCATCAATTACAAATGCTACTGCACCTCTTCGTGCACTGCCCGGAAAGTCCGCCTTCTGGGTCCATACATCCAATGAAGGATCATATTCCCAATTGTCTTTCAGAAAATCTGTGTTGTCGCCTTGTCCAGTACAAACATATCCTTTATTAAAAGCAGAGAATGCACATGCAGAACCTCGACTTAATCCGCCACCATTTACACCACCCATCGATTGCTCATTATCCCAATTGTCTTGAAGCACTTTGTAGGAATACATTTTGCGAATGAACCCAGTGTTATCAAGTCCTGTTACAACCCAACCTTTTCCAATAGCAGTGAAAGCGGCACAGACGGTTTTGTTTGCTCCATTGATGGAATCTTTCTGCACCCAAGAATCCTGTGCACTCAGTGAGATGCCAATTGAAACTGAAAACAAAAAAATATAAAACTTCTTCATCGCTTAAAGGAATATCATTTTTTTCGTCCCAACTCTATTACCACTTCTATCCTTTGCCACCAACAAATAAACACCTGAATCAATTCCATTTCGATCCAAATTATTGGTTGTATTATTACTCAACTCTACACTCCTAATTAATTTTCCTTCTAATGTAAAAAGTAAATAAATCACATTTTCATTTCTTCCATTCTCAATTGTAAATTGTTCACTAACTGGATTCGGGAAAACAAAAATTTCTTCTGCGGAATAACTTTCTTCCATTCCAAGAATCGAAACGGGCGAATATTCATATATGGTTTGTTTCTTTCCGCTGTAACCATTGCCAGTTCCGACAAATGCCCTTCCTCCAACAGCAAATGCCACCGCACATTTCCTTGCGCTGCCTCCATACGAAGCTCGTGATGTCCACGAATCTAAGAATGGATTGTATTCCCACAAATCATTTTTCAATCCACCATCAACACCCAAACAAACAAATCCGCGTTCTCCCAATGTAAAAGTGCATGCAGATCCGCGTTCTCCTCCTGCAAAATCCGATTTCTGAATCCATGTATCAGAACCTGGATGGTATTCCCAAATATCTTTTTTGTAAACATTATAATCCACACCAAGTCCTACATATGCCAAATTATCAATTACAAAACTGCTGAGTTGATAACGAACTCCTCCAGGGAAATCTGCGCGTTGAGTCCATTCATCTGTTGAAGGCTTGTATTCCCAAACTTCATCAATGTAAGTTGCGGAACCAACTTTTCCTCCGCAAACATATCCCTTATGATCTAGACAAAATGCCGTTGCAAAATAAACTCCACCTCCCGACCCACCAGGATAACTCGCCTTTTGTGTCCACACATTAGATGCTGGATTATATTCCCAAAAATCACTATGAATTATTCCAGTAAAAGATTCTGTGCTGTCAACTCCCATTCCCACGTACCCTTTACCATCAATGGCGAAACCAATAGCATCTCTCCTTACAAAAGAAGGCAAATTTGCTTTTTGTGTCCATGTATCAAGCATAACATCATATTCCCACAAATCATTGCAAACCGTTTCAGATGTATCCACTCCAGTAGCAATATATCCTTTCCCAAAAATCGAAAACGCAACAGCTCGCTCACGCTTCAATGCACCGAAGTCCGCTTTTTTGGTCCAGAAATTTTCCGTCTGCGAAAAAGATGTTGCGCAAATGAAAATAAATAGGAATGCGAATATTCTGTTCATCTTTTATTCTCCGAAAATAATTTTTCCTGTACTGATTGTTTTTCCATCCAACAAAACCTGATAAATGTAAATGCCATCAGCTTTTCCGTTTCGTAAAATTTCACAGGATTGATCTGCAACAGTTACAACATCAGTAAGTTCACCGGATGCGGAATACATTCTCACTTCTGCTGCTTTTTCAATGTTCATTCCTTGAATCGTAAATTTCACATATGCAGTGGCAGGATTTGGGAATGCATTTACACGAACTTTAGTTGAAGATAAATCGTTCACAGAAACATTGTCGTTCAACTCCCAAAAATCATTCAAATTAATTCCATTTGTTCCTGTTCCAAAATAGCCGCGATTGTTGATGGTAAATGCCACAGAAAATCTTCTGCTTGTTCCAGGGAAATCATTCATTTGTGACCAAACATTGTTTCCAGGATTATATTCCCAAACTTCAGAGGTAACATTTGTAAGTGAACCAACAAAACCCGTAACAATGTATGCTTTGCCATCTCTCACAAATGCTCCAGAACTGTTGGTTGCCAATCCTGGGAAATTTGATTTCAACAACCATTGATCATTCAGCGGTTTATATTCATATAATGTTGCTCCGCTTTTAATGTAACCACTCGCCCCCACATTAAACCCAACACACCATGTTGCAAATGAAATGGGTGCCGATTGTTTGATTGTCCAATTTCCTGTTGCAGGATCATATTCATATAAATTATTTGCAAAAATTACATAGCCCTTATTATTCACAACAAAACATCCTTGATCACCAGGCGTACTCGGACAATTCTGAATGGCATTCCATGTATTGGTTTGTGGATTGTATTCATAAAATTCACTTCCTAAAAAAGCTCCTCCTCCTGCATATCCACGCGTAGACGTTGCAAAAGAAATTGCCCCATAATTAAGCGTTGGATAATCCGCCACTTGTGTCCAAGAATCGGATGAAGGATCATACGACCACCAATCTTTATACGCGATATTGATATTATTCCCATTCACATGACCAAGTCCTACATATCCTCTATTACCAATGGCAAATGCACTCGAACGATGTCTTCCAACTCCTCCGAAATTGGTTCGTTGAATCCAAGCCTGGCTAAATCCGGCTTGAAATAAAATCAGCAATCCAATAAGCAGAAAAAACTTCCTCATTCGGTGATGATTATTTTTTTGGAATAATTATTTCCAGCGCAAGTGAACTTAACAAAATAAATTCCCGGAGTAATTTCATTTGTGGAAATCTGCTCGCCATGATAATTTGAAATATGATCAACCGTATTTCCAATAAGATCAGTAATCATTATTTCACCACTTACATTTCCAGTAATGGAAAAATAATTCTGAGCAGGATTCGGGAAAATAGAAAAATTACTTGGGGAATATTCCTCTACTCCCACAAAATCCTCCGTGAGTTGAAGTGTGTAAAGTCCCATTTGCATTCCCCAACCTTCAACAATTACATAAGCGGTATCCACTCCAACCGTTGAAAAAGTAAGTTCACTCTGTGGTGCACAACTGCCTCCATCATCATTGTAAGTGATCACATTTCTTTGCGGATCAATCACGCTGAGAAAAGTGTCAAAATTAGAACCACACAAGGATGCATGAATCGAACTTGAACCTGGAGAAGGAATGACACGATAGAAAACATCAGGTGAAGGATAAACTGGATTGCGATTGGAATAACAATAGGAATTATCTCCATTGTCGGTATAAGGAATACTTGCAACAATTTTCGGATCATTGATATCATCACCAACATATCCTGTACAATTCAATCCGCCAGTAATAACAATTGAAAAATCCATCACAGAGCCCCATGAAAAAGCTCCACATGGATCAAGCGGAAGACTTCCTGCTTCATGTTGCATCACACGCATACGAGTGGTTCCATTATGTGCGCCGGCAGGAACTACAAAAGTGAAAACAGAAAGTGGAACGGGTGGTGTTCCGCTCCATGTTCCAACCGATTCACCTGCATCAAAAGTCATGCTTTGATCGTAATCAATCCAAACCTCGCCTGCACCAAGATAATTTCCATTGCAAGTTCCGAATTGAACATTCAGTGTATAAGAATTGGTTGCGTTTAATGTTGTACTTAGCACGGTCAAATCTTGAACGCCAATTACGCCTGGGCAACCAATATGAGAAATGGAGCCGGAGGAACCTGTCAATTGGACGGATTGCACATTGGAATCAACAGTAGAATTTGGACCGCCAGAAGTGCAGTATTGCGCATAGGAGAAACTGCTTAACAGCATCCCTGCAGTGATCAAAAAGATTTTCATGTAAATGTGTTTCTGATCTAAAGTTAATTAATTAATCGTAAAAATCAGAATGGAATTCTTTTTGATTCTCAGAATTCTGCTTGAGACAACCTAATTAGCAGATGAAGAAAAATAAAATTTTGACGATTAAGTCCCTTTTGGAAAGTTAGATAGAAACATAAGCCTATTGGAAAATAGGTTGTTATATAATA
Organism: uncultured Flavobacteriales bacterium; assembly: GCA_903873905.1. GTDB lineage: Bacteria > Bacteroidota > Bacteroidia > Palsa-965 > Palsa-965. Next base: position 36,816 of record CAIQQJ010000145.1, read on the forward strand.
CAATCCTATTTCTCGCTAATTAATTCTTTAGTAGGGCACAATTTACTTCTCGAAAAATTCGCTAAGTCGAATGAATCTAGATTCAACCCAACGATCCAAATCTTTTTCATTTTTCAGAATCCGCATCACCATCGGCTCGTCCAATCCATGTCTATATTCAAAAATAACTTCTGCATCCATTCGCAATTCATAACGAACCGTTGCAATCAAAACTTTCATTCGTTCTGCCGCATCCAAATTTCCACGAGCAGTCAATTCCCGATAATCATCCTCCAACAACTGCAAATCATAATGACGAATCTCTGACATATTTCATTTCGAATTTGCACGAATATACGAATCATTATAGGCCTTTATTGTAATTTAAAAAATCCCTATTTTATAAATGAAAATTTCTGTTTTAAACTATTTCGGAGCAGGGAAATTTTAGTTCTCCACTTACACCTTTCGCGCTTTCCGCTGCAAGTCTCCCAACCCCAACAATTCTGTTGGGGTTGGGAGGCTTTACGCTGCAATCACGGCTATTTCCGAACATCCCAGTTTCAAACAAAAAACCACGGAGTCAAGGAGACACGGAGGAATTTCCATTTGTAATCCACACCTTTGTATGCACCAATTGGTAATTGGTAATCCCGTAATTGGTAATTGTAATCTGCACATCTGTAATCTGTAATACGCACATCATTTCAATGAACACGAATCTCCCAATTCTTGAAATCATCCCCGATGTCAAAAAGGAATTGGCCTTACACAATACGCTCATCCTTCAAGCAGCTCCCGGCGCAGGAAAAAGCACTTACCTCCCACTCCAATTGCTACAAGAAGATTGGCTGAAAGGAAAAAAGATTTTGATGCTCGAGCCTCGAAGATTGGCTGCAAAAACAGTTGCTGCTCGTCTTGCCTTTCAATTGAATGAAGAAATCGGACAAACCGTTGGATATAAAATCCGTTTCGAAAATAAAACTTCAAAAACAACGCGACTGGAAATTCTCACCGAAGGAATTCTAACACGCATGTTGCAAAACGATGGTGCACTGGAAGATGTTGGTCTGGTAATTTTTGATGAATTTCACGAAAGAAGTTTGCATGCCGATCTTGCGCTTGCATTATGTCGTGAAGTCCAAAATATTTTGCGTCCTGATTTAAGAATTTTGATCATGTCGGCAACACTGGATGGTGAAAAACTATCTTCCCTACTCGGCAATGCAAAAATTCTCACCAGCAAAGGCCGACAATTTCCAATCACCTTTCATTACGCTGGCTCCGACGAAAAAATTCCCTTGCACATTCAAATGACACGTCTCATCAAAAGAGCAATGTTAGAAAATGATGGTGATGTACTTGCTTTTTTTCCAGGAGCAGGAGAAATTTTACGAACGGCAGAATTACTAGAAGCAGAAAATGTTGCAGCAAAAATTTGTCCTTTGTTTGGCGATTTGCCATTTCAAGAACAACAACAGGCAATTCTTCCCAATAAAAATGGAATTAGAAAAATTGTTCTCGCAACTTCAATAGCTGAAACAAGTTTAACGATTGAAGGAATTAAAATTGTAATTGATTGCGGCATGTCGCGTGTACCGCGTTTTGATACACGATCCGGATTAACAAGATTGGAAACAATTCGTATCACCAAAGATGCTGCGGATCAACGTGCAGGTCGTGCGGGAAGATTAGGGCCTGGAGTGTGTTATCGTTTATGGACCGAAGGATTCAATCATCATTTGATTCCACATCGCTCTCCCGAAATTCTCGAAGCGGATCTTGCTCCACTCGTTCTTGAACTTTCCAATTGGGGAACACATGATTTGCAAGCACTCACTTGGCTCACGCCACCTCCAACAGGGACAATTTTTCAGGCGCAAGAACTCTTAGCGCAACTCGGAGCGCTTTCTGGTAGTAAAATAACACAACTTGGAAAGGAAATGTTGCGTTTGCCCACACATCCACGTATTGCTCATTTGCTAACGCAGGCGCATGAAAAAAAATCATCTGCACTTGCCTGTGAAATTGCAGCGCTATTGGAAGAACGTGATCCACTTTCAAAAGATGCCGGTGCCGATTTGGTTTTACGAATTGAAGCGTTAAGAAAATTCCGAAAGAAAGAATTCGTCAATGCCGATCGAAAAAGATTGGAAAGAATTGAACGAGTCGCACAACAATGGAGAAAATTACTCAATACCGAAATTGATAATTCAGCACCTGTATCAGAAGAAGTTGGAAAACTTTTGGCTGCAGCCTATCCCGAAAGAATCGCGAAACGAGAAAGTGGAAATCGTTATCGATTGGGTAATGGAAGAATGGCCAAATTAAGTGAAACGGATGCACTCATTGGCGAAGATTGGATTTCAATTGCGGATTTGGAAGGTGTTGCCAATAAGGAAGGAAGAATTTTTCTCGCAGCAGCGCTTGATTCTGATGACATAAAACATCTTGCCATTGAAAAGAAAGTTTTGGAATGGGATCATCAAAAAGGAGAACTCATTGCGAGAATTGAAAAACGCGTGGGCGATATCATTCTTGAAAGCAAACCCTTAAAAATAATTTCTGAGGAAGACCGACTTGAAATTCTGCTCGATGCGGTTCGGACAAATGGTTTGGAATTATTGAATTGGTCGGAGGATGTAAATGTTTTTATTGCACGTGTCAGTTCCATTCGCAAATGGAGACCGGATGAAAATTGGCCCGATGTAAATCGTGTTCATTTACTTTCAATAGTTGAAGAATGGCTTTCTCCCTATCTCCATAACATAAAGCGAAAAGATGATTTTCGAAAACTCGATTTGCATTTGATTTTATCTTCGTCTTTACCTTATGAAAAACAAAATCAATTAGAAAAATTATTACCTCAAAAGATTTCAGTTCCGAGTGGCTCTGAAATCAAGATTCAATATCAGGAAGATGCCACAGCTCCGATTCTCGCGGTTCGCTTACAGGAAATTTTCGGAATGCTGGAAACACCTAGTATCAATGAAGGAAGAACAAAGTTGATGGTGCACTTGCTTTCTCCTGCCTACAGACCAGTACAGGTAACACAGGACCTACACAGTTTTTGGAAAAATACCTACGCTGAAGTTAGAAAGGAATTACGCATGCGTTATCAAAAACATTCCTGGCCAGAAGATCCTTATACAGCCGTTGCCATTCGAGGTGCGAAAAAAAGGAAATAATTGTTAATTGATGATTTGCATTAATCAAAATTTGCACAAGCAAATCACACTCCTCCATCCTCAATCATCATATTTTCGGTAACTTTGATTTACCTCCCCATTAAAAATCAAATACTACAAGAATGAAAAAAAATCTACTTTTTATCGCTGCAGTTAGCTTGATGAGTGCAGCTTCCTACGCGCAGACAATTCCTAATGCTGGATTTGAAAATTGGACTACCACCACTTTTTCAGATCCTGATAATTGGGGAACGTTCAATTCAACAACAGCTCCACTCGGTGCATCAACTGTTGAACAAGGAGCGCCTGGAAATCCTGGTAGTTTTTATATTAAAATAACTTCTAAAACAATTGCTCCATTAGGCATTGTTCCTGGTGTTGCAGTAACGGGAATTATCAACATTGCAACGCAATCCGTATCAGGTGGATTTCCAATTTCTTCACGTCCTGCTAAACTCACAGGAAAATGGCAATACATGTCCTATGGCATAACGGATACGGGATCAGTTACCGTGTTGCTTTCGCATTGGAATACCATTACACACGCAAAAGACACAGTTTCCTATACACATCGTTTGCTTACAGGAATGGTTATGTCTTGGGCTAGTTTTAACATTATACTCAACTATCAAAGTAGTTCATTAACTCCCGATACTGCAATGATTGTGCTTGCAGCAAGCAATGCAACACCTGCAAACAATAGTTATCTGTATGTTGATGCATTGGCATTTACAGGAGCTGTAGGAATAGATGAAAATAGCTCTTCAGCAAATATGCTTTCTGTTTATCCAAATCCATCTAGCAATTTATTGAACGTTTCGTTTACACTTGAAAATTCTTCAAATGTAAAAGTTCAACTACTGGACCTCAGCGGCAAACTATTACAAGAATTAAATTCCAAATCTTCGGTTGGGGAAAATACACTTTCAATGAATCTCGAAGGAATTGACAATGGAATTTATTTCGTTCGACTTTTGACAGACAATGGAACTGAAACGAAAAAAATAGTTATTGAATAATACCCTTCACACTATTTCAGAAAAGGCGGATTTTTTCGCCTTTTTTTATTCCCAAATAAGACTACTAGTCAATAGGATGCTAGCAGCTTCTTTGTTACATTTACTAACACAGAACCCCAAACTTTTCTCATATGAAATGTAAACTTACTTTACTCGCCGTTTTATTGGCCGCCTCTTCCTTTGCAAAAATTTATTTAGGCGTTGAAGCAGCAAAACTTGTTCCTGGCACTGACAAAATTATTGTGGATGACCAACGCCAGACATTTTCGTTTGTGCATTTCGGAACACAACCCGTTTCTGGAGATCACAACTCTTTTCTGAAACAGATTTTCGGATCTGAAAATGAAATAAGTTTCCAATTGTATTCAACCGAAGCTGATAAAATTGGATGGACAAATTACCGCTATTATCAATTGTACAAAAACATTCGTGTGGAAGGAGCGGTTTATTATGTGCATGTGAAAGATGGAAAAATAATCTCTGCGAATGGAGCGTATTATTCTGGGATTTCTGCAAATGTAAATCCAATAATTTCATTTTCAGATGCAGTTATTACAGCGAAAAAAGATTTGAATTCAACGCGCCTTGGTGATGAAAAAAATATTGAAGCGCCTTATTTGGTTTTATTCCGTGATCAACAAAATAAGTATCGCCTCTGTTGGAAAACGGATGCATGGTCACTTTCCCCAATGAAAAGATTCTATTATTTCGTGGATGCAATCACCGGAAAAATCATCGGAAAAAATTCACGCATTTGCGACAATGATAGTCATGGAACAGCGGTAACTGTATATAATGGTGTACATGCCATTACAACAGATAGTACTTCTCCAACAAACTTTCGACTTGCAGAATCAGGCAGAAATATTTTAACACATGCACCTGGACCAGCAGATGTAATAGACAATGACAATTATTGGAACAACACTTCAAACCTTGACAACTATGCAACAGACGCACATTGGGGAATTGAAATGACCCATGATTTTTATTTGAATTCATTGGGAAGACTTGGACAAGACGGATTGGGTTTGCCATGTGACATTCAAGTTCATGATGGATTATATGTCAATGCATATTGGTCAGGGACAGGAATTCTTTTTGGCGATGGCGATGGCACACAATACACACCGCTTACTTCCTTGGAAATTGTTTCACATGAATATACACATGGCGTTACACAATACACAGCGAATCTAAATTACTCTGGAGAATCGGGAGCGCTCAACGAATCGTTCAGTGATGTTTTTGGAAACACAATGCGATTTACTTATTCTCCAAGCGTGGCATCGTGGTTGGTGGGTGATCAAATTGTAATTCCAAATATGGGCGGAACTCCTTTCCGCGACATGTCAAATCCAAATGCATTTCAATGCGCAGATACTTATGGTGGATTGTATTGGAACAATGGTGACATCGTACACTACGATAGTGGCGTTCAGAATTATTGGTATTATTTATTGGTAACTGGAGGATCAGGAACAAATGATATTGGAAATGCATTCAGTGTTTCTGGTATCGGATTGACAGATGCAATTCAAATTGCCTATAGAAATCTTGCCACCTATCTCACTCCAAATTCAACTTTTGCTGATGCTGCAACTTTCGCTTCACAATCTGCAGATGATCTATTCGGTTCTTGTTCCAACCAATTGATTCAAACTGCAAATGCATGGTATGCATGTGGTGTTGGAACGCCATTTAGCGGAGTTGTTACTTCAGCTTTTGTTGCAAGTCCTGCAATCAGTTGTTCGGCTCCTGCAAATGTTTCATTCATCAATAACAGTTGGAATGCCACAACTTATAATTGGAATTTTGGAGATGGTAATTTTTCAACAGCAACAAACCCTACGCACACCTATGCGCTTCCAGGAAATTACAATGTCACACTTATAGCAACAGGAGTTGGCAATTGTGTTGGTGCCGATACATTGCTGATCAATGCAGCCGTTGTTGTGAATAATGTTCCAGGACCAGTTCCTACCTCTTGTAATCCTGCAACCACAAATTACTGTTGTGGATATGGAATTACCAATGTGAATTTTCATAGCATCAACTGGACTTCTGCAGATGCAATTGATGGTTATAGTGATTTCACCTGTGCAGATTCTACCTTGATCGTTGCTGGAAATCCCTATCCATTTTCTGTTGCTGTCAATTCAAATTCACCCAATGGTTTTGGTGAAAGGGTGAGTGCTTGGATTGATTACAACAATGATGGTATTTTCAATAACACCAATGAACTTATTTATTCCGATTCAGGTTCTGCAGTTAGTATTCATAATGGAATTATACACACACCAACAACAGCAACATTGAATACGCGCTTACGCATGCGTGTCATTTCTGATGCACAAACAAACGTGATTACAGGAGCATGTTATTCACCTTTGAAAGGACAAGTGGAAGATTACATGGTTTATTTCATTGCAAATACTTTGGCTCCTGATGCAATGTTCACCGCCAACATTACAACTGTTCCAGTAGGCAACACCGTTAATTTTACGGATTTATCCATGAATGCTCCAACCTCTTGGCATTGGATAATTACAGGAGGGTTTCCAGGAACATCTACGAATCAAAATCCTTCAAATATTCTTTATTCTACTGCTGGAATTTATCCAGTGAAATTGGTTGCAACAAATGGCTTTGGTTCAGATAGTTTGACTCAAATCTCCTATATCAATGTTGTGAATTCATCGAATATTTGTCAGAACACAACAATGAGTTCCAATTCAGGATTGATTTATGATTCAGGCGGACCAACAGGCGATTATATTGATCTTGAAAATTGCAGCTTTCTGATTAATCCATGCGGAGCAAATCTTCAACTCACATTTTCAAATTTCAACTTGGAAACTTCGTATGACTTCCTCACGATTTACGATGGAACAAGTGCTGCTGCTCCATTGGTTGGTTCTTATACCGGCAATGCACTTCCACCAGTTGTAAATTCAACTTCCGGAAAATTATTTCTCGTATTCACTTCCGATTATTCTGTCGTCTATTCTGGATTTGCTGCCAATTGGACCTCCACTCCTATTGGAAATGCACCCGCTGCAAGCTTCAGTTATACACCGGCAGCTCCTGCCGCATTAATTCCAATTCAGTTTACAGATCAATCGCTCAATTCTCCAACCTCTTGGTTCTGGGATTTTGGCGATTTGGGAAATTCTATCGTACAAAACCCATTACATGCTTATGCAAATTCAGGAACTTATACGGTAACGTTAATCGCAATGAATTGCATTTCCAGCGATACAACATCTTTTGTGCTTACTGTTTTGCCCAATGGAGTTGAAGAGAATTTTTCATCGAATGATTTCTCTGTTTATCCAAATCCATTTTCGTCCACAGCTACCATTCAGTTCAGCGATGTTGTTGATATTTCAAAATTGAAAATAGAACTCGTTGATCTTAGCGGAAGAGTTGTCCGTGTTATTACACCACAAAATCACAAAGTACAACTTGATCGTTCTGGGCTTTCTTCTGGAATGTATTTCATGAATGTTTATGCCAATGAGAAATTGGCGGGTAGCAGAAAAATTGTGCTGAATGATTAATTAAAAAATAAAACTCACAGAAAAAAATAGATTATGTATAATTTGAAAATCATTTCTTCGACGATAAGACCAGGAAGAAAAGGCCCTATGATAGCTGGATGGATTGCTGAAAAGGCAATGCAATCAGGAAATTTCAATGTGGAAGTACTCGATCTCGGAGCAATCAATTTGCCGATGATGAATGAAGCGAATCATCCAATTTTGAAAAAATACGAACATGAGCACACAAAAAAATGGAGTGCTAAAATTGAAGAAGCGGATGCATTTATTTTTGTAACTGCCGAATACGATTACAATTATCCTGCACCATTGAGAAATGCGATTGAATATCTCGTTCATGAATGGTCTTATAAAGCTGCGGGAATTGTTAGTTATGGAGGCGTTTCAGCTGGAACAAGAGCGGCAAATAGTTTGAAAGCGGATCTGTCTACAATGAAAATTGTACCAATGATGGAAGCTGTGAATTTCCCTTTCTACAACAAATTAATCAATGACAATGGCGAATTCGTTCCCAATGAAACATCACACAAAGCAGCGGAAGCCATGCTAACAGAAATTGTTCGTTGGACAAAAGGCCTGAAACTTATTAAGGAAAATAAATTCTAAAATGAAAGTAGAAATCTGGTCGGATGTAATGTGTCCGTTCTGTTATATCGGGAAACGTAAATTTGAAAATGCACTTTCAGAATTTGATCATAAAGGTGAGGTAGAAATTATCTGGAAAAGTTTTCAGTTGAATCCTGCAATGAAAACCGAGCCCGGAAAAAATATCAATCAATATCTTGCAGAACTGAAAAGTTGGTCGATTGCAGAGGCGAAAGAAATGAACGATCGTGTTTCAGGAATGGCAAAGGAAGTTGGCTTGAATTATGATTTCGACAAGGCGATTGTTGCGAATTCTTTTGATGCACATCGACTCATACAATTTGCCAAGACCAAGAAAAAAGGTGATGAGGCGGAAGAGCGAATTTTCAAAGCCTATTTCACTGAAGGGAAAAACACGGATGATCATTCAACACTTCTTCAACTTGGAAAAGAAATCGGATTGGATGAAAATGAATTGAAGGAAATATTGGAAAGTGAAAGGTTTTCACAGGAAGTCCATAATGACATCGAAGAGGCGCAACTAATTGGAGTAAGAGGTGTTCCTTTTTTTGTGTTTGATAGAAAGTTGGCTGTTTCCGGTGCACAACCTCAACAGGTTTTCATGGACACATTAAAGAAAGCTTGGAAAGAGAAAAATTGAAATGTCCTTAGTGGATTTTTTTGATTTTCAGGATATTTGGGTGTGATTAATGTTCCCAATACAGTGCAAATCAGTGATTCGCCAAAAAATCAAGGAATTATTTGACTAACGTTTTTTCCCGAAGGGACCACCCTGTGGTAATACGATCTGTTTATTATTTTTGCGACGCCACATAGTGGTCCCTTCGGGAGAGAAATGGCAGAGTGGTCGATCGCGGTAGTCTTGCCACAGGGTGGTCCCTTCGGGAAAAACTATTGACTGTAACAATAAATTTTATTTTATGTTTTTTACATATATCCTGTTAAGCAAGGTGGATGGGAAATATTATTATGGAAGTTGTGCTAATATTGAAATAAGGTTGAAGGCCCATAACAGTGGTAAAGTTCGATCAACAAAAGGACGTCGGCCACTTGTGCTACATTACCAAGAATCCTTTGACACAAAATCTGACGCAATAAGACGAGAAAACTTTTTTAAATCCATTGACGGCTATAATTGGCTAAAAAATCAAGGAATTATTTGACTAACGTTTTTTAATACGATCTGTTTATTACTTTTGCGACGGAGAAATGGCAGAGTGGTCGATCGCGGTAGTCTTGAAAACTATTGACTGTAATAGGTCCGGGGGTTCGAATCCCTCTTTCTCCGCGGAATAAATGAAAAATCCTTTGAACTCGAGAGTTTAAAGGATTTTTCATTTTAAGACTTTTTGATCACAAAATTGCTCGATTAGAAAAAACCCCCTCTTTTCAGAAGGGATTTTCATTAAACAGGATACTTAAATTCCATTTAATTCGCGGACTTCAAAAACTCGACAATTTTATCCGTTTCCATTTTTGTAAGATTGGCACGATCCTGCATGTGTAATCCAATCGTTTTCCATTGTTCGTCGTTGAATTCGGTTGGAGAAGGTCCATTATGACAGCGGATGCAATTTTCCGCCCAAAGTTGTGCGCCAGATTTGGCTTCAACAATCTGTTTTGCAGATGAACAACCTTGAGCAATTATGATTGTCATCAAAAGAGAAAACAGAAATCCAATTATATATTTTGATTTTTTCATGGCTATATATTTTAATTTTTTACAATCCTGTTGCTACGTGAATGAGAAACATACTTGTCTTCATGCCGCTCATACCTGGCATATTTCCCATTCCCGATCCTCCCATAGCACCATCGGAAATTTGGTAGCTGATTTTTAAAACTGTTCTCCATACAAACCAGTAATTCAGGCCGACCTCTATTTGTGATTGATTGCTGTACCATAGCGACCCTTTCGGTGTATTGTAAACGGAATATCTACCAACCAACTCAAAGTTCCTGAGCACATTATTAGCAACCAAAGCAGGCCGATAAGCGAGCTGCACATAATAGGAGGAACATTTATTTGTAAATGTGTAACGAGTGGTATCCTCCGGATTAAGGTAAGTGGCTTTACTCACATTTGAAATATTGTGCTGCCCTTTAATGTCAATAGTCCCTTTGATAAGGTTAATGACTTTTATGTAAGCCACATCACCAGCAAAAAGCAAAGCCGTAACATCTTTATAATTTAAATCCTCATTAAGAGTATCGCCAGCAAATGGAGACGTTTTTGATCCAGGTTTTGCATAATATCCAGAAACCCCAATTTCCAAAGATGAATTTGAAAAAGGCAAAAAACCAATTCTAGCTCCAACAGCCTTGTTGTTATTATTATCATTTGCATTTTCAAACGACAACATTCCTGCTTCGGTTGGTTCTTCAGTTCCATCTTTTATCCTAGGACCATTTACACAAAACAAGGAATAGCTCAATTTGGATTTTCCAACTTGCAATCCTCCTCGCACCTCAACACCAATATCCGCCATCGGCAACATACCATCATGACCAACACCAAGAGGAGCCGAACTGAATTTATTTACCCATGATGGATGAAATTTTTCACCAAAAGTTCCAAAAGGAATTAGAATCTTCCCAACTTTCACAACGACACCTTTTGAAACAACAAAGGATGCATTGGCATAACCCAAATTCAAACCAAATTGGTTCGACATGTATTCCATTTCCAATTCACTTTCAAAAAGGAAACGATCTCCTTGTCGCCACAACAAAACCGGATTAAAAGATGTCATATTAAAATTCACATTATCGGATCCTGCATCCAATCCAAATTGTGAAAAACCGCGAATCATGAAATTTGTATTCGGATCTCTTTTTAAAGTTGTGACATCATCCTTTAAATTATTGATTTGGTCTTGAATAGTATCCTGTGCTTTAAGAGCACCAAAACACAAAACAAACCCTCCTGCTAAAATCAGTTTTTGTAGCATGATTCTATTTTTTAAAAGTTCTTAAATAATTTACCAATTGCCAGCGTTGAGTTTCTGTCAGCAAAGCTTTGTAACTCGCCATTGGTGCGCGTCCTGTAGTCATTTTCCAAAATAGTGAACCGTCGCTTTCTGCTTGTACTTTTGGAAGGGTGTAATTTGCTGGACGTGGAGTAAGTGCAAGTCCTGCTACTCCATCGCCTTTTCCCTTTTCACCATGACACATAACACACATGGCTGTGTAGGTCTTTTTTCCTTCTGCTGTTGCAGTTTCATTTCCTTTCAATGGATTAACCAAAGTATCAACGACTGAAGGTGCAACCCATGGTGTGTAAGCAAAACAAAACACAGCAATAGAAAAGCTGAGTACAACAATAATCCCTAGTGAATAAATTAATTTTCTCATTATTTCTAGAATTAGTTAATGGTAACGGTCTTTGTCGTCTCGTCCATTTTTTTTCCATTCTTACTCATGGCCATAATCTTTACAGTATAGGTTCCTGCTGTAGTGTAGGTATGAGAAGGATTTGCTTCAGTTGGAGTACCTCCATCGCCAAAATCCCAACTGTAATTATCTGCATCCATACTGCAAGTTGAACTGAAACTCATTGCTGTTCCTACGGTTCCAGTTGAAGCAAAATCGCAGCATGCCATTGGCTTTTTCATACAACCTGTAGAAGCAAGGATGAGTACGAACAATACATTGAGGAATATTAATTTGGTCTTCATGTTATCTTGATTTTTAATATTAATAGGAAGGGTTATTAATAGAACAATAGGCTTGCGGAAAGCAAGCAAAAATAAAATACAAAAGTCCCACACACTCTTCAATCTGAAGAGCAGAAGAAATTCTGTTTAGGAAAATTTAAATCCGGAAAACCGCTATGAATGGCAGATGCACCGATGAAAGATCGGGAGGTGGTCGATAACAAACGAAATTCTTAAATTCAAAAACTTGCGGAACAAAAATATAGTCAAGTTGTATTGTTGCATGACTAAAATCGAAAAGGCCTAAAGCAAATTTATCAGGTGAATAAAAAACATCAGAATTTATTTTCTGAAATTGATCATGACAACATTGGGCATTGTCAATTGTTGTGGTTGAAAAATTATGGCAGTTGGTTCTGCAATTGTTTTTATGCCCTTCCATTCCACAAGTCGCTTGGCCATAACCAAAAACGATTTTGAATTGAGCCAAATGATTGCCGCAAAAATGAAATGCAATACCCATTCTCAACGAAAGCTCGAGAATTAGGAATGCCATGGAAAATGCAATTGTCCTTTTCATTTTTTATTTAATGAAATAAAGGTATTCAAAAAACGTATCGATTTTTTAAGAGAGAAATCATCTTTTCTGTAAAATATTTCCAATTTTTAAATGAAAAAGTTCCAACTCCTAGTATGTTTTGCAATTAGCAACTTACAAAAGCAAAAATAGAAATAGCTCAAATGCTCAATCAACACATGAATAATTCACCACATATCCAGAGTAAATTGCCATTTATGAAGAGAAGCAACCTTTGCGCTAATCCATTCAGAAATCAGCCCTGTTTTTCGTAACTTAGTGCATTAATGTTTTTGGTCACGCCTCCCGTCCAATTGGGTAAAAAAAATATCATTCCATGAAAAGGATTATCATGTTTGCTTCGCTGCTTTTTGCTGTAGGCAATTCGTTCGCAAGGGAAATCACAGCCAATCTTTCCTGTTGCGCATTCAGCACAGCCGATAGTAAAAGTTATGTTGAAACTTATATTTCCATTATTGGTAATTCCGTGACGTACAACAAAAAACCAAATGGGAAATATTCCGCTGCAGTAGACGTCGTGATGACTTTTACCAGTAATGATTCCATTCGTTCAGCACAACGTTATATTCTGAACAGTCCTGAAGTAGATGATTCCTCAAAAGCAGTAAATTTTCTAGACCTCCAACGAATTCCTCTACCTGCAGGATATTATTACTTGCAGGTTTCACTTACCGATTTGAATCGTCAGCCTCAACATCCAATTTCAAATAAAAGATCAATTCTTGTTTCCATTGATCAAGATTCTGTCAATCTTTCGGATGTGGAATTGCTGGACAATTATTACAAATCAACAACACAGGGATTGCTAACTAAAAGCGGTTATGATCTTGTTCCTTATGTTTCTTCCTTTTATCCGCCGAATCTTTCTCAACTTAGTTTTTACTCAGAAATTTATAATACAAGCAAGGTATTAAAGCCTGAAGAAAAATTTCTTGTCCTGTACTATATCGAATCCGCAGTGAATGGCAATAAAATGTCAGGATTCAGTTCATTTATTAAACCAACACCTGAAAAAGTCATTCCACTTTTATTTTCATTTAATGTCACCTCATTGCCTTCCGGTAGTTATTATCTCGTAGTGGAAGTTCGTAATGCATCCAATCGATTATTGTCAATGCACAAAACTTCGTTCGAACGATTCAATCCTGGTGTGATTTATAAATTGGATGATTTGGCGGCAATTGACATTGCAAATACATTTGCCGGGAAAATAAAAAATGGAGATTCTCTGGTAGATGTAATTCGAAGTCTTCGTCCCATTAGCAGTTCTTCCGAAATTGAATTTGCGGAAAATAGAATAAAAGCTGGCGACATAAAATTAATGCAGCAATATCTTTACAATTTTTGGCTAGCTAGAAACGAACCGAATCCACAAGCTGCTTGGGATAAATACAACAGTGAAGTACAAAGAGTCAACAAAGAATTTGGAACTCAAATTATGAAAGGTTATGATTCAGACCGTGGCCGCGTTTATTTGCAATATGGACCTCCTGATCAACGTGTGGTAATGAATGAGGAGCCGAGTGCCTATCCTTATGAAATTTGGCAATACTACAGCATTCGAAACAACCCGAACATTTCAGAAATCAATCAGCCAGATAATGTCACGCAAACAAACAAGAAATTTGTTTTTGCAGATTTCGATCTTGTAACAAATAAATACCAACTCATTCATTCCGATGCAAGAGGAGAAACGCGTGATGACAATTGGAAACTGCGTTTGGTTAAACGTGACAATGCAACGCACAGCCTCGATCAACAAAATGGAAATCCACAATATGGTGGTCACTCAAATGATTGGTACACTAATCCGCATTAATAAATTCGAAAGTCAAGGATCTGTTAATTGGAATCATTGAATTTTTGAATTTTTGAATTTTTTTATGTCAAAAGTCGCTGTCGTAATTCTGAATTGGAACGGAAGAAAATTTCTGGAACAATTCCTGCCGTCCGTAATAAATAATAACCCCGACTTTTCCGAAATAATTATTGCAGACAACGCTTCAACCGACGATTCTATCGATTGGCTGAAAAACAATTATCCTTCAATTCGCATCATCAGCAATGCCTCCAATTTTGGATTTTCAAAAGGCTATAATGAATCACTAAAACAAGTTGATGCAGAATATTTTGTGCTGTTGAATTCGGATGTTGAAGTTACTTCTGGATGGCTGGAACCAGTTATTAAATTAATGGACAGTGATTCCAAAATTGCAGCATGCCAACCAAAAATTCGCGCATTTCATGAGCCCGAAAAATTTGAATATGCAGGAGCAGCAGGAGGATTTATTGATAAATGGGGATATCCATTTTGCCGAGGAAGAATTTTTGACACCTACGAAACGGATGAAGGCCAATACAATGATTCATGCGAAGTTTTCTGGGCAACTGGCGCCTGTTTATTTGTTCGTGCAAATGCGTGGAAAGAAGTGAGCGGATTAGACGAAGATTTTTTCGCACATATGGAGGAAATTGATTTGTGTTGGAGAATGCGTAACCACGGATGGAAAGTGATGTATTGCGGAGACTCCTCCGTTTTTCACGTGGGCGGTGGAACATTGGCAAAACAAAACCCCAAAAAAACATTTCTGAATTTCAGAAACAACCTTCTTCTTCTTGTAAAAAATCATTCCACACGATTTTTTATTTTGAAAATTTTTCTAAGAATGTGTTTGGATGGAATTGCAGGGATGAAATTTTTGTTGAGCGGGGAAATCAATCATTGCTTTGCAGTCATCCATGCGCATTTTAGTTTTTATGGCATGTTAGGAAAAACCCTGAGCAAAAGAAATGCGATGAAAAAGGAAATTGAAAAATACGCCACCACCTGCATCTATGAAAAAACATTGATCATGGAATATTTTTTCAGAGGCAAGAAAAAATTCAGTGATTTAGATAAAGCGAAATTCAGTAAATAATAAATTGCCTATTTATTAATTTCCAATTCCAGTTTTTTTGAACCTCTTCAATTCGAAATTGGCGATCACCAAATTGCAAATCGCTACTTCTCACCCAAAATCCCAACGGGTCTCATTTTAGTTCTCAATTTGAATTTTTCAATCGCTTTTATTTGAAGCCAATTCATTGCTTCTTCCACCGAATCGGTAAACAGAATGATTTCCAAATCGGCTCTTGCGATTGTACCTTCAGCAATCATCATTTCAAAGTGTTCTCTTAACTTTTTGTGATAATCCATTCCCATTACCACAATTGGGAAATGAAGCATTTTCCCGGTTTGCACCAAAGTTACGGCTTCAAAAAGTTCATCAAGGGTACCAAAACCTCCTGGCATCACCACATAAGCATAGGAATATTTCGAGAGCAAGACTTTCCGCACAAAAAAGAATCGAATATCCACCCAAGTATCCAAATAAGGATTCGGGTGCTGTTCATGGGGTAGTATTATATTACAACCAACGGACCTCCCACCCTCTTCCTTTGCACCACGATTGGCCGCTTCCATTATTCCTGGACCACCACCCGTCATGACTGTAAATCCCAATTTTGCGATTCCTTTTCCGGCTTCACGAGCAAGCTCATAATATTGATGGCCTTCCTTAAATCGTGCCGATCCAAAAACAGTAACACAAGGGCCAACGAAATGTAATTTTCGTAATCCTCGAATAAATTCCCACAAAACTTTAATAACGAAAACAAATTCTTTTTTCCGTGAACGTGGCCCTTCTAAAAATGCCCTTTCCTGCTTGACCCTTTCAACTGATTCTTCAGCCACTTTTTTCACATCGATTTCCATTCCGGTAATTGGTTCTTAAAAATAATTAAGAAATACTGTATGATAGCGGATACAAAAAAGCCGCTTCTGTAGGAAACGGCTCTTCTGAATATTGCTGAAATTATTTGACACATTCTTTTAGAAATTCCGTTGCGTCCGGATTTCCCAATTGTGATGCTCTTCCAAAATCCTTACAGGCTTTTCCACTGTCTTTCATTTCACGTTCAAGCAAAGCACGACGGTAATAAGCTTCAGGGTCAGAAGGGCGAAGTGAAATTGCCTGACCATAATCGTAAATGGCTGAAGTCTGTTGATTTTTTCTTTCGCAACATTGAGCACGAAAAACATAAGCATCATAATTCATAGGATCTCTTGTAATGGTCTTTGTAAGAAAGTCGAAAGCCTTTTCAAAATTTTCAAGATTGAAATAATACACTCCCAATTGGTAATAACCATCAGGATTAGTTGGAGAAAGTTCTGTTGCTTTCGTGAAATCTTCTAGCGCTTGTTCATTTTTCTTCAACCCTTCATAAGCTTGACCACGTTTTGAATAATAGGCGCCAGAATCTGTACAAAGAGCAATGGCCTGATTCAACGAAACAATTGCCTCATCATATTTACGAAGTGTAAGATTAGAACATCCATCTTTATAATGTTGCTGAGCTGTATTCCAACAAAAGTTGTCATCAAATGCAACTTTTGCCTTCTCACTTCCAAGTGATGCGGCTTTGCTCATATCAATACAAGCATTTTCCCTGTTGTCTTTAGAATTGATAATCAATGCACGTTGGTAATAGGCATCAGCAAATGAACTGTTCAAACAAATTGCAATACCCAAATCAGGTGTTGCTTCTACCTTTTTCATCAATGAAACATTGCACATGGCACGGCCATAATACAATTTCGCCCAATCGGAATAATTCTTTTTCACTTCATCCTGATTCTGATTTGCTTTCTCAAACTCACTCATCTTATCATAATCAGTTTTGAGTTTGACAATCCTTTGCACATCCGCATCAATCTTGGTGATCTCGGTGGTGTAATCAGCAATCGCACCAGTGAAATCGCCCTTGTCGCGTTTCATATCACCAGAAGCAGACGGACCTGAATAAACAACGGTCTGTTTTGAAGGAGGAGTTTGTGCCTTTAAGTCAGAAACAAAAATGTTCAAACCGACAAAAACAGAAATGAGAAGTAAGTAATTCTTATTCATGCAATTAGTTTTAAATTATGGGACAAAGCTATTCAAATTCAGCCAATCAGGAAAAACTGTAATGGTCTTTCAGCAAAATGCATGGACGTTATTCTGAAAGAACCATGCCAATTTTGAAAATCAGCTCACATCCTTTCTGGAACATCAATTCCAAGCATGTTAAAAGCGGATTTAATAGTCCTCGCAACCGAAATAGAAAGTGCCAAGCGGAAATCTCTAAGTGCTCCATTTTCCTCCTTTAACACTGGACAAACATCATAAAACTGATTGAAAGTTTTCGCCAATTCATAAGTGAAATTCGCAATCAATGCGGGCGACAATTCTTTGGCGGCATCAGCAATTGATTTTGGAAAACCGAAAAGATGTTTAATCAATTCTTTTTCTTTGGGATGGATGGCGACTGACAAATCTAATTGGGGAATTTCTTTCAATTCTGATTTTTTCCAAATGCTGCGAATCCGCGCATGCGTGTATTGTATGAAAGGGCCTGTGTTACCATGCAGGTCAATGCTTTCTTTGGGGTCAAAAAGCATTTTCTTTTTTGGATCAACTTTTAGGATAAAATATTTCAATGCTGCCATTCCAATCATATGGGAAAGTGCGGCCTTTTCGGTTTCACTCATTCCCTCCACCAAACCTTTTTGTTCCGACAATTCCAAGGCATCATTCTCCATCTTCTCAATCAAATCATCCGCGTCAACAACAGTTCCTTCACGCGATTTCATTTTCCCTTCTGGTAATTCCACCATTCCATAGGACAAGTGATAAAGACCTTTCGCCCAATCATAACCCAATTTCTCCAAACACATTTTCAAAACCTTGAAATGATAGTCCTGTTCATTTCCAACAGTGTAAACCAATTTTTCAAATGGAAATTCTTTGTGCCGTTCAACTGCAGTTCCCAAATCCTGCGTCATATAAACTGAGGTGCCATCGCTACGCAATAAAACTTTCTCATCTAGTTTCTCTGCGGTAAGGTCAATTATTACAGCTCCATCAGCACGCTTCACAAAAACATTTTTTTTCAGACCTTCTTCAATAATTTCTTTTCCAAGAATGTAAGTATTGGATTCGTAATAGATTTTATCAAATTCAACACCGAGCTTTTCATACGTTTTCGCAAACCCATCATAAACCCACCCATTCATTTTTGACCACAATTCTTTTACCTCTGTATCACCAGCTTCCCATTTCTGAAGCATTTCCTGTGCTTCCAAAATCAGAGGTGCATTTTTTTCCGCTTCCTCAGCACTTTTTCCACTTGATTTTAGACTTTCTATTTGGGACTTATAGTGTTTATCAAATTCAACATAATATTTCCCTACCAAATGATCCCCTTTCAGTCCGCTTAGTTCAGGGGTTTCGCCATTTCCCCACTTTTGCCAGGCCAACATGCTCTTACAAATGTGAATTCCCCGGTCATTGACCAGATTAACCATCATAACATTATTCCCATCCGCCTTTAGTATCTGACTAACAGAATAACCCAAGAGGTTGTTGCGGACATGACCTAAATGAAGTGGTTTATTGGTGTTGGGTGAACTGTATTCAACCATCACAAGGGGCGCGGATGGCACTAGTTTTTTTATTCCAAACGTATCGTCTTTTACAATTTCCTTGAATTGTTCCTTCCAAAAGTCATCGGTAAAGACCAAATTAAGGAAACCCTTGACCACATTATAGCTTTCTATTTCAGTAACGGAATTCTTTAGGAAATCGCCAATTATTTGCCCCGTCTGTTCCGGCCCTTTGCCAGCCAGCTTTACATAGGGGAAAACAACCAATGTAATATCACCTTCAAACTGGGGATTTGTATTGCTGAATAAAATAGTTGAAGGGTCAATTTTTGAACCAAAAAGGTTCTCAATGGCATTTGTAACCGGTATGGAAAGTAGAGATTCTAGAGATTGCATAAATTAATTGGTAAGTTGAGCTACTACTTTGGTGAGGATTTCAAAAGTGTTTTCGGCCATTAAATTCTCCTTATCAAGTGTTGGATTGACTTCGCAGACTTCAAAACAACAAACTTTCTCATTCTGAATAAGTCTCACCAATAAGGAACCCGCTTCTTTTTCAGTTATTCCGTTTCTAACCGGTGTTCCTGTTCCCTTAGAAATGGAGGAGTCCATACAATCCACATCAAATGAAATGTATATAAGGCTACACTGGTTTAAGTGGGATAAAGTATCGCGTGCAATTCGCTCAACTCCATGTCGCTTCACTTCCGCCGTGGTGAACATTTTAACATGATGTTTCTTAAGTAGCGATGTTTCTTCTGGTTCGACATCGCGAACACCAATATAAACAAGGTCGCGATAATTGATTTTTGGAACAATTCCCCCTATTTCTTTCAACTTTTTCCAATGTTCCACGGTCTCTTTATCGGGCTTATTCATCTTATTCCCAATGTTGTCTTCGGCTAAAGATGCCGCAATCGGCATGCCATGGAGATTGCCAGAAGGGGAGGTCCATGGAGAATGAATATCAGCATGAGCATCAATCCAAATCACACCAAGTCTAGCTTTTGGATAAGCCATTCTGATCCCGGCAATGGTCCCTCCAGCCGTACTATGATCGCCAGCTAGTATCAAAGGGAAGCCATTTGACTTAAGTGTTTTTTGAACTTCAAGCCCAATTCTATCATACATCGTTATTAAACCCTTGATCCTCTTGGCATAAGGACTTCCTGGCGATTCAAAAAGGAGATGATTCTCATTTTTAATTTCGACCGTTTCAAAGGTTTTAAACATATTGGAACCATAGTCCAAAGCCGCAATTTTAATGGCATCTACGCCAAGACTGGCACCTCGCGTACCAGCCCCAATTTCGGACTTCACTTCAACGAACTTTATTTTTCGATTTGCCATGATTTAGGCGTTTTATTGACATATTTTTAATCCAAGTCACTTACATTTGCATAACATGTATACAAGTAACTCACCCGCTTCACAGAAAGCACATTCGGTAGCGATGGAAAACACCTACCAGAAGTTAATCGAACAGACGTTTAACTTTCCACAAGAAGGCTTCTCTGTTGCCGACAATGAACTGTATTTCAATGATATTCCCTTGATGGATATTATTAAAAAATATGGAACGCCATTGAAAATCACTTATCTGCCAAAAATTAGTCAACAGATCCAAAAAGCCAAACGCTTATTTAATGTCGCAATGGCCAAAGTGGATTACAAAGGTAGTTATACCTACTGTTATTGCACTAAAAGTTCCCATTTTTCATTTGTTATGGAAGAAGCGTTGAAGAACGATATCCACATTGAAACTTCTTCGGCTTACGACATTTATATCATCAAGGAACTTTTCAAAAAAGGTTTAATAAAAAAAGACCGTTTTATTGTTTGTAATGGATACAAACGCAAACAATACCAGCAGCTCATTACTGAATTAGCAAATGACGGCTTTAATGTACTTCCTGTTCTGGACAACAAAACTGAAATCGATTATTACTCGAAGAATATCAAAGCACCAAAAATGAAAATTGGTATTCGGATTGCGTCTGAGGAAGAACCTAATTTTCAGTTTTACACTTCACGTTTGGGAATACGCCATAGTGAGATTGTCCAATACTACAAGGATAAAATTCTCAGCAATCCGAAATTTGAATTGAAGATGCTCCACTTCTTCATCAATACTGGAATCAAAGACACCATCTATTATTGGACAGAATTGGCCAAGTGCATGAAAGTATATTGGGAATTAAAAAGCATTTGCCCAACACTTGATTCATTGAACATCGGAGGAGGAATGCCTATAAAAACATCTTTGGGTTTCGAATACGATTATGAATACATGATTGAAGAAATCATTTCTCAAATCAAGAATTTCTGCGACAATAATGATATTCCAGAGCCGAATATTTTTACTGAATTCGGATCTTTCACTGTAAGCGAAAGCGGTGCTGCCCTTTATTCTGTTGTTGACATTAAGCTCCAGAATGATCGAGAGCTTTGGTATATGATTGACAGTTCCTTCATCACCACTTTGCCAGATACATGGGGAATAAATCAGCGCTTCATTTTGCTTGCAATTAACAATTGGGAAAGGGAATATCAACCTGTCAATTTGGGTGGACTTACCTGTGATAGCATGGACTATTACAATACGGAAGCGCATGCCAACAATGTCTATCTTCCCAAATTAAATCCAAATGCCAAAGACCCGCTTTACATTGGATTTTTCCATACTGGTGCTTATCAAGAATCACTAGGTGGCTATGGTGGAATTCAACACTGCTTGATGCCTGCTCCGAAACATGTCATTATTGACAGAGATGAAGACGGTGAAATTACAACCAGATTATTCGCCAAAGAGCAGAGTTATAAATCAATGTTGAAGACTTTGGGTTATTAGAATTCCCCAATTTATAGTTATGATTTGATGCGGCTGATTTATCGAATCAAAAAAAACAGCAATTCGTAATTCCCTCATTGCACATCATTTAAAATTAATCTTTACCTTGCCCATCCGATGAAATAAATCTGTTTTAATAGAACTGATTTATTTCGAAGAAGAATGATATGAAAACCAGTTTAACCCCAACAATTTGCCTTTTTTTCCTTGCATTGCTTTTGCTAACTCAGGCATGCACTGGGATATTCAAAAAAGACATCAAAGAAGGCATAATTGAATTCAAAGCAGAAGCGGTGGATTCAAAAGAGCATGCCTCCATGACCGTTCCGGATAAGATGATTGTGAAATTCAAAAACGATTTTTCAGCAGCAGAACTGGAAGCTGGATTGGGATTTGCCAAAATGAAATTCATATCCGATCCTGTCAAAAAACAGTTTAGATCCCAAGTTTTCTTTTTTGAGAAGAAGCAAAGCACTATGAATTTGGCAGAAGTTCAAAAAACAAATTATTACCTACCAGATTACGATGTTGTTTATGGAAATACAACAAAAGAATTTGCGGGATACAAATGCAGAAATGCAACGATTAAATTCAAGGACGGAACACCTTCTTATGATGTTTGGTTTACAAAAGATATCGGAATAAAAAACCCTAATTGGTCCAACGCTTATTACAAAATAGATGGTGTGCTAATGGATTACCGCTTGAGAAAGTATGGATTGGAATTGCATTTTACTGCAACTAGCGTATCCCCAGCAACAATAGATGATGCATATTTTACAATTCCTGCAGAATTTGAACCCGTAAAGAATTCAGAATTGGAGAATATGTTTGAAGGTTTCTATTCGAGTATAAAACCAAAATCGAGCAATTATTCCCTCGCTAGCCTTTAATTTTCAATCCAATTTCGCCTCTAAAAGCCTCTATTTGGAGGCTTTTTTGTTTAAACACCGTTTCGTTCATAACATTTCAAGTTCACAGAGACCTCCGCAATGGCTTTCCCTATTTTTGTTTAAATGGACTCCTTATGAGTTTGTTCGAAATGCAATTATAAAATGGCCGAAAAGGAACCTGAGAAGAAAACAAACAAACTCCGAAACGAAGTAAAAGACCGTGTGGAGAGAAAACCTGTTTCGCTTACTGATATTGAAGAGCCGATAGAAAAGAAAGTCGAGAAAAATTCTTCAAAAAAATCAACATCGGAAAAAATCAATTCCATAAAAGAGGAATCGAAAGATGAGAAGAATCCTTCAACAGATTCTGTTCAGAAAAAAACTGAAAAAAAATCACCAAAACCTCCACGTGTCAATCCAGTTTCTGCATTCATTCAGCGCATTCGAGAAAATGAAAGACTGCATAAACTTACTGGGGCTTTTCTTCTTTTCATCGTAACACCCTATCTCGCCGTAGCTTTTGCTTCTTACTTTTTCACTTGGCAGGCAGACCAGGACAAAGTGATGGGGCCATTGGGAACATTGTTTCTCTCCGACGTTCATGTAGACAATATTCTCGGAAAATTCGGCGCACTCATTTCACATTTTTTCATTCACAATTGTTTTGGCGCAACCTCCTTTTTCTTCCCATTAATCTCTTTTGTTGCAGGATTAAGATTACTCACTGAAATAAAAATCCTGCCTATTGGAAAAACTTTTCGTCTAGGATTATTTTTCATGCTCTTCGGTTCTGTCGCACTTGGATTTATTTTTCGCGATGCCTTTTTTTATATCGGAGGCGTGTTCGGATTTGAAGTCAGTTCTTACTTGAATGAAGTTGTTGGTCCACTTGGAACAGGATTTTTATTGTTTTTTGTTTTTCTTTCCTGGCTAATAATTTCTTTCAATGTTTCTTTCAAGCTTTTTTCAAAAAAGCCTTTACCTGTTGTGTTGGATGAAACTATTATTGAGGAACCGCTTGAATTGCGCAACACGCTTTTAACAAATGAAGAAGACGAAGAAAACATTGACCCATCAGAAGTTCCCGAACCTATCTTGGTAAATCCTATTGATGAAATTGATAATGGTGAATGGGACAAAGTGGTTGCAGAAAAAGTGATTCCAAATCCAACCATTGTTCCAGTCGAAACAGTGACTACTGATTTAACTTCCGGAGGCGACATTCAATTTACAGTTGAGAAAAAAGAAGAAGGAGGAGAATTAAGTGCAGATGAAATTGGCGCAAAGGCAGAAGATCTCGTCCGTGAATTTGGTGAGTATGACCCAACACTTGATCTTTCAGGATATCAGTTCCCTCCTATTGATTTATTGGAAAGTTATGGTGGCGGAAAAGAGCCTAATGTAAATACAGAAGAGCTTACACTGAACAAAAATCGAATCGTTGAGACACTTGGAAATTATGGAATCGCCATTGACAAAATCAAGGCAACCATTGGGCCAACGGTAACACTTTACGAAATTATTCCTGCCGCAGGAGTTCGTATTTCCAAAATAAAAAACCTTGAGGATGACATCGCATTGAGTTTATCCGCATTGGGAATTCGAATCATTGCTCCTATCCCTGGAAAAGGAACAATCGGAATTGAGGTCCCAAATTTGAATCCAGAAATGGTTCCAATGCGCCATTTAATGGCTTCGGAAAAATTCCAGAATACAGGATTTGATTTGCCGGTTGCATTGGGAAAAACAATTTCAAACGAAATTTTCATTGCAGATTTGGCGAAAATGCCCCATTTATTGATGGCGGGAGCAACAGGACAAGGGAAATCTGTTGGATTGAATGCAATTCTAGTTTCACTTCTTTATAAAAAACATCCTGCGCAAATAAAATTTGTTCTCGTTGATCCGAAAAAAGTGGAATTGACATTATTCAACAAGATTGAAAGACATTTCCTTGCAAAACTTCCAGATTCTGCTGAAGCAATTATTACGGATACAAAAAAAGTAGTGCACACTTTAAATTCGTTGTGCATTGAAATGGATTCTAGGTACGATTTATTGAAAGATGCTGAAGTCAGAAATATCAAGGAATACAACGCTAAATTTATCCAACGAAAATTAAATCCGAACAATGGGCACAAGTATTTGCCTTACATCGTTCTTGTTGTCGATGAGTTTGCCGATTTAATCATGACTGCAGGTAAAGAAGTGGAAGCTCCAATAGCAAGACTTGCGCAATTGGCACGTGCGATAGGAATTCATTTGATCATTGCTACACAAAGACCTTCGGTAAATATTATTACAGGAACAATTAAGGCCAATTTCCCTTCGAGAATTGCTTTCCGTGTCACTTCAAGAATCGACTCGAGAACCATTCTTGATTCAGGTGGTGCGGAACAATTAATTGGTAAAGGCGACATGCTTTATTCCACTGGTAACGATTTAATTCGCTTACAATGTGCTTTTGTGGATACGCCTGAAGTTGAAAAAATCACTTCATTTATTGGCGGACAGAAAGGTTATCCTGAAGCTTTCCAATTGCCAGAATTTATTGATGAAAATGAAACCAAACTGGAAATTGATGACGGCGATCGCGACTCCTTATTCGAAGATGCTGCACGAATAATTGTTAGTCACCAACAAGGCTCTGCTTCTTTGCTTCAACGGAAACTAAAACTCGGGTACAATAGAGCGGGCAGAATTGTAGATCAATTGGAAGCAGCAGGAATAATTGGGCAATTTGAAGGAAGTAAAGCAAGAGAAGTTTTAATCAAGGATCCTGTGACACTTGAGGAGAAACTTGCGGCCATGGCCAACAAGAAAAATGACCTTTTTTGAGTTAACGGATAAACCTTGAATCTCAGTGGTTTCAATTACCGGTTTTACTAGAAATCCAAACAAACTAGTGGTTTCGTATCTTTGGAACGCTTTTTGAAAGTACCGACTAAACAACACTACCAATGACCATGAAGCCTTTTATTAAATCACTCTTTGCAATCCCCATTTTCCTTCTTGTTTTTCCAACAATAACAAAAGCCCAGGATCCAAATTACGATCCGAAAGCAAAACTTATTCTGGATGACGTAAGCAAAACGGCAAAAGCCTACACTACTATTACCGCCACTTTTTCAATTACCATAAAAAAAGCGGACAATACTTCTGATGTGAAAAATGGAAGTATCATAATGAAAAGTGGCAAGTATAAAATCACCTTGGAAAACAAAGTGAAAGAGGTGATCAAAAAAGAGGAATACTATAACGATGGAAAAACAACTTGGGTATATAGCGAAAAGGACAAAGAGGTAAATGTTGACAATTTTGATCCCAACAAAAAGAAGACGGAGAACTCCATTTCCCCAAATGATATTTTCACCATTCATGAAAAAGGTTTCAAGTACAAATTCATTAAGGAAGAAATACAAAATGGCAAAACGGTTCAATTGATAGATTTATACCCTGAAAAACCAGACAAAAAAAATTATCACACCGTAAAACTGACGATTGACAAAGTGAAAAAACAAATCATCAATGTTGTTTTTCTCAATAAGGACGGAAGTACTACTACCTACACAGTAAAAACATTCACACCAAATCTTGACGTTCCCGATAGCACTTTTCAATTTGACATAAAAACACACCCAGGTGTTTCCGTTATTGATTTGCGTGATGATGGAAAATAAGGATTGTTGATTTTAGATTATTTATTTGATAAATGGGCATTGCTGTAAACGTGCCCATTTTCATTATTTTAACATTCCTATTTAAAAACACCATCTGCACACCTACTTAATGACTGTTTTAACCGGCATTATTCATACTAATGGAATCATAATCTTATCTTTGGCTTTCCAAAAAATCATTCGCTTCTTTTGAAATTCAACAAACTATTTTTCTTTCTTGTTTCAGGATTATTTATTTCCGCTACCATAGCAGGCCAAACGCTTACTGCAAATGCTGGAAATAACACAATGATTTGCCCTGGCACCACTTATACGGTTGGAGGAACTCCAACTGCAACAGGCGGAATTCCTCCATACACTTATCACTGGACTCCTAATGTGAATATCAGTAATGTCAATGTTGCCAATCCTATTGTGAATCCAGCAGTCCCAACTTGGTATTTTGTAAGAGTAACTGATTCGACCGGTGCTTCAAAAACCGATTCTGTTGGAGTAGATTTAAATCCAGTTTATGCATATGATGGAGGAATGGACACTTCAATTTGTATTGGAGGAACTGCAACCATTGGTGGGATTCATAACAGTTTAACAGGTGGAGTTACTTATTCTTGGACACCGGGAACTGCTTTATCAAGTACAACTGCACCAAATCCAATTTCAACAACAACTGTTACAATTACTTACTCCGTTACCATTACAAGTCCTGCTTGTCCGAGCAAATCTTTTATGGTTACTGTAACGGTGAATCCACTTCCAACAATTAGTGCTTGTTGCCCAGCAACCATTTTGGAAGGAGAATCAGTAACATTAACTGCCACTGGTGGCGTTCTGTATTATTGGACTCCAGGAAGTACCATTTCAAATCAAAGTGCTTCACCAACTACAGCAGAACCCATTACCACAACAACTTATTTTGTTATTGGTGAAGATGCGAATAGTTGTCAAAATTGGGATACTGTTACCATAAATGTAATACCAAGTTCCGAAATCATTTTTTACAATACATTTTCACCAAATGGAGATGGAATCAATGACTATTTCTATATCGGAAATGCATATAAATATCCTGCTTGCAGATTAGAAGTCTATTCCCGAACAGGTCAATTGGTTTATGCCAAAACCGGTTATGATAATTTGTGGGATGGAACAAATTACGGAGACAAACTACCGGAAGCGACTTATTATTTCAGGTTTGATCCCGGTGATGGAACCGCAACAAAATTTGGAAACGTCACAATCGTCCGATGAAAAAGAACTCTTTCCTACTTATTTCTTTCTTCAGTTTCATTGCAATTAATTTTTGCTTTGGACAACAATTGCCAGATTACACACAATATCCTTCTATGTTATGGCAATTAAATCCTGCCTACACAGGAACAAAATCGAATATTGATGCGCGGATTAATTATCGCAAGCAATGGGTTGGATATGATGGCGCTCCTGTGACGCAATTCGCTGGCTTGAGTAGCCGTTTATGGAAAGGCAGAATCGGAGTTGGCGCAACAATGTATAAAGATGTTACTGGGCCTTCTGAAAGATCGAATTACGGATTTACAGCAGCCTATCATCTTCGTTTCCCTGATGTGGAATTTTCAATTGGAATGGGTGTTAATTTCAACAAATACACCATCAATGGACCGATGATGACCACACATTGGACAGGTGATCCGGCGGTTGACATTTCAGTTGTTGATTATGATAAAACTAAGAATGCAATGGCCGGCCTTTTACTTTACAACGACCGTTTTCATTTCGGACTAGGTGTTGTAAATATTGCTGATAATAAAGCACAGTTTTATATTGCTGATACCGCTAAATACAGTCAGGTAACTTTTGCGCAACATTTCTATTTTACGTGTGGTTATAATTTCAACGCCAATCCTGCTTTTGTATGGGAAAATAATTTAATGGCCCTTTATGTTTCAGGACTTCCTATGACAATAAATTACAACTTGCGCGTTCATTACAAGGAAAAAATTATTGCTGGCGCAGGTTGGAGATTGAAGGATGATATTTATTTGCAAGCTGGATATGTTTTCCTAAAAAGTATTCAATTGTTGTACTCCTACGATATTGGAATTTCTAATTTACAAAAAGGGCATTCTGGTTCGCATGAGGTAATGATTGGCTACAGATGGGATTTGCATGCTCAGAAGGGAAATTATAAAGGATTTCAAGATTTCCAGAAACAGAGATATCATATTTTCTAAAAAATCAGATTCAAAATAATAGATCCTGAATTATCATTTGGTATTTACAATCTGAATTCTCACTCAACAATTTGGTATTTCGTTGCGGCAACTTCTCGAGTGCAGGAATTAAAATGCCACCACTCCGTTTGTATTCCAAAAAATCCGGCGCTACGCATCACATTTCTGAGCGTTTGACGATTACTAATTTCATTTTTAGTTAATTCTCCCGTAGCAAGAAATTCCTGCTCTTTAATTGGATGCGCTTTTTCACCGAAAAAATCAAATGGCGTTCCCATATCCAATTGCATTCCATTTTCATCAACAATACTAATATCAACCGCCGCACCATAATTGTGAAGTGAGAAATGTTTTGGGTTGGATAAATATTTTATTTTTTCTCCAGGAGGTAACGCAATGGTGTCCCACATTTTTTGTTGAATATGCAATGGTCGTACAGCATCAAAAACCACCAATGAATAAGTTGGAAATTTAGTTTTGAGATACTTTTCCGCAGCGACAAGTTTAATGGCCACATCCTGCTGCAAAAAACATTTATCAAAATTGCCATAAACATCAAGTCCAATAAAATTATCCAATGTTGAATATTTTAGGTCCACATTAATGGATGAGTCCAAATCGTGGATATTGACCAAACCCAAAGCACGTAGTTGCTTTTCAAGATCAGAAACAATCCCAACAACGGAATCAGACTTGACCGTATACACACTATCGTATTTCGTCAATCTTTTTGAAGAGTCGATAATTACCAATGGCTTTTTCACTGGAGGATTTCCACCACAGCCTGTTATAATAATTACCAGGACTAGAAAAATTTGTATTCGAATCACACGCAAATGTAGGAAGGACTTGGGACAGGTGAAGGAGCAGGTCCCTCCTAGTACCTGAATAGCCATTCACCCCTTTATTAAGCCGTTCACAAAAGGATCGATTTCCGTACCTCGATTATGCCTATTTTCGAGGCTCAAATCCAAAAAAAAATGAAACGTCAAACTCTTATTCTTGGACTTTTGCTTGGTGCGGGTATTTGTACTCTAGCATTTAAGGAAAACATCAATGCTGATGGAACCTTTAAAGCAATCGATCTTTCTAATTTCAATACAACCGTTCGCGCGCAGGACGATTTTTATGAATATGTAAATGGCAATTGGATAAAAAACAATCCGATTCCTGCTACTGAAACCAGCTGGGGAAACTTTAATGTGCTGCACGAAAAAAGTCAGAAAGCGCTTCGTGCCATTTGTGAAGAAGCTGCAAATAATAAAACTTCTGCAGCAGGATCAAATGATCAGAAAATCGGAGACTTTTTTGCATCCGGCATGGATTCTATTTCTATTGAAAATGAAAAATTCACTCCAATTCAACCGCTGATTGACAAGATCAACCAGATGAAAACGAGTGCTGACATCACAACTACGCTTGCTGAATTGCACAAAATTCAAACCTCTGCAGGTTTTGGATTTTATGTTATGGCCGACATGAAAGACAGCAAAGTGAACATGCCTTATCTTTTCCAATCTGGAACAGGTTTACCTGAAAAGGATTATTATTTCAATGATGAGCTGAAAATGTTCCGCGAAGGATATCAGAAACATCTTGGAAATATGTTCAAGTTGATGGGTGACAACGAAGCCAATTCAAATTTGAACGCAACAAAAGTTTTCAGTTTTGAAAAGCAACTTGCTGATTCATCCATGTCAGCTGTTGAAATGCGCGACCAGGAAAAGCAATACAACAAAATGAGTATGGCCGATCTCAAAAAACTTTGTCCAAATTTTGATTGGGCAGTTTACTTCAAAACATTGGGAGCTCCGGATATGGCAAACATCATCGTTTCTCAACCTGCTTTCATGCGTCAATTCAACTCCATGATTGCAACTGAACCGATTGAAGCCTGGAAAGCCTATTTCCGTTGGCAATTGATTCGTTCTTGTGCACCAAAATTGCACAAGGCTGTATGTGATGAAAATTTTAATTTTTATGGAACTGTTTTATCCGGTGCGCAAAAACAAAATCCAAGATGGAAAAGAGTCCTGTCTACAACTGACGGTGCGCTTGGTGAAGCGGTCGGACAATTATATGTTGCAAGAAATTTTTCAGAAGAATCAAAAAAACGTGTGAATATTATGGTGGACAATTTAATGGCCGCCTATACCGAAAGAATCAAATCGCGTGATTGGATGAGTGAAGCAACCAAAACAGCTGCACTTACCAAACTTGGAACTATTTTGCGCAAACTTGGTTATCCAGACAAATGGCGTGATTATTCAGGATTGATGATCAATCGTAAATCATACGTATTGAATTTTCTTCACTCCAATACGTTTGATGTTGAATATAACATCTCAAAATTAAAAGAACCAGTTGATCGTATGGAATGGGGAATGACTCCTGCAACGATTAATGCCTATTACAATCCTTCCAACAATGAAATCGTTTTCCCTGCTGGAATCATGCAAACTCCTTTTTTCGACGCGCGAGCAGATGATGCGGTGAATTATGGTGGAATGGGTGCTATTATCGGTCACGAATTAACTCATGGTTTTGATGATCAAGGTTCAATGTTTGATTCTGAAGGAAACATGAAAAACTGGTGGACCTCAGAAGACACCAAGAATTTCCAAGCACGAACAAAAAAACTCGTTGACCAATTCAGTGCATTTGTTGTTATTGACAGCATGAATCTTCATGTAAATGGTGAATTGACATTAG
The DNA here is from genome assembly GCA_903873905.1 of uncultured Flavobacteriales bacterium. Taxonomy (GTDB): domain Bacteria; phylum Bacteroidota; class Bacteroidia; order Palsa-965; family Palsa-965. Next base: position 68,234 of record CAIQQJ010000145.1, read on the forward strand.
GAGAAAATATCGCTGACTTGGGTGGATTGACAATTGCTTATTTCGCATACAAACATTCACTTATCGGAAAACCTGCTCCTGCGAAAATAGATGGATTTACAGGAGAGCAACGCTTCTTTATTTCATGGGCGCAATCATGGCGTAACAGCATGCGTCAGAAATCCCTCATTAATCAGGTGAAAACAAATCCACATTCTCCAGCTAAATTCCGTGTGTTAGGACCACTTTCCAACATTCAGGAGTTTTATGATGCATTTGACATTAAACCAACCGACAAAATGTACCGTAAGCCAGAAGACAGAGTACTGATCTGGTAAGAGATCGTCTTAAATTTGAGAGAACCCGTTCATAAAAGAGCGGGTTTTTCTTTTTTTTGTTCAATGGCTCTTTGGCTGCATTAGTCAGAAATTGAGAATTTTCGGCTATTTAAAATTTTAATTAACCGAAAACGACCATATAAAACATAGGTTAACTTGTCGCAAACCACCCGTCAATTGCCACTTTTCCTAGTATCTTTGCGCCCATTCAAAACAAGTACAATTTATCAATGGACAGGAAATCGATTATAGGCTTTATTCTCATCGCAGTAATTCTTACTGTATGGATGACGATTAATTCGAACAATAACGCGAAAGAAGCCATCGTTCTCAAGCACACACAGGACTCGCTTGCGAAACTTGATTCTTCACAACGCGCAGTGGATGCCGTTAGAACAAAACGTATTGCCGATAGCATGATGGCTATTGTAGCAAAGGATACAACACTAAGTCTTGATTCAGTTGTTGCAGCAAAACACGATCAAGTTTTGGGAGTTTTTAAAGCCGCGACTACTGGGGAAAATAAAACCCTTGTCATTCAGAATGAAAAACTGAAAGCCACCATTTATCCATTGGGAGGAAGAATTGGTCAAGTTGAATTGAAAGGAATCAAAACATCTTCCGGAAAACCTTTAATCCTTTTCAGAAGCGATTCCACACATTTCGGACTGGCTTTTTTTGATAAACAGCGTAGACGTTTCAGTACTGATTCACTTTATTTCCGAACCGCTGGCAAAGAATTTTCTGTAAGTGGAAATGATTCAAATTCCATTGCCTTCAGATTATATTCCGACAGTTCAACGGATGCTCATCCAATTTACATCGAGTACCTCTACTCTCTTCGTGGAAATTCATACATGCTCGGATGCGCTATTTCATTTGTTGGATTCAATGAAGTTTTCCCTAGCGATCAATCTTATGTAGATCTGAATTGGGGAATGAATACACCTGCTCAGGAAAAAAACATTGACAATGAACGTCAAGTTGCTTCTGTGTTTTACAATTTTGATGGTGAAGAAGGAATTGAAAATTTAAAAGAAAGTGGTAATGAAAACAAATCACTCACAACAGGTGAAATAAAATGGGTATCGTTCAAGCAACAATATTTTTCATCGATCCTTATTGCCAACACAAAATTTGCCAGTGGATCTGAGTTAAGCGTAAGAACACCTTTAGATCCTTTCACTGTCAAAGCGATGAACACAACTCTTTCAATTCCTTTTGGAAGAACTGCAAAAGAAACTTTCCCTATGCGCTTTTATTTCGGACCAAATAAGTTTTCCGAATTAAAATCACACAACCTACATCTTGAACGTGAAATAAATTTGGGAAGCAGCATTTTCGGTTGGTTGAATCGTTATGTTTTTGTTCCACTTTTCGCTTTTCTAGGAGCTCATTTTGCGAGTTATGGTCTTGTCATTCTTCTCCTGACCATCATCGTGAAAATTGTTTTATTCCCAATTGCATACAAATCGTTTTTGTCTGCTGCGAAAATGAGGGTGATGAAACCGGAGATTGATGAGATCAATGAGAAATTTGGAAAAGAAGATCCGATGAAAAAACAGCAAGCCACCATGGCGCTGTATAAAAAAGCGGGAATTAATCCTGCTGCGGGTTGTATTCCATTATTGTTGCAAATTCCAATTCTCTTTACGCTCATCCGACTTTTCCCTGCTGCGTATGAATTGCGTCAACAACCATTTCTTTGGGCAACCGATCTTTCCACGTATGATTCTGTTTGGGATTTCGGTTTCAATATTCCAATGTATGGTGACCACATGAGTTTGTTTGCATTACTCATGACCGTTTCAACAATTCTTTATACATGGATGAATCAACAGATGCTAACACCTGGCAGCACACAAATGCCAGGAATGAAATGGCTGATTTATTTGATGCCGGTATTCTTCTTGTTTGCACTGAATAAATATTCATCGGCACTGAGTTATTACTACTTCGTAAGTAACATCATCACCTTCGGTCAAATGTGGCTCATGCGTCGTTATGTGGATCATGATGCGATTCGTGCAAAGATTGACCAGCATAAATTGAAACCTGTGAAACAATCAGGATTCATGCAACGCCTCGAACAAGCACAACGTCAACGCATGGAACAAGTAAAGAAGCAGCAAGGAACCAGCAATAAAGGGAAGAAAAAATGATGAATTGATGTGCAGATTTCAGATGTGCAGATCAGCAATATAAAATTAGAACAGCTTCAGAAATGGGGCTGTTTTTTTGTTGGAAAATCAATTAATTCATTTGGGCGTGTCCCCAATCCCTCACGCAAAACTATAATGGAAAAAATCAACTGAAAATCAATTTTCACTTTGTAGCAATTAAATGCCAACGAAATAAATCCAACAGCACATCAGCATAACGAAAAAACAGCACATCATTTTTATCAATAATATTTTTTCTCTTTCAAATAATTCTGCACGTAATCTGTAATGCCATCCTCCAATGAATAGAAATCTTTTTTATAACCGGCATTTTTCAACTTCGTCATATTCGCCTCTGTGAAATACTGGTATTTATCGCGAATGTCAATGGGCGTGTCAACGAAAGAAATATTTTCTTCTTTCTGCATTGCAGTGAATGTGTTTTTTGCAAGATCGAGAAACGACCTGGCTTTTCCAGTTCCCAAATTATACAAACCGGAAGTGGGAAGTTTTTTAGAAAGGAACAAACAAACTTCAATGACATCTTTCACGTAAATGAAATCACGCAATTGTTCTCCATCTTTATAATCAGGATTATGAGAACGGAAAAGTTTCATTGCAGCAGATGTTGAAATTTGATTGAAGGCGTGGAAAATTACAGAAGCCATTCTTCCCTTATGAAATTCATTCGGACCGTAAACGTTGAAGAATTTCAAACCGTACCAATGTGGTGGAAATGTTTTCTGATTCAAAACCCATTTATCAAAATCGTTCTTCGATTCTCCATAAGGATTAAGTGGCTTCAATTTGGAAACAATCGCATGATCATCCTCATAACCGAATTCTCCCAAACCATAAGTTGCTGCCGAAGAAGCATAAATGAGTGGAATTTGAAATTCTGTACAAACTTTCCAAATTGCTTTTGAATAATTCAGGTTCAGTTTATCGAAAATGGATTTGTCGAATTCAGTTGTATCCGTTCGGGCACCAATATGAAAAACAACTCTTATTTCATTTGCATGTTCACTGAACCATTCCAAGAATTCTTCGCGATCAATTCTATCAATGTATTTCTTTCCTTCCAGATTATGGTTCTTGTTTTCATTGGAAAAATCATCCACCAACAGCAGATCTTCATGTCCTTCTTCATTCAAACGACTTACAAGACATGAACCAATAAATCCTGCGGCACCTGTTACTATTATCATTTTGGATTATGGATTTTAGATTTTAGATTTTAGAAGGTTCAACTTTTTATTAAACAAAGGTATCTGGTATCAGGTATCAAGGATCAGGTAGTGTATCAAATATTTTCAAGGTCAAAACTGATACATGATACCAGATACCCTTTCCAAAAAACAGATCAGACCAGCATGAAATAAATAGCTTTAAATTATTTAGACTTTTTCGGCCAACCTAACAATTTCGAAGTGATGATTGGCAATACAAAAACAGAAACCGTCATGATAGAAATATACAGATCAGCTTTCTGACTGTCGAGGAAAATGGCGACCGCGGAGAAAGGCGCAAAGTGTGTCCAGAGGGTAATGGTGAGTTTTATTCCCAGAATAAAAATGACAAGAAATGCAGCTTGTTCCAAAAAATGATATTTCTCCATCAACTTCACAAATATTCCAGCGACAAAACGCATGGCCAAAATACCAATGAAAACTCCAATACAAATAAGCCAAATATTATTGGTGAATGCTACTGCAGCAAAAACATTGTCAATGGAAAATGCCATGTCCATAATTTCTACCATCACCACTGTTGCCCATAATGGGCCGAGCATTCCCAATGTGTGTTTGTAAAACCAACTTTGCTTTTTGTTCAACGTATCATCGTCAGTTTCAGGTGTAGCTTTCGTCACAAAATAATTTACAGCGAGATACAACAGGTAAACACCACCAGCCGCTTTCAACCACCAAACTTTAATTAGAAAAGAAGCAAGCACTAAACTAATTCCACGAAAAACATAGGCTCCGATAATTCCATATTTCAAGGCTTTCCCTCTCTGTTCCTTCGGAAGATCCATGACCATGGTGGCCAACACAGCCGCATTGTCAACTGAAAGCAAACTCTCTATGAGAATCAGATTCAGTACAATCAGCAAGGCTTTTATCGGGTCATCACCGATAATGTGGTGGAGGAATTCCATTTATATTTTCTAAAATTAATCAATCCAAAAATATTTTTCTGTCGTTTGGCGGAATCACACCAAGATCTTTTGCCTTCTTGAATAAAGTTGTAACTGCCCTTCTTCCTTCTTTTCCCAAATCAACAGAAAAATCATTTACATAAAGATCGATGTGCTTGTACATAACATCTTCACTCATTTCCTGTGCATGTGCTCGCACATAAGGAAGACTTGCTGCACGATTTTCAAAAGCATATTCTACACTCTTTCTAAGAACACGATTTACTTTTGTTTTTATTTCATCCGACAAAGAACGTTTGATGACAATTCCTCCCAATGGAATTGGTGACTTTGTTGTCTTTTCCCAAAACTCACCGAGATCAATTATTTTCTTCAATCCTTTATCTTCATACGTAAATCTATTTTCATGGATGATCAATCCTGCATCAAACACCCCATTCAAAACTGCATTTTCAATTTCAGAAAAAAGCATTTCCGTTTTATTTTCAGCATTGGGATAAGCAAGACCAAGTAAAAAATTCGCCGTTGTATATTTTCCTGGAATCGCAATTTCCAATTCGCCTTCAGCAAGTTCTTCCTTGGAAATAGTTCTTTTGGAAATCAACAAAGGCCCACAATTCCTGCCCAATGCACTTCCTGCATCCAACAAAACATAATTCTCGGTGCAATAGGCATACGCATGATAACTCAGTTTTGTGATCTCAATTTCTCCAGCGAAAGCTTCCTTGTTAAGTGTTTCCACATCCGCAAGTTTCACATCAAATTCCAAACCTTCCAAATCAATTCGATTATTTACAATCGCATCAAAGATGAAACAGTCGTTGGGGCAAGGGGAAAATCCTAAGGTTAGAAGCATATTTTTTTGTGTGGCTTGTGCGCTGTGCACTGTGATGTGCAAAACAGTGCACAGTCCCAAAATTGTTAAATATGATTTATAATATCAGTCGCTACTTCATTCAAATTTTTAATCGCAAGTGCCATATTCCAATGTTCGCGATTTCTTTTTTCAATGACATTTGAAACGGCACGAATTTGTGCGCAGGGAATTTTCTCAACCATGCAAGCATAAAAAAATGCAGCGCCTTCCATACTTTCAATATGAGGATTCACACGTTTTACAATTTTCTCAATGCTGGAAATATTGCCATGAGCAGTATTGACAGAAATTCCATTCACTCCTGTCAACTTTAAAATAGTTTCATAATTCGGAAGTGATTGATTGACGAGTTGGCCCCACATGAAAGGAAACTCATTTTCACCGAGCAAATTCATTTCGTGAATTGACAGAAATTTTTCATCATCCTCAGCACCAAGTTCAGGAATGCGATCAGTCAAAACATTCACCACTTTTCCTATTTCGAGCGATTTGTCAAAACTTCCACAAACACCGAAATTAATTGCCGCATCATATTTTTTCTTGCTCAAGGAAAGTGCAGTCCAGGTAGCGGTTGCAACCATTCCAACTCCAGTAATCAACACATCAATTTCATTTTTCCCTGAAGAATAAAATTTCATCCGATGATCATTTTCGGAAATGAATTTTAGTTTCGCAAGCAATGGAGCTATTTCCATGTATGTTGCGGAGACGATGAGTAGGTTCATAAACAGAGAAAATGTTTCGCAAAGGTAGAGAAAACAGTTGGCAGTAGAATGTCGGCGCTTGTGAGGCAAATACGCGCAAATAAATTATTTCTTTTAAGCTTTTTTACAAAATGGCGATGAACAGTTAACTGCCGACCACCTATTTTCCCCTTATATTTGTACCCGCTATGATCTACATTACCCGCCGCGAACGATTTACAGCAGCCCACCGACTTTTCAGACCTGAACTGAGTAATGCCAAGAACACTGAAATTTTCGGTGGTTGTGCGAATCCGAATTGGCATGGTCACAATTATGAAATTTTTGTAACCGTCAAAGGAAATGTGAATCCTGAGTTGGGTTATGTGATGAATCTGAGGGATTTGAGCAAAATCATTGAGGAAAATGTCTCTGATAAAGTCGACCACAAAAACTTGAACCTTGATGTGGATTTTTTAAAAGGAATAATGACTTCAACTGAAAATGTTGCCATTGCAATATGGAATCAATTGGAAAAGCCAATTCAGGAACATGGGGCTATTTTACATTGCATCAAACTTGTTGAAACCGAAAATAATTTTGTAGAATATTACGGCGGAAAATAGTTTCGAGTTTGGAGTAGTTGGTTGGGAGAACATTACTCCTTGAATCCTCGGAACAAAAAAAACAATAACTAACAACTGAATCATGAAGGAAGAATTTGGATATCTGAAAATTGACAAATACAACCCAGAGCGGATTGAAAGTATTGCAAAAAAATACAGAATCATTCTGGAGGAAATGGGTGAAAATCCAGAACGGGAAGGGTTATTAAAAACACCTGAACGTGTTGCGAAAGCAATGCAATATCTAACGCACGGTTACGATTTGAATCCAGCTGAAATTTTGAAATCCGCTTTGTTCAAGGAAGAATACAGTCAAATGGTTATTGTAAAAGACATTGAAGTGTATTCACTTTGCGAACATCACATGTTGCCGTTTTTTGGCAAAGCACACATTGCCTACATTCCCAATGGTTGTGTTGTTGGCTTAAGCAAAATCCCACGTGTTGTAGATGCGTTTGCGCGTCGTTTACAAGTACAAGAACGATTGACCAATCAAATTCGTGATTGCATTCAAGAAACGATGAATCCACTTGGTGTTGGAGTAGTAATTGAGGCCACTCACTTGTGTATGCAAATGAGAGGAATTCAAAAACAAAATTCCGTCACATCAACTTCCGCATTTACAGGAGCCTTTCTGAAAGACACAACACGAGCGGAATTCATTCATTTAATCGGTTCAAAATTACATTAACAGGAAATTCATTTTTTTAAAATAATAAACATGAACAATTACAATTCTCAAAACAATTTCAATCCTAACCAGTGGAATAGCACTGGAGTTTCTTCTGAAAGCATCGCCGTAAAATCATTTATGACTAGCGTATTCGGTTGGATGTTTGGAGCACTTGCCATCACCGCCCTCACTTCATTCGGATTTTCCCATATGCCGGCTCTTGCAGAATTACTTTATAATTTTCGGAATGGCGTAATTGTAGGCTTCACTCCTGCAGCTTACATTTTAATGTTTGCTCCATTAGGCCTTGTCTTACTGATGAGTTTTGGTTTCAATAAACTTTCTGTACCCGTTCTCATTGGTATTTTCATTTTATATGCTGCAGCAACAGGTGCAAGTTTGAGTACCATTTTCTTCCGTTATGAACTTTCCATTATCGGAGCATCATTTGCAATTACCGGTGGTATGTTTGGAACAATGGCTGTAATGGGTTTCATTACCAAAGCAGATCTATCAAAATTCGGTTCACTTATGTTTATGGGATTGATTGGAATTATCATTGCAAGTCTTGTGAATTTTTTCATGCACAGTCAAATGCTTGATTATATCATTTCATTTGCAGGCGTTGCCGTTTTCACTGGACTCACAGCATGGGATGTTCAAAAACTAAAACAAATTGGAGCAGGAATTACTTATGGAAATGAATCTGCCATCAAACTTTCCATCATGGGAGCATTACGTCTTTATCTTGATTTCTTGAATTTGTTTCTGTTCATTCTTCGCATCATGGGTGGAAATCGCAGATAAAATATTTTGAATTGAAGAACAGCCATTTTCTAAACAGAATGGCTGTTTTTTTTGCCCAAACATTTCCATTTCGATGCTTATCTTCGCAAAAGACAATTCATAATTCGTAGATTCATAAACGCTCGAAATTTATACCATGAAAAAAGCTTACATCTTCCCAGGACAAGGTTCCCAATTTCCAGGAATGGCAAAAGACCTTTATGAGAACAATCCGCTCGCAAAGGAAATGTTCGAAAAGGCAAATACCATTCTCGGTTTCCGCATTACCGATATCATGTTCAGTGGAACGGAAGAAGAATTGAAACAAACAAAAGTTACACAACCGGCAATTTTTCTTCATAGCGTAATTCTCGCCGCAACATTGGGAGAATCATTTCAACCAGATATGGTTGCAGGACATTCGCTTGGAGAATTCTCCGCACTTGTTGCAAATAAAACCTTGAGTTTTGAAGATGCATTGGTATTGGTTTCAAAACGCGCATTAGCAATGCAGAAAGCCTGCGAGGCACAAGCTTCAACAATGGCTGCTGTACTTGGGATGGATGATGCGAAAGTGGAAGAAATTTGCGCAACGATTACAGATGATATTGTTGTAGCCGCTAATTATAATTGTCCAGGACAATTGGTCATTTCAGGAACAACATCAGGCGTTACAAAAGCATGCGAATTATTGAAAGCTGCTGGAGCAAAACGCGCACTCATATTGCCAGTTGGAGGTGCATTTCACTCTCCCTGCATGGAACCTGCACGAGTAGAATTGGAAGCAGCTATCAAAGCAACCAATTTCAAAACTCCAATTTGTCCTGTGTACCAAAATGTAAATGCGAAACCTACCATTGACCCCATTGAAATTCAGAAAAATCTAATCGCACAATTGACTGCTCCCGTTCGTTGGACACAAACCGTTCAGAACATGACAGCAGATGGCGCAACAAATTATGTTGAAGTGGGGCCAGGAAAAGTTTTACAAGGTCTTGTGAAAAAGATTTCTTCCGGTGTGGAAAGTGTTTCTGCATAGGAAAAGTAGTAGGTAAAAAGTAGTAAGTACTAGGTATCTTGAATATTTTCCATCCTACTTTATTCTTACAACTTATACCAA
>CAIQQJ010000146.1 GCA_903873905.1 uncultured Flavobacteriales bacterium
TCAACGACACTTTCAGCTACAGGTGCATCAACTTACAATTGGATGCCAGGAAATCACAATGGAACTCCTTGGACTGTTACTCCAGCAACAACAACAACCTATACGGTGACAGGAACCGCTGTGAATGGATGTACTGCAACAGCAACAAAACTTATCACCGTTACTCCAACTCCGACTGTCACAACAACAACAGCAAACGCTTCAATTTGTTCTGGTAGTTCAACTACAATTACGGCGAGCGGAGCTACAACTTATGCGTGGATGCCTGGAAGTTTAACGGGAACAACAGTTACGGTTACACCGGCAACAACAACTACATATACTGTTACGGGAACATCAGGAACATGTACAGGAACGGCAACACAAATCATTACCGTTACACCAACACCAACTGTTACAACAACAACTACAGGTGCAACAATTTGTAATGGAAGCACAACTACAATCACAGCAAGTGGTGCAACAACTTATGCGTGGATGCCCGGAAGTTTATCTGGCACTACAGTTACTGTTTCTCCAACCACAACAACAACGTATACCGTAACGGGAACTACGGGTGCGTGTACGGGAACCGCAACAAGAACAATTACTGTAAATCCATCACCAACAGTTACAGCAACAGCAACAAACGCTTCAATTTGTGTTGGGGGTTCAACAATTCTTTCTGCAACCGGCGCAACAACATACAACTGGATGCCGGGAAATCACAATGGAACTCCTTGGACCGTCACCCCTGCAACAACAACAACTTATACTGTAACTGGAACTGCCGCCGGGTGCACGGGAACTGCGACACTACTCATCACCGTTACTCCAACTCCTACTGTTACAACAACAACAACAGCGGCGTCAATATGTAATGGTGACACAACAACCATTACTGCAAGTGGTGCAACAACTTATGCGTGGATGCCCGGAAGTTTATCTGGAACAACCGTATCTGTTCATCCAACAACAACCACAACTTATACTGTTACCGGAACAAGTGGAACATGTACAGGAACTGCAACCCGAACAATTACAGTTAATGCGCTGCCTATTATAGTTACAACAACAGCAACGCCGACAATTTGCGCCGGGAATTCCGCTACCATATTTGCAAGCGGTGGAATAACTTACACATGGACACCAGGAAACATGACTGGTAATTCCGTTACCGTTTCTCCAACCACCTCCACTGTGTATACAGTTTATGGAACAAATGCTGCTGGTTGTACAAACTCAACGGTAAGAGTGATAGTTGTTAATCCATCGCCAACTGTTACACTTACGGCATCAGCTTCATCCATCTGCGTTGGCAACTCAACATCGATTACTGCTAGTGGTGCAAGCTCGTATTCTTGGATGCCAGGAAGCTTGACTGGATCAACCGTAACTGTTACCCCTGCAACAACAACAACTTATACCGTTACAGGAACACAATCTGGCTGTACTTCCACAGCAACACAATTAATAACCGTAAGCACTCCTCCAACGATCAACACTTCAACAACAGCAAATACAATTTGCGAAGGAGACTCAACAACCATTACTGCAAGTGGAGCAAGCGCTTATGCTTGGATGCCAGGAAATTTGACTGGAACCACAGTCACAGTTTCTCCAGCAGCTAACACCACTTATACTGTTACCGAAACGTCATCGGGATGTGCCTCAACAACAACGCAACTCATCGCAGTCAATGCCGCTCCTTCTGTCACAGCGACATCAACGCCAACTATAATTTGCGTTGGCGGTTCTGTTACGCTGAATGCAACTGGAGCCGTCACTTATAACTGGTTGCCTCAAAACACAACTGGCGCAAGTATAATTGATACACCTGCCTCTTCAACAACCTATACTGTTACTGGAACAGATGCATTTGGTTGCACAAATACGGATTCTATTTTTGTGACGGTCAATGCCATTCCAACAATAACAGTTAGCGGTGACACGTTAATTTGCCCTGGCGCAAATGCAACGCTCAACGCAAGCGGCGCAACAACATATGCCTGGATGCCTGGATCCTTAAGTGGAAGTAGTGTTATAGTAACACCTTCTTCCGCGACAACCTACACCGTTACCGGATCCGATCCAATCGGTTGTTCAAACACAGCAACGATTACTGTCAACATTAACACTGCGCCTGCTGCACCATCAATTTCAGTAAACGGAGTAATATTAACCTCCACTGTAACAGGTGTAAGTTATCAGTGGTTCCTCAATGGAAATCCAATTGTTGGTGCAACAAGTCAATCTTACACTGCAACACAAAATGGATCATATACCGTTGAGGTTTACAATGCTGCAGGTTGTGGATCGGGACAATCTTCTGCCGTTGTTGATCCAACAGGAATTGAAAGTTCTAGTTCTGTTGAATTCATCAATCTTTCTCCGAATCCGAATGACGGTCATTTCCAATTGAATTTCAATATTGTAAAAGAAGGAAATTACATTCTTGAAATTCATAATACGCTTGGACAAATTGTTTATAGCGAAACACTCAATAATTTCAACGGAATATTCAGCAAACAAATGGATTTGAGTGTCTATGGAAAAGGTGTTTATTCGATTCGTTTGAAAAATGCAACAAATGAAACTGTGATAAAAACGGTTGTTTATTAAAATAGCTAGAAGATCTCTTATTCCAAAGCCTCTCCATCGGACAGTGTCTTTGAAAACAAAAAGGCCGTCCCATTTCAAAACGGTCTTTTTGTTTTCTCTTTCTTTTGGGACCTCTTCGGAAGACTCACTTTCCAAAACTCGATAGCTTTGAAAGAAAAACATTTTGGAAGTGGTGCTTTTTTCTTTCATGGATGATAATTAAAAAAACTCAGCGATACTTATTCACTCTTGGTCGAATAATGCTTCACTCTATTTTGTAATCTCGCTCGAAGGCATACATTAGCTATACATTAAATACTACCCCAAATGTATACCCCACCCCATTTCATACGAAATCTCGCTCTTATAGCGGCAATCTTTGGTTTTCAAATGGCATTCTCCCAACAAGGTGTCAAATGGGGAACAGGTGGAAATTCAATTGCCACTGGAGACTTTTTCGGGACAACAAATAATTTTTCGATTCTGTTCAAAGTGAACAATATTCAAAGGATGTCTTTAAACACAACTGGAATATTGCAACTCAATTCACTTGCCGGAACAGGAACAGGTTTTACAACAATCGATGCGAATGGAAATTTGATTCGAACGAATTTTCCGAATGATCCGAATAAATTTCTAAATGGAGACGGGACATTCACTAACATCTCTACTCCTGGCGCTTGGTCTTACAATGGCAATAACTTATTCAATCCAAATTCTGGATTTGTTGGAATTGGAACCAGCAATCCGCAATTCTTATTGGACGTTAATGGAAATGCAAGGGTGAATGGAAATTTTCAGGTCAATTCTCTCATAGGAACGGGAATTGGATTGACATCACTCGATATGAATGGAAATTTAGTGCGTACGAATTTCCCGAATGATCCAAATAAATTTCTCAATGGAAATGGAACCTTCAGTACGATTACTTCTCTTGGTTCATGGTCTTCTAATGGAAATAATATTTTCAATCCCAATTCCGGATATGTGGGAATAGGAACAAGCAATCCTCAATTTATTTTGGATGTGCATGGCGATGCAAGGGTGAACGGAACCTTGTACGCACAAGGAATTGTTCTGGCTACAAAAATGCAAGCTGATTCAATGAAGGGTGGCAGTATGGTGGCAGACACATTGACGAGTGCAAGCGTAGTAACGGCCACCATGACGAGCACAAATGTAGTTGCTGGCACTGTGAAGAGTTCAGGAATGATTTCCATAAATAATAATTTGAATTTTACCGGAGGATTACAGAATGAGATTTATACTTACAACGGTGATGTGAGAATGCAAAGTTTTCCCGGTTATAATGGAAATACAATTTTGAATGCGGGAACGACAGGAAACGTTGGAGTTGGAAATATTTCTCCACAGTATAAGTTTGATGTGAGTGGTGACGTCAGGGTGAGCGGGAAAATTTATGCAAACAGAATTACTGGATTACCTGGTGATAGTTTGATTCGATTTGGGGACAGCACATTATGGGTTAATTATAACACAGGTTCCTTTTGGAATGGAAATAATCTTCATGGTATTGGTATTGGCCAGATTGCTTTGGCTACGGGGCCGCATTCAACAGCAATTGGCTATCATGTGATTTCACAAGCAATTAATTCGGTTATTATAGGCTCTAATATTACAAATGGACCTGTTATGATATACAATATTCCAAATTCTTTCGCTGTTGGATTCAATTCCAATGTTCCAACATTTTTTGTTGGCGAAGGAAGCGGTCCAAATACTTTTGGAAAAGTTGGCGTCGGTACTACCAATCCTCAGGGAGATTTTCAAGTTGGGAATGGATGGGCTTCAACTTCAATGGGAGGAACATTTGGCTCTGCAAATTCACCACTTTATAGTTCATCCTATTTCGGTCTGAATGTTGCTTATAATGGATTAAACAATTGGGTAGCCCAAGGAAATAGTACCACAAACGGAGGTGTGGCAATGATAGGAACACTTAATGGAACATTTGAAGTTGTAAATATTCCTACAAACGGTGGCAGCAATCAAACTTTTTCAGATGCAAATATGGCCAATAATACTTTCTTCGAGATCCGGCCACCAACAACTCCAAACGGAACGGATAGCAAGGTTGTTATTGGTCAAAATCCTGAGTCAATTTTGACTCCGGGAGCTTATAGGCTATATGTTTCGGATGGAATTATTACTGAGAAATTAAAAATAACAACATATTCAAATTGGTCCGACTATGTTTTTGATTCAACTTATGCCTTGTCGCCGCTCGATACAGTAGCAAATTTTATTCAGAAGAATCATCATTTGCCTAACATACAAAGCGCTTCTGATGTAAAGACAAATGGAATTGATGTTGGAGAAAGTGAAGCAAGTCTTCTTGCAAAAATTGAAGAACTTTTTCTTTATTCTATTCAGTTACAGAAACAAAATGCAGCTATGCAGAAGGAAATTGATGAGTTGAAGAAGTAATAGCGTTTGCCCTTTGTTAAATTCCAAAATTGAAATTCATTGGTATGAAACGATTGATAATTTGTTTAATTATTTTGACGATGTCAGGGATTTCTTTATGTGCACAACGGGATAGCTCATCTGATATAAGAGTAAAAAATTCGTTTTTCCTTGAACTTGCTGGTAATGGTGTCGAGCATGGGGTGGGGCTGGAATGGCCTTCGGAAGACTTTTCATTAAACTACGATAGAATTGTTTTGTTGAGTAAAAAGTCAAAAACAACATTAAGAATCGGAAGCAATTTCCCGTTTACGAAAAACATGCACATCATTCCAATAATGTTGAATGTTCTATTTGGCAAAAAGAATTTTTTTTTCGAAGTCGGCGGCGGATTCGAACTCTTGATTTTAGATGCGAACTATCTTCACCCACACAGTGCAATCACATGTGTGTTGGGCTGCCGTTATCAGAATATAAAAAGAGGAATAATGGCAAGAGCGGGGGTTACACCCACTGTTGGAATACTTCCTGGAGAAATTTATTTGGGTCCCATTGCAGGATTAAGTTTTGGCTACAGTTTTTAAAATTTATCACTATGAAAAAATTGTTTTTGTTTTTTTTATTCGTTTTTCTGAACGTTTTCCTGAGCGCGCAGAGCGAAATGCTTAATCTGGAAAAATACTGGCATTACCGTTATCGTTTGGTGAATTATTACATGGTTGTTGGAGAGGGTTCTGGCATGAGTTTGCCAGCCGATATTAGAAATACAAATAATTCTGAAGAAATACGTTGGGGAGAAGCTCCTGTTTATTTGGGATATTACCTTGGTGTTTTGGCGACTGAATACCGTTTGCTGAAAGATAATAATCAACCTACAGACAGGACCCTTACGGAATTATACTATGCGATATTGGCTGCGGTCCGAATTGATAATGTTGCGGAAAGCTATCCATACTGGAATCACACATATTCACCCTCTACAAATGGCTTTTTAATCCGCGATGATGTTCCTTACGATTTTTTGTCAGTCCATCCTAGTTTGAATTTAAACATCGCTTCTTCCCAGGGGATTACTTTTGGCCATGGAACGCCTGGTTTTGTTTCCTCGATAAACTCCGACTTCATTGGTAATACTTCAGGTACAACACCAAAACATCTTGCGGTAAGCCAAGATGTTGTTTATCAACTTCTGATGGGACTTGCTTTAGTAAGTAAATATGTTGATGATGGTGATTTAGCATTCACCAATTATTTAACAGTTCAAGGTGTGCAAATAAATTTGAGATCAATGGCAATTGATGAGGCAGACAAGATTGTCGGGTATATTAAATTTAATCATCTTCAACATTGGGAAATAAATGACCCAGATGGCCACGATGTTCATGTTGGCGGAAATTGTTCTTTTTTAGCTTATGCAATTGCTAAATCAGGAGATCTTATTACTGGCCACACTTATGCGGATGGGCATTCAGATGCGGATGAACCCGATTGGCAAATATTGCAATATCCAGAATTTCTTTTATGCCGTAAAATTAGTGATGAGGCAAGCGTTCATCCAATGGCGATGTCTTTGGCTGCGATGAGTGACGCTTGGCGAGCTCCTAATGGAGATAACACAACACCTGATAGGATTTTACAGAATGGTGATTATGAGGCGGGAAGCGATGGTCCATGTTTACATCTCGCAAATCATTATGGATGGGATATTTTTTATGGTGCTTTATGGGATGTGTTTCATGGAGGACCTAGATTCATTTCAGACTTATGCAAAGCGAAAGAGATTCTTGATTCTGCTCCCTATAATGGGCCTTTTTATCATAGCCTATATGACAAAGCGCCATTTCATTGGTGCGCAACAAGAAGATTTTTTGATGATGCGCCACGACAAGACAATGGAAAGGATGGTTTTGATGGGAATTATAACGGTTTAGATTATATGCTTCTTTTCAATTTGTACTATTTGGATTCAAAATATCAGCAAGCGTATGCTTCGACATTTTATATACCAAGTGGAAATTTAATCTCCGATCACTATCCATGGGGAAATATTATTGGGGATTTTAATAATCCAGTTGAATACGACTTAATAAATTCACCTGTAATTGTAAATCAACTTGCGGTAACAGCTACGATTGGTAATGATTATTATGATCCTGGCCACTTAACTATCAAAAGCGGACCGCAGGGAACACTCCTTACAAACACGACAGTTGAATATGGTGCTTATCTTTATGTGGCCCCATTAGGATGCAATCCTCCCCAAAGTAGTTGGTATTTCGATCCATCCATGTTTCAACGAATAGCAAATCCAAATTTAAACATTGATGAGAATGTAAGTAGTGATGTAACTTTATTCCCAAATCCATCCACAACGTCCATTACAATAACTCTTCCGCCACTCGAAAACACAGAACCATTAATTCAAATTTATAATTCACAAGGAAAAATTGTTTTTCAAGAGAAGAATATTTCAAAACAAAATGTGACGGTTGTTGTTTCTGAATTTGCCCCTGGAATATATTTTGTTAGAATTACTGATGATAATACAGTTTTCATAAAGAAATTTATTCGGGAATAATAATCACTAAGCTTATTATTATTAATCAAAGAATGCATGAAACACTTCATCAAATTTCTCTCAATTACATTTCTCCTTTCCATTCATGTCCACGCGCAAACCTGGACATCTCATAGCGCGGGGATAGTGGATATTTTCGATGTTTCATTCCCAACAATTGATTCCGGTTATGCAATAGATGGGAACGGGGTTCTCCATAAAACTTTTGATGGTGCAACAACTTGGTCAACGGTAATAGCGCCCGCTAACATTGGTCCAATTTTTTTCGTTACAGGAAAAATTGGATGTGTCGGGGTAGATAGTGTGATTTATAGAACCGCGAACGCCGGCGTTACATGGATACCGGTTTTGTATGATAATCAAGTTAGTTTTGTTTCCATTTATTTTGTTAATGCGTTGACGGGTTTTGCAGCAGGCTTCAAAATTGCCAATGACTCCACCCGTTTGTACAAAACTTTGAATGGTGGACTTACATGGACAAAAGTTTCTACGTTGCCTGATCAGCTACCACAGGAAGCGTTTTGTTTTTTCAATTCAACAACTGGTTTTTGGGCGAACAACTTCAATATATCTTCAACCTTAAACGGAGGCTCTTCTTTTAGCACTGTTTACAATAATTTTTCCGATCAAATTGTGAATATCTACTTCCCAAATATCGATACCGGATATGCCGTTGGTTATTATGGTTTATTCGTTAAGTCGACTGACGGAGGCTTGAATTGGACACAAACAACTTATCCCGGAAGCGTTACTTACGACATCCATTTTTTTAATGGATCAAAAGGATTTGCATGCGGCGGAAATGGATTTAATGCGGGTTATGTAATGCAAACATCTGACGGAGGGGCATCATGGAGCACTGCTTACTCTTCAACCAATACATTTGGCTGTATGGATTTTCCTTCCGATACAATTGGATATGTTGGAGGACAAAATGGAACTATTTTGAAATTTTCAGGTACACCAAATGGAATTACTGAAAATCTATCCCAGCATTTATTAAGCGTTTACCCAAATCCAACAAATGGAACAGTAAA
The DNA here is from genome assembly GCA_903873905.1 of uncultured Flavobacteriales bacterium. Lineage (GTDB taxonomy): Bacteria > Bacteroidota > Bacteroidia > Palsa-965 > Palsa-965. Next base: position 8,623 of record CAIQQJ010000146.1, read on the forward strand.
TATCAACAATACAATTTCAGGAGCAAAAATATGTTTGATGAATTTATCAGGTCAAATAATTATTCAAGAAACTGCAGAAAATGTTTCAATGAAAATGAATCTTGAAAATGTTGCAGCGGGAATTTATTTTATTGAAATGGAAAATGAGGGCGTGAGGAGTGTGCAGAAATTGATTGTGGAATAAAAGCTGTATTTCCCGAAATTACCATTTCTGAAAAAACCAAATCAGAAAATTGTAAAGGCCTCCATTAAAACTGAGGCCTTTTTTCATTGACACAAATGACTTTTATTACCATATTCTACCGACCTTTAACACTGCTCAACCTTAATAAAAAATGATTCTTTTAAATTTATTTGATTCTTGCCGGAAAAAATTTTTCTTCCTTGCTAGCGGCATAATTATTTTTGGATCAGTACAGGCACAGGACAATGATCGCTGGATTCAATTGTGGCAAACTCCTGGAACAAATTTTTATACAATTAAAAATGCATTTGATTCTGCATGGGCAAGCCGTGAAATAGAAATGCAACAGGAGCGCAATCAAAAATATTTGACATCACATTCACGCGAAAGACATGAACGGGAAACTGAAAAACTTGATGGAACTTATTTCCAATACAAACGCTGGGAAAATTTCATGGAAGCCCGTGTTTATCCTTCAGGTGATTTAAGTTTAACAGGACAGACATATCAGAACTTTAATAATTACCTCAATTCAAATCCAGCAGCGATGGCACAACATAACGCCTCCGTTGCAAGATCTGCCACATCGAATGCCTGGTCGTTTATGGGACCTGTTGGCGCTCCGAGCGGAGGTGGCGCAGGAAGACTTTGTTGTATTCGGTTTGAGCCTGGAAATGCAAACGTTATTTATGTTGGCGCGGCTGCAGGCGGATTGTGGAAATCCATTGACGCCGGTTTAACCTGGAATTGTTTGACCGATTTTCTTCCTTCAATCGGCTGCTCCGACGTTGCAATTGATCCGAACAATACAAATATTATTTATCTCGCAACTGGTGATAATGACGCGGGTGATTCGCCGAGTATTGGTGTTATGAAAAGTACAAATGGAGGGTTGTCTTGGAATACAACTGGCCTATCCTTTGGCTCCAATTCCTATAAACGAATTGGAAAGCTGTTGATGGATCCGACCAATTCAAATGTTCTTTATGCTGCAACCTCTTCTGGAGTTTTTAAAACATATGATGCGGGAGTAAATTGGTATCGTGTTTCTCAAACAAACACAACGGATATGGAATTCAAACCTGGCGATCCAAATTCAATTTATGCCTGTGGTACAACTTTTTACAAAACAACAAACGCAGGCGCTTCCTGGACACAAATTTCTAGTGGCTTGCCACAAAGCTCCAATCTTTCAAGAATGGCAATTGCTGTTACTCCTGCTGCTCCAAATTCCGTTTACCTTGTTGCTGCGGCAGCTTCATCTTATGCATCAAAAGGAGTTTATCTTTCAACAAATAGTGGAACGTCATTTTCAGAACAATCCAACTCTCCCAATCTTTTAGGTTGGGATGCAAGTGGTGGAGACGGAACCGGACAAGGTTGGTATGATCTTGCTATTGCTGTCGCCCCTTATAATTCAAATCTTGTAATTGTTGGTGGCGTAAACACATGGCGTTCGGATGACGCCGGACAAAATTGGTCGCTCGATTCTCATTGGTATGGTGGTGGCGCACCTTACGTGCATGCAGATTGTCATGATATTGTTTTTGATCCTATTGCAATCGGAACATTTTATATCGGATGTGATGGCGGAATTTTCAAAACTGATGATGACGGATCAAGCTTTCCTGACCTAAGCAACAATCTTTGCATCGCGCAAATTTATCGTGGTGATGTTTCGGGTGCTACACATGGAACATTAATTTCCGGACATCAAGACAACGGCACGAATGTAAAAGTTGGAGCAAGTTATTTTTCGGGTTTAGGTGGCGATGGAATGGATTGTTTCATTGATCGTACAAATGACAATATCATGTTCGGCTCAATTTATTATGGTGCATTTTACCGATCAAATGATGGTGGAAATAATTGGACGGGCGCAACAAACGGAACGCCTGGCAATGGAGATTGGGTAACACCATGGGAACAGGATCCTGTGTTACCAAATGTTTTGTATTCGGGATTTGATAAACTTTATAAATCAACTGACCAGGGAAATTCATGGTTCCCATTGGGCACAACAACTTTCGGAACATTAACAGATCTTGAAGTTGCTCCTTCGAACACACAATACATTTATGTTTCAAATGGATTTTCAATTTTTCGCTCTACTGATGGCGGTATAAATTGGACCAACGTAAACGGAATATTATCCGGTTATTCCATTACCAGAATTGCTGTTAGTTCTTATGATGAAAATAAAGTTTGGGTTAGTGTTTCCGGTTACAATCAAGATGCTAAAGTTTTTTTTAGTGCCAACGCAGGAACAACGTGGGCAAACATTTCTTACGGATTGCCTAATCTCCCTGCGAATTGCATTAGGGTTGTTCCAGGAACTTCCAGTGATGCAATTTTTGTTGGAATGGATGTTGGCGTTTATTATCATGATAATTCCAGTGCAACATGGCAGCCCTTTTTTACTGATCTTCCTAATGCTCCTGTTCGTGATCTCGATATTTTTCTTCCTACTATGAAATTGACAGCGTTCACTTACGGACGTGGTGTTTGGGAAGCAGACATTGATCAATCGCTTTTTGCTCCTCTTGCAAATTTTTCTGCAACACCTACGTCGGTTTGTCCAGGACAAACCGTTCAATTTACAGACCTCTCCACATTTGCACCAACATCTTGGACTTGGAGTTTTCCAGGAGGAACACCGTCTTCTTCCACATCGCAAAATCCCGCAATCGTTTATAATTCTGTAGGAACTTATCCTGTAACATTGGTTGCGTCGAATGGTGCGGGAAGCGGAACAACAACACGAACTTCTTTCATCTATGTAAATGGCGGACCTTTACTTCCTTTTGTTGAAGGTTTTGTTTCCTCTACTTTTTTTCCTACAGGTTGGTCTGGTCTTAATGTTGGAAATCAAACTGCATTTTGGAAACGAAGTGCAACCATTGGACACAACAGCACACAAAGTGCATACTTCGATAATTTTAATTACAATATTCCAACAGAGCGAGATGAAATGCGTACGATGGGATTTAATTTTACAGGATACACATCACTCACCATGTCATTCGATGTGGCGTACGCAAAATATTCTTCTAGCAGAAGTGATACGTTGGAAATTCTCGCATCAACAAATTGCGGTGCAACTTGGTCGCAAGTTTATTTAAGAGGTGGCTCAAATCTTTCTACGGTCAGTTCACAAACAAGCGCCTTCACACCTACAAATGGTCAATGGAGAAACGATCTAGTAAACATCACTTCATTCGCAGGACAAAGCGATGTTATTTTTGCTTTTAGAAATCGCAATCATCATGGAAATTTTTTGTGGCTTGATAACATAAATATTTCTGGAACAGTAAACGCAGCGCCAATTGCAAATTTCTCATCACAGCAAATGATTTGTCAAAACGCAAGTACAACATTCTCTGATCTTTCTTCTCCTACCCCTACATCATGGAGCTGGACATTCAACGGAGGAAATCCCGCAACATCTAATTTGCAAAACCCATCTGTGACATGGCCAACAGCAGGAACATATACGGTCACGCTTGTTGCTGCAAATGCTTTTGGAAATAATTCCACTTCACATGTTGTGATTGTAAATTCTATTCCTGCGTTTCCGAATGCAGGCGTTGATACAAATTATTGCAGTGCGACCTATGTTCAACTCAATGCTTCAGGCGGCGTTTCGTACAACTGGTCGCCCGCTACAGGAATCAGTAATCCTTACATCGCTTCACCTGGAGTTTATATGACAAACTCAAAAACATTCTCAGTGACTGTTACAGATATCAACGGATGTTCTGCAATTGATTCCGTTCACGTTGCAATTCATTCACTACCTAATTTTTCAGTAACGGGTTCGCCATTGAATCTTTGTTTGGGTGATACAAGTTTTATTACCTGCAGCAATCACGCATTGACATACACGTGGACACCATCAACATCTCTAAACATTGCAACTGGTGATTCTGTTTTTGCAACACCAATTTCTTCCACCACCTATTCCATTGTTGCTGTCGACACAAACGGCTGTACAAATTCTGCAACAAAATTAATTACGGTTTATCCTCCGCTTGCGGTTCCTTCTGTTCTTGTAAATGGTTGGCTGCTCACTTGTTCAACTCCCGGAACGGCATACCAATGGTATTTAAATGGTAATCCAATTCCAGGGGCTACATCACAAACTTACACAGCAACTTCAATCGGAAATTATTCAGTAGAAGCGCATAGTTCTCAAAATTGTTATTCTGGAATTTCTCCGGCAATAATGATTAACGGAATTTTGGAACACGATGGAATTGATTTTTCTATTTCTCCCAATCCTAACAATGGCTTGTTTGATCTTTCCTTCACAACAAACACAGCGAACGATTTCAGCATTTCAATTTTTAGTGTAGATGGAAAATTGATTTGTCTCGAAGCTTTGCCGAAATTTTCTGGCTCCTATAAAAAACAAATTGACCTTTCCACTTTTGGTTCGGGAATGTATTTAATCAAATTAGAAAACGGAAAACAGCTTTCTGTTCAACACATTTTAGTTTTTTAAATAATTTTATCGTCTAATATTTTTCAATGACAAATTTGCGCTCTGTTTGGAATATCGATAAATCATGGACACTTTTCCTCGACAGAGACGGAGTAATCAATGTTCGCTTTCCGGGTGATTACGTAAAACGCGTGGAAGAATTTGAATTTCTTCCAGGAGCAAAAAAAGCAATCGCAAAATTTTCTTCCTTGTTTGGAAGGGTTGTTGTTGTAACCAATCAGCAGGGAATTGCCCGAGGTATTTACACACACGAAGACCTGAAAGCCATTCATGATTTTATGAAAGGCGAATTGGAAAAAGAAGGTGGAAAAATCGACGCCGTTTATTATGCCCCACAATCGAGTTCTGAAAATTCTCCAATGAGAAAACCCGGAATAGGAATGGCCTTGCAAGCAAAAAATGATTTTCCTGAAATTGATTTTTCAAAATCCATTATGGTGGGTGACACAAAAAGCGATATTGAATTTGGAAAAGCGGCGGGAATGAAGGTTGTTTTTGTTGCTGATGAAGAAATAGGAATTGCCATTGACGAAAGAGTGGATTCGCTACTGGAGTTTGCTGTGAAACTATAATTTCATTTGCACAATCACCTTGAATGTTTTAGGTTAGTTGTCTCATTCAGCCTAACCAAAAAACAAACACACCATGAAAGTTCTAATTCAAAATCAAGTCAGCATTGATCAGGTGCGAGGAAAAATAGCGGAACATTTTCCGAATTACACCATCTCCATGCGCAATTCAAAAATTATTGTTGTGAAAAAATCAGGAACCGCGGCCGCATTGGTAATGGTGAGAAACGGAAAAATAACCATCAACGAAGGTTTTCCTTCCATGGGAGGACAACTGCTTTTCACTTTCTGCATTCTTTTATTGGGCTTCTTGATTCCTCTTATTGTTTATTACGCAGCCTTTTTCCCTGCACAAAAAGCAGTTAGAAATGAAATTGGCGCTTTTGTTCAGGCCGCATTCGTATAAATCATTATTAAAATAGACACCTAACACACTTTCTTATCAAAGATTGTGGTTGGAAATAAAAGATTTGGTTTGGTAAGCCATCCTTTTAATTTACTTAAACTCGAAATGTCGTGAGTTTTAATTTTATACCCCTCCTTAGTTGTTTGGCTTTCAAAAGCCCTTCTAGTTACCTTTCCTATATGTTACTGTGTATTACGGCAATGACTTACAAAAGCCTCTCCTTAAAAAGGCTACATAATGATCTGTCTCATTTTTGTTGACCTCCTGTTTTTGCTGGAAATTAACAATACACTTTTTTTCTCTTTTCTTATTCCGCCGTTTTACGACGAAGATCAGGTTTTTGATATTGAATTATCATTATTTTTGCCCCGTCCGTTGATGCTTTATTTCAATCATCGGTTGCTCAATCATCAGAAATATTTGCAAGCAATAACAGAACAAAAGTCTTATGACAGGAAACGCTTCTGATTATCTTCCAATCGTTTTTACCATAGCCGTTGCTGCTGCGTTTGTTTTATTTGTCCTTTTTGTTACCCACAAATTAGGGCCAATGCGCAAAACAAAAAAGAAACTCGAAACTTTCGAATGTGGAATTGAAGTGCAGGGTAATGCTCGAATTCCTTTCTCAGTAAAATATTTTCTCGTCGCAATTCTTTTCGTACTATTCGATGTAGAGGTCATTTTCATGTATCCTTGGGCAGTAAATTTTCGCGACCCAGATGGAGCTGGCCCATTGCATGGATTAGGGATTTTTGGATTTTTTGAAATGATTTCATTCATGGCCGTTTTCCTCGTTGGATTTTATTACATCCTGAAAAAAGGCGCTTTGAAATGGGAAGATTAATAAAGTTTTCTGTTGCTAGGATAATAAAACCAACAACCGATTACTGATAATTGAAATATGGCAGAAGAAGAAAAAAAACGAAGTAAACTCGAAATCTCGCAATCGCCTGCGGGTCTTGAAGGTCCTGGGTTTTTTGCTACCTCGTTGGAGAAAGCCGTCGGTCTAGCAAGAAAAAATTCAATCTGGCCTTTGCCTTTTGCAACCTCTTGCTGTGGAATTGAATTCATGGCAACAGCTGCTGCAACTTATGATCTTGGACGCTTTGGTTCTGAGCGCCTAAGCTTCTCTCCTCGCCAAGCCGATTTGTTGATGGTAATGGGAACGATTTCCAAAAAAATGGGCCCGGTTCTTAAACATGTGTACGAACAAATGGCTGAGCCTCGTTGGGTTTTGTCAATGGGCGCATGCGCTTCGAGCGGTGGAATTTTTGATACATATAGTGTACTTCAGGGAATTGACCGGGTTATTCCAGTCGATGTTTATATTCCCGGATGTCCTCCTAGACCAGAACAAGTCATCGATGGGCTTTTGCAAATTCAACGTTTGGTTGAAACAGAATCTTTCCGCCGACGCGATTCGCAAGAATATAAAGATCTAATGAACAAATACGGAATCGAATAATTTTCAATACTGATTCTTGACAAAAAAATAGATGACAACAGAAGAAAATATCAAATCATTACACGACACGGTTCTTGCTAAACTGAAAGAAAACTTCAGTGATGCAATTGTTTCGTCTGATGTGGAGTATGATTTTCCGGTGTTCATTCTTAAGCGTGAACATATTTACGATATTCTGAAATTTCTTAAAGAGGACGCGGAACTTAATTTTCATTTTCTGACTTCCATGTGTGGCTTACATTATCCTGATCAAAAAGGAAAAGAATTCGGAGTGATGTATCAATTGCACAACATGCCGAAGAATTTTCGAATTCGTATCAAAACATTCCTTCCTGGAAACGACCTTCATATTCCCACTGTCACTTCACTATGGGCAACTGCGAATTGGATGGAGCGTCAGGAATTTGATTTCTTTGGAATTATTTTCAAGGGTCACCCAAACTTGAAACGCATTCTCAATTTAGATAACGCCACTTTTCACCCGATGCGAAAAGAATTTCCACTTGAAGATGGAACGCGCGAAGACAAAAACGATTCCATGTTCGGACGATAATCATGAGCGAAACGACTGAAAATATTAATCACCCTGTAGCCGAAGAGAAAGAGTATACCACACTCAATCTCGGACCGACTCACCCTGCTACGCACGGAATTTTTCAGAATGTTCTGAAATTAGACGGAGAAAAAGTAATGCACGCGGAATCCACCCTTGGATATATCCATCGTGCATTTGAAAAGATTGCTGAGCATCGTCCTTATAATCAAATCACCCCTCTTACCGATCGTCTGAATTATTGCTCTTCACCACTCAATAATATGGGCTGGCACATGACAGTTGAAAAACTGATCAAGGTGAAACTTCCGAAACGTGTTGAATACATGCGCGTTATTGTAATGGAACTTTCCCGTATCGCCGATCATATCATTTGCAATTCTATTATTGGTGTTGACACAGGTGCATTGACGCCATACTTCTATGTGTTTGAATGGCGTGAATTCATTTATGAAATATTTGAGGAAATGTGTGGTGCGCGCTTAACAACAAACATCGGTCGCGTGGGTGGATTCGAAAGAAATTGGAATGAAAAAGTTTGGCAAAAACTCGATCATTTTGCTAAAGAGTTTCATAAGTGCTTGACGGAATTTGAAAATTTATTGAAGCGCAATCGCATTTTTATGGATCGCACAATTGGTGTAGGCCCAATAGCTGGCGATCGTGCTCTTGAATATGGTTTCACTGGTCCAAACTTGCGTGCTGCGGGTGTTGATTATGACGTGCGGGTAATGAATCCTTATTCTTCTTATGAAGATTTTGATTTCATCATTCCTCTTGGAACAAATGGTGATACGTATGACCGATTTATGGTTCGCGAGCAGGAAATGTGGGAGTCATACAGCATCATCAAACAGGCGATGGGAAAAATTGACCGAAAGGAAAATTTGTTTCATGCCGAGGTTCCTGAATTTTATTTGCCTCCAAAAGAAGATGTTTACAATAAAATGGAAGCGCTGATTTACCATTTCAAAATTGTGATGGGCGAAACAGATGTTCCTGTTGGAGAAGTTTATCATAGCATTGAAGCTGGAAATGGCGAGCTTGGGTTCTATCTTATCAGCGATGGCGGACGTCAACCTTATCGTTTGCATTTCCGTCGTCCTTGTTTCATTTATTACCAAGCTTATCCTGAAATGATCAAAGGCGGAATGTTGTCGGATGCAATTCTGACCATGTCGAGCATGAATGTTATTGCCGGTGAATTGGATGCCTAATTGAATTAATAATGTCAAAAGAAATAAAATTTACGGACGATACAATGGCGCTTGTTCAGCGAATGATCAAGCGTTATCCGGAAGGCAAACAGAAGTCGGCTCTCATTCCTGTGCTGCATCTTGCACAAATGGAATTTGATGGTTGGCTAGATGCACCTGTGATGGATTATGTTGCTTTGATTTTGAACATTAAGCCGATTGAAGTTTACGAAGTCGCATCTTTCTATTCCATGTTCAATTTGAAACCGGTTGGAAAATGCCTCATCGAAGTTTGTCGTACTGGTCCGTGTTGGTTGTTGGGCGCGGAAGATTTGGTTCGACACATTGAGAAAAAATTAAATATCAAAGACGGAGAAACCACACCTGACGGAATGTTTACTTTGAAAACAGTTGAGTGTTTGGCTGCTTGCGGAACAGCTCCTGTCATTCAAGTTGGTGAAACCTATCATGAAAACATGAGCACTGAATCGGTTGATACAATGCTCAACGATTATAAATCATCAGGCGAACGTAAAACGCATTTTGATAAAAAACATATTAAAACACAACTTTAAGTCACGCACTTCAAATGGGAAAGCAATTGCTTCTTGAAAATATAAATGTCCAGGGAATTAGCACCTTGGAAGTTTACCGTGCGAATGGCGGATACAAGGCGCTTGAAAAAGCACTGAAGATGCAACAGAGTGAAGTTGTTGACGAAGTAAAAAAATCTGGATTACGTGGACGTGGTGGCGCAGGATTCCCAACAGGAATGAAGTGGGGTTTCATTGCAAAACCAGAAGGCGTTCCCCGTCATTTGGTTTGCAACGCTGACGAATCAGAGCCAGGAACTTTCAAGGATCGTTTCCTAATGCAGAACAAACCACACATGCTAATTGAAGGAATGATTCTTTCAAGTTATGCGTTGGGTGCAAATGTTTCTTACATCTATATCCGTGGTGAATTGCTTTATGTTTATCACATTTTAGAAAAGGCGATTCAGGAAGCTTACGATGCAGGTTTACTTGGAAAAAATATATTAGGTTCTGGATTTGATCTTGAACTTTATGTTCAGTGTGGTGCGGGCGCATATATCTGTGGAGAAGAAACCGCTTTGATCGAGTCACTAGAAGGAAAACGTGGAAATCCACGAATCAAACCACCATTTCCCGCTGTGTCTGGAGTGTGGGGGCGACCAACTGTTGTCAATAATGTTGAAACAATTGCTGCTACTGTTCCTATCATTCTAATGGGCGGAGATGAGTATGCAAAAATTGGAATTGGGAAAAGTACGGGCACAAAATTAATTTCAGCTTGTGGACATCTTGCAAAACCTGGTGTTTACGAAATTGAAATGGGCCTTTCTACTGAAGAGTTTATTTATTCTGAAAATTATTGTGGTGGAATTAAGAATGGGAAAAAACTAAAAGCTGTTGTGGCTGGAGGTTCTTCTGTTCCAATTCTTCCTGCTGAATTGTTTTTGAAAACTGCAAAAGGTGAACCACGATTAATGTCGTACGAGTCACTTGCCGATGGTGGATTTGCAACTGGAACAATGTTGGGTTCTGGCGGATTCATCGTGTTGGATGAAACAGCTAGCATCGTAAAAAATCTTTGGAACTTCACTCGTTTTTATCATCACGAAAGTTGTGGACAATGTTCGCCATGTCGTGAAGGAACAGGTTGGATGGAAAAAGTTCTTCATCGCATTCTTGAAGGCCACGGAAAACAAAGTGATGTGGATTTGCTGTTTGACATTCAAAGTAAAATTGACGGAAAAACAATTTGTCCATTGGGAGAAGCTGCATCATGGCCTGTCGCAAGTGCAATTCGTCATTTCCGTGCTGAGTTTGAAGAATACGTTAATCATCCTGAGAAAATAAAAGACGTTAAACATTATTATAACATGAGAAATCTGCAGCCAACAGCTTAGGGTTTTTTAAAACGAAATACAGAACATGCCGAAAGTAACCATAGACGGAATTGAGATTGAAGTGCCGAAAGGAACTACGATTCTTCAAGCTGCGCGCATGATTGGAAAACATGTTGCTCCTCCTGCAATGTGTTATTATTCAAAATTAAAAGTAAGTGGTGGATATTGTCGTACATGTATTGTGCGTGTAACAAAAGGCTCTGCTGCCAATCCAACTCCAATGCCAAAACCTGTTGCTTCTTGTAGAACAGAAGTAATGGATGGAATGGAAGTGGCGAATTATACATCTGAACAAAATCTCATTGATAGAAAAGGTGTTGTTGAATTTCTATTGCTGAATCACCCACTCGACTGTCCTGTTTGTGATCAAGCTGGCGAATGTCATTTGCAAGACTTGAGTTATGAAAATGGTTCTGCAAATACACGTTACGATTTCGATCGTCGCAGTTTTGAAAAAATAGATATTGGTCCTTATGTACAATTGCATATGACGCGTTGCATTCTCTGCTTCCGTTGTGTGAATACCGCGAATCAATTAACTGAAAAACGTGTGCATGGTGTAATGAATCGCGGAGATGTTTCTGAAATCTCCACGTATATTACAAAATCAATCGACAACGAATTTTCGGGAAATATCATTGATGTTTGTCCTGTTGGTGCATTGACCGATAAAACATTCCGATTCAAAAGTCGTGTTTGGTTTACAAAACCTGTTGATGCAAATCGTGAATGTAAAAAGTGTGCAGGAAAAGTTCGTCTCTGGTTTAAAGGTGAAGATGTTTTGCGTGTAACAGGAAGAAAAGACCAGTGGGGAGAAGTGACTGATTGGATTTGCAACGATTGCCGTTTCGAACACAAAAGATATTCCGATTGGAATATTGAAGGCCCAAGTCATATTGATCATCATTCTGTTATTTCACAGAATCATTATGAATTGGCAAAGTTGAAATTGGATACAGGAAAACAATTGAAAGAATTGAAAAGCAAAAAACAAGTAGATAAGAAGTAATGAGCACTTACATAATATATAAACTGATTCTCGTTGTTGCTGTATTTGCCATATCGCTGGTCATTGCGATGTACTCAACTTACGGAGAACGAAAGATCGCTGGATTCTTCCAAGATCGACTCGGACCAAATCGTGCGGGCCCTTTTGGAATTCTACAGCCGGTAGCCGATGGTGTGAAGATGTTCATGAAAGAGGAAATCATTCCTAACGTTTCAAATAAGTTTTTATTTATTCTCGGTCCTGGCCTTGCAATGTTGACATCACTTTGCACAAGCGCAGTTATTCCTTGGGGGCCAGATCTTGTTATCGGTGGTGTAAAATATCCATTGCAAGTGGCAGATATTAATATTGGCGTTTTATATTTATTCGGAGTTGTTTCCATTGGTGTTTATGGAATTATGTTTGGTGGTTGGGCCTCGAACAATAAATATTCCCTTATTGGCGCATTGCGTTCCTCTTCCCAAATGATCAGTTATGAAGTAGCGATGGGAATTTCCGCGATCACTTTGATTATGATTACAGGATCGCTCAGCACCACTCAAATCGTGGAGCAGCAACATGGCTTTTACAATGAGCATTCGCATTGGCTTTCTTGGAACGTTTTCAAAAACCCACTCACGTTTCTCATTTTCTTCATTTGTGCATTGGCAGAAACCAATCGTGCTCCTTTTGATTTACCAGAATGTGAAACAGAATTGGTTGGCGGTTACCACACCGAATACAGTTCAATGAAACTCGGATTTTATTTGTTTGCGGAATATGTCAACATGTTTATCTCCTCTGCGGTAATGGCCCTTTTCTTTTTCGGCGGTTATAATTTCCCATGGATGGATCAAATCGCAAATCCGAATGCCGTTGCAATAATCGGAACGGTTGTGATGTTCTCAAAAACAATATTTTTCATTTTCCTATTCATGTGGATTCGCTGGACATTACCACGTTTCCGCTATGACCAACTCATGAATCTAGGCTGGAAAATCCTGATACCTTTGTCCATCGCCAATATGATAGCAACGGGAATTTTACTCTGGGCAACTGGAAGAATTTAATAAAAGAAAAAAAGAAATCGCGCTCATGCAATCGCTCACGAATAGATCGAAAGTAGTTTCAAACAAGGAAATGACATTCTGGGAAAGAATATATTTCCCTGCGATCCTGAGTGGAATGCGCATTACCATGTCGCATTTTTTCCGCAAGCCAGAGACCGTAAGTTATCCTGATAAAAAACGTCCAATTGCAGAAGTGTATCGCGGACAACATACTTTGAAGCGTGATGAAATTGGCGCTGAACGTTGTACAGCTTGTGGACTTTGTGCTGTCGCTTGTCCGGCTGAAGCGATTACTATGGTTGCTGCCGAAAGAAAAAAGGGAGAAGAGAATTTATATCGCGAAGAAAAGTATGCTGCTGTTTATGAAATAAACATGTTGCGTTGCATCTTCTGTGGATTATGTGAAGACGCTTGTCCAAAAGAAGCAATTTTTCTAACCGACCGAATTGTTCCTTCCGATTTTGAACGTGAAAATTTTGTTTACGGAAAAGATAAACTCGTTGAGGGTGTTGAAGCGAAAGATCGGGTTGATGTTTCAAAACGTCAGACAATTGGTGTTTTGGAATTTAAAAAACACACTGAATACGCACACAACAAAACCTGGGATCCAAATAAGTCTATTAAATCAAAAAACGCGGGACATTAATTTTTTCGCGATACAAGTATGGGGCATATCACTATAACACAAATTCTATTCGGCGTTTTATCGTTCGTTGCTATTATTAGCGGCGTGCTGATGATTTTTACCAAGAACCCGATTTACAGTGTGCTTTACTTGATCATTACTTTTTTTGCCATTGCGGGACATTACATTTTACTCAACGCGCAATTCCTTGCTGTTGTCCATGTCATTGTTTACGCTGGAGCGATTATGGTTCTGTTCCTCTTCGTCATCATGATGTTGAATTTGAATAAAGACACAGAACCACACAAGCCAGCATGGATTCAAATTGCTGCAGTTACGGCTGGTGGAATTATGATGGTGACTTTGGTCGGTGCTTTGAAAGGTGCAGATCAAATGAAATTAGCACAACCAAATGATGCCAATATTGGTTTGGTAAATAATCTCGGAAAGGTTCTCTTCAACGATTTCCTTGTTCCATTCGAACTTTCATCTGTGCTTTTCCTCGCGGCAATGGTTGGCGCGGTAATGCTCAGCAAAAAAAATATTCATTAAGATGAGTGCTATACAAATCATTCCTTTAACGTGGTACGTCACACTAAGCGCAATTTTATTTGGCTTGGGTGTTCTCGGTGTATTGTTCCGTCGGAATGCAATTATCATTTTAATGTGCATTGAATTAATGTTGAATGCTGTCAATCTTTTACTTGTTGCCTTTTCAGCTCACCACAGTGATCCTAATGCGCAAGTATTTGTGTTTTTCATTATGGCTGTTGCCGCTGCAGAAGTTGCGGTTGGTCTGGCAATTCTCATGGTGATTTATAGAAATTCAAAGTCAACAGATATTGACATTCTCAATAAACTAAAAGGATAAAAAATTAATTGTCAGTTTTCCCGCCAAGAACTGACAAAGACAACCGAATATGATTCAATTAGCCTGGTTAATTCCCATTCTGCCTCTGATCGGATTTCTGATCATCGGTCTTGGCGGGAAAAAACTTTCGAAAAATCTCGTCACCATGGTCGGTTGCGGAAGCATTCTTGCGGCTTTCGGACTTTCGCTTGGAATTTTCTTTCAGTTACACGGAACGACTCAGGTAATTAAATTATCAGAGTGGATTTCCACAGGAAGATTGCACATCGATTTCGCGTTTCTCATTGATCCGCTTTCCGTTTTATTCATGCTCATCATTACCGGCGTTGGATTTCTGATTCACGTTTATTCAGTTGGTTACATGAAAGACGATGAGAAATACGATCGCTTTTTCGCTTATCTGAATTTATTTGTCTTCTTCATGTTGTTCCTAGTAATGGGAAGCAACTACCTCGTGATGTTCGTTGGCTGGGAAGGTGTTGGACTTTGCTCTTATTTGTTAATTGGTTTCTGGTTCAAAAACACAGAATACAATAATGCTGCGAAAAAAGCTTTCATCGTAAATCGAATTGGTGATCTCGGATTTTTATTGGGAATGATTTTGATTTACATCACCTTCAACAGTTTGAATTTCGATACCGTTTTCAAAGGTGTTCATGACAATGCTTACAACAAGGAAATTTATAATCTCATTGGTATTTTATTGTTCATCGGAGCTTGCGGAAAAAGCGCACAGATTCCTCTTTACACATGGTTACCAGATGCGATGGCGGGTCCAACTCCGGTATCTGCTCTCATCCATGCGGCTACGATGGTAACTGCCGGTGTATATATGATCGCGCGTTCTGCAGTGATTTTTGTAAATGCACCTGTTGCAAGTGAAGTGGTTGCAATTGTTGGTGTGTGTACCGCTTTGTTCGCTGCAACAATTGGATTGTTCCAAAACGATATTAAAAAAGTTCTTGCCTACTCCACCGTTTCTCAATTGGGATATATGTTTCTTGGATTAGGAGTTGGTGCATTTACTGGCGGTGTTTTTCACGTAATGACTCACGCATTTTTCAAAGCGCTTTTATTCCTTGGTGCAGGAAGCGTGATTCACGCAATGAGTGGCGAACAAGACATTCGCAAAATGGGTGGATTGAAAAAAGCATTGCCAATTACTCACCTTACTTTCTTAATTGCAACAATTGCGATTTCGGGTCTTCCTCCTTTCTCTGGATTTTTCTCGAAAGATGAAATTCTCGCTGCTGCATACGAACACAATAAAATTTATTGGATACTCGGAGTAATCGGTTCCATGCTTACTGCATTTTATATGTTCCGATTGTATTTCCTCACTTTCCATGGAAAATTCCGTGGCACGCACGATCAAGAACACCATCTTCATGAATCACCAAAGACCATGACTGTTCCATTGGTGATTCTTGCCATACTCGCAGCTGCGGGAGGATTCCTTGGAATTCCGAATGGAGAACAACATTTGCTTTACAAATTTCTCGAGCCCGCTTACGGATATGCATCTACATGGATGGATCGTCCAAAAGCATTTAGTATGGATGAAGCTCGACTCATGATCATTGCTGTTCTTTCTGCATGTGCGGCGATTTATGTTGCATGGTTCGTTTACAAGAAGAAGAACATGATTCCGATTCAAAATGAAATTGACATGCCGAAATACCAGCGGGTGATTTATCACAAATATTATGTGGATGAATTTTACAATGCGATCGTCCGCAAACCAATGGATTGGATTTCCGATAAAGGATATAAATACTTTGAAAATAAAGTTGTTGATGGTTTCGTAAATGGTGTTGGAACTGTAGTAAAGTGGTCAGGTGGAATTCTCCGTTATGCACAATCGGGAAACATCGGATTCTACATGTTTGCAATGACTATCGCGATCATCATCATGCTATTGGTAAAATTATTCTGATAAAAGTGTTTGCTGAATTATGATTACAGCTTCGTTAATTGGTTTGCCGCTCATTTTTGCACTGCTGCTTCTTTTCACAAAAGGAGATGGTGTAAAACGAATTGCACTGGCCGCTTCTGTCATTGAATTTATTCTCTGCATCGTCGCGTATTTTTTCCTGCATAAATCTCAGCTATCAGGAGTTGCTGATGAAAGACTTGCCTTGGACGTTCCATGGATTGCTTCACTCGGTATTGATTTCAATATTGCGATGGATGGAATCAGTATGGTTCTGGTATTCCTAACCTGCTTTCTTGTTCCATTAATTATCCTCAGCGGATTCGGAACAAAACATGAAAACCCTTCTCTCTTCTACGCGCTCATTATGTTTATGCAAATGGCGCTCATTGGAGTGTTCGTTGCGCACGATGGATTCCTGTTCTACATCTTCTGGGAATTAGCGTTGATTCCAATTTATTTCATCTGCTTAATGTGGGGTGGAGAAAATCGCGGAACAATCACCTTCAAGTTTTTCGTCTATACTTTATTCGGCAGTTTGTTCATGCTTGCCGCTTTAATCTATTTATACCTCAACACTTCAATCGGCGATACAGGAATTCACACATTCAACCTCAATGCACTAATGGATGTTGCACGGCAACACAAATTAGGCTTGACTGAACAGAGTTTTGTTTTCTGGGGATTGTTCCTCGCCTTCGCCATCAAAATGCCAATTTTCCCTTTCCACACATGGCAGCCCGACACTTATCACGTTGCTCCAACACAAGGAACAATGTTGCTCTCCGGAATCATGTTGAAGATGGGAACATATGGATTGATTCGTTGGTTGTTACCATTGACACCAGATGCTTTGCAACAATGGGGACCAACAGTTGTTGTGCTTTCAATCGTCAGCGTTCTTTACGCTTCATTCATGGCGATTGCGCAAAAAGATTTCAAACGACTCATCGCGTATTCTTCCATTGCACACGTTGGATTGATTGCCGCTGGTATTATGGCATTTTCTCCAGTAAAAGGCAACACAGAAGGAATTACAGGTGGACTAGTTCAAATGTTCAGTCATGGTGTGAACGTGGTTGGATTGTTTTTGATTGCTGATATTATTTTTTCACGCATGGGAACATTTGAAATGGCAAA
>CAIQQJ010000147.1 GCA_903873905.1 uncultured Flavobacteriales bacterium
CCAGATCGTGGCGAAAGAAAATTCGGTGACAAGCCGTATGCGAAAAAATCTTTTGGCGACAAACCAGATCGTGGCGAAAGAAAATTTGGTGACAAGCCGTATGCGAAAAAATCTTTTGGTGACAAACCAGATCGTGGCGAAAGAAAATTTGGTGACAAGCCGTATGCGAAAAAATCTTTTGGAGATAAACCAGATCGTGGCGAAAGAAAATTCGGTGACAAACCTTATGTGAAAAAATCTTTTGGAGATAGTCCAGATCGTGGTGAAAGAAAATTCGGTGACAAACCGTATTCCAAAAAACCTTATGAAGGAAAATCAGAAGGCGGCGAACGAAAATTTGGTGATAAACCTTTTGTTAGCAAGGAAAGTTCTTTTGGAAGACCCTTCAAGAAAAAAACATTTGCAGACCGTAAACAATTTGGAAAAACCAATACTGCAGAAATAAAAGTTCGCGAAGACAAAATCAAGGATGAAGATTGGCAGGTTTTTGAAAATGCAGATGACGCAAAAGCATTTATCAAATCCAATCGCGAAGACAAAAAAACTTCTGTGAAAACATCGGATGAAACTCCGAAAGAATTCAAAAATGATAATCGTCCATTAAGAGCTGGTGCTTATAAGGACAATGAAACTTCCGTTCGTTTGAATCGTTTCATTGCCAATACCGGTATCTGTTCGCGCCGTGAAGCGGATGATTTGATTGAAGCGGGAGTAGTTAAGGTGAATGGAAAAATTGTAACTGAACTTGGAACAAAAGTTGGTCCTGGAGATTCCATTCATTACGGAGATCAATTGTTGCGTCGTGAAAAAATGTCTTACGTTCTTCTTAACAAACCAAAAGATTACATCACCACAACGGATGACCCACAAGAAAGAAAAACGGTGATGACACTGATTGAAGAAGCTGGGAAAGAAAGAATTTATCCTGTTGGACGTCTCGACAGAAACACAACTGGACTTTTGCTTTTCACAAACGATGGAGATCTTGCAGAACGACTTACACATCCGAAAAACAATGTTCGTAAAATCTATCACGTTTCCCTTGATAAAAACTTGAAGAATGATGATTTCGAAAAAATCCTGAAGGGTTATGAGATGGAAGATGGTTTTATGAAAGCAGATGAATTGAGTTTTGTTGGCGATGGTTTGGATAAAAAAGAAGTTGGCATTGTCATTCACTCCGGCCGTAACAGAGTAGTGCGTCGTTTGTTCGAAGGTCTTGGTTACGATGTCACAAAACTCGATCGTGTTTCCTATGCAGGATTGACAAAGAAAAACTTGCCTCGTGGAAGATTCCGACACCTTACAACAGAAGAAGTTGGAATATTACGCATGCAAATTGGAGGAGAAAAGAAATTCAATTTCAAGAAATCAGACGAGAAACATTCTAAAGGGAAGCGTCCAAGAAAAGAAAAATAGCTTCAGAAGTTTCTGAAATTAAAAGAGGCAATTCACTCATAAAAAGTGGATTGCCTCTTAAAAAATAATTTTTTTCTTCCTATCAATTAAACATATTCGAGGATCCTTTTTTTCCAAAAGGGTCTGGCGTCATAAATCTCAGGGAAACTTCAAAACCTCCGAGCGATTTACTTGCAACAGTCAAGTCGGATAAGTTAACGTCGTAACTCAATCCAATTCTGAAAGCAGAACGTTCAACACCGGCAACAATATTAAAAGCATCGCCGAAACGATAATATCCTCCTAGAACAAATGCAGCCGGTTTTTTTCTACCCGTGTAATGCGAAGCTTCTTGGGTAATATACTTTACCAACATTCCCGCATTTATTTCATGATGACCGCCTTGAACAGTTACAAGATATCCTGGCTCGAGAACAAGACTGTAATTTTTTATTCCAATGTCAGCACTTCCGTGTGCAACTATTTTCATTGGCAAACGCATATCGGTATTGCCATAAAAAGTATAAACAGGTTTGTTGATATGCTGTAATGCGAACCCTGCATTAATGTTCATCGCATCATTTGAACTGATGGTGTTGTGACCCGTTCCATAAAACCAACCAACTCCAAAACCCATATCAGCGTATGTACGATTGGAAACAGAATTCGGTTCCATGGAAGGTGCAGAAGGATCCAAAGTGCCACCGATAAATTGGTTATCCCAATTCAGTTTATCGTAACTCAAACTGCGTTGACCGAATCCACCATAAATTCCTGCCGAAACCAAATTATTGTCATCCATCGCAAGCACTCCTGACAAATGCAGTTGCCCTGTTGTTGTTCCCATTGATGCATCTCCTGCTTTGTCTGAAAAAAAGTTTAATCCCAAACCCAAATGATTTCCATTTGACTTTTTCATAAACGCCATATCGCCGCTTACGTTAAAAGTTTTGAAAGGATTACTGCTCACACTTTTCCATTGGTCCTTGTAATTAATGATGGCCATGAATTCGTGTCCCAATGCTGCTTGTGCAGGATTCATCAGCAATGGCGTTTCCGTCAATTGTGAAAAGTGAATATCCTGACCTGAAGAAAAAAGCGGCAGCAAAAAGAGCGGCAGCGGCAGTAAAAAAAGTTTGATCTTTTTCATGAAGAGAAATTAATTCAAATGTTTTCGTCTAATAATTGTGCATTCGTTTTGAAAAAATTCTCTTCCAAAAGAAGTTTTTTCGGAAGAGAATTTTCAATTCGGATTATTATTTTATTAAGGAGAAGTTTCCTTTTTTATTCACTTCTGTTCCGTCAATCAATGTGGCTTGCAATACGTACATGAAGACTGCATTTTCACATGGAGAACCGCGCCAAGATCCATTCCATCCAATGTTTGGATCTGTTGTGGAAAATACTTTTTCACCCAAACGATTGAAGATTTCAAAAGTCATCGTCACAATACAAACTCCACGAACATAAAGAATATCGTTTTGATTATCTCCATTCGGTGAGAACGCGTTTGGCACATAAATATCTCCACAGATAATGTCAACGAAAACTGTCACAGTATCTGTTGAAGAACATCCGAGTGAATCGGTAACTGTCAATGTATAGGTTGTAGTTACACTTGGAGATGCAATTGGATTCTGGCAAGTGGCACAACTTAAATTACCAGTTGGTGACCAACTATAAGTTCCTCCACCTGTTCCATTTAATTGTGTGGAAGTGCCAATTGGAATGGTGACATAAATACCTGCATCTGGATTAAGTGTGTTTGCACTGCCCACTGTAACTGTTGCTGTTTTTGAACAGCCGAATGCATCTGTGATAATACATGCATAAATTCCAGAAGAGAGACCCGTAATTGTTTGAGTTGTTTGTCCCGTGTTCCAACTATAAGTATAAGGTGCAACGCCACCGATTGGAGTGACCGTAGCCGTTCCATCATTGGCAACACAACTCGATTGAGTGGAAGAAATACTGTCACTTAAATTGTTAACGGTTATTTTTATTGAATCAGTACTTACACAACCTCCTGTTACGCTAACAGAAACAACATATGTGGTGGTAACGGTCGGAGTAACTGTTGCAGTATGCGTAGTGCTAATTACGGTTGATCCATTTGTCCATGAGAAACTATAACCAGGCCCAGTTGGTGTGGTAAGCGTTATTGGATTACTTCCGCAAATCATTGTATCATTTCCTGCATTTGCTGTAGGATATGGTTTTACAGTAAGATTAAAAGCTGAGGAAGATGAACCGCATTGGTTAATGGCATTTAATGTGAGTTGGTATGAACCAACATTTGGAAATGACATATCAATAATATTGTTAGCAGTATCAACAATAGTTCCGCCGTTAGTTGCCCAACTATAATAAGTACTATTCATGAATGATGTCTGGAAAGTGTTTGTGTCACCCTGACAAACAGTATGTGGTCCTGTTACCGCAACGTTTGGTATTCCAAGAACAACAATTGTTCTTACTGGAGACATTGGTCCAACACATCCGAAACTAGTTTCCTGAACGTAAAAAGTCAGTGTACCGGGAGCACCTAAACTCACATAAAGTGAATTCGAATTTGCTCCAGATGGAGAAACAAAAGGTTGTCCGCCATTTATTCCACTGCACGACCACAAATAAGTTGAATTGGCTGCGTATGAATAAGGCGAGAAAAACAAGGCCACAATATCACCTGCACAAAATGTATCACTTGGCGTAAATGTGGTGAAATCATAAGAAGTGATAAGAGGAGGAATAGCATTTGGAGCACCAACGGTTAATCTGATAAGTGATCCAAGTGTATTATCAGGAACAGTAGCGTCTGTTGCTATTACACGCAAGTAATTCATTCCAATAGGGATGCCAACGATTGGTAAACTATCCTTACAGGTAATATGAATATTCATTGTTGTGTCACCTGTAGCGGCAACAGATCCCAAAATTCCATTGACACCTATTTGCGCAAAATTCATGCTGCTTAATAACTGCGTCTGGAATAAATTTCCTGGATTATAAACAGAAGTTGTATTGTAGGTATTAACGTTAATATCTATCAATGAATTTGCACCTAAAGGAGCCGTTGCACAATCCGTAACACAAAAATTCAGATCCTGATTGTGGTTGGTTGTTATATCGCAATCTCCAATACAGAATGGACCCCAAGAGGCACCGATTACAGGTGAACTTGTAGACACAACACGTATTCGATAACCGCAACCTGGTGGAACATTGGGAATCAATCCAGATACTGATCCAGGCAATGAACCTAAGGCGGGATCATAAGTGGTGTTATTAAAAACAGTACCAATGACTGGCGGAATCGCTTGAAAAACTCCGCTTGCATCAGAAAGTTGAGCCGTGTAATAATTATTTGGAGCAAAAACTCCTGTTGAATAAAAAGGAACATCAATAGCACTGCCAACACAAACTGCGTTGGTGTCAAATGTTACGACCGGTTGTAAAGTGGTGATCACATTCGGACAGGCCACAATTGAAAAACAGGCCGAAGCTGTTCCCGTTATAAATGGAGGCGGCGACGTTCGTCGTAATCTAATTTTATAACAATTTCCTACTCCAACTGTTGTAGGTAGTAAAATTGCAAACGCCCCGCTTGTTTGAGGATAATTAATTCCTGCAACCCAAGAATTGGAACCAGGAAAAGTTCCTACAGAAGTGGATAGATCGATAGAATAAGTTCCATCACACAAGGTATCGGAAAGATGCCAATAAATAAAAAGCAATCCTCCTTGACATACTGGATTTGGAGAAACACTATCGACTGAAAGTGTAATAGAATTGGTAGTATAACTCGCTACAATATTGATATCGTCAACTGCAAAGGCTACTGAATCTGGTGAAGGTCCACTATTATTTTCCCATCGGAAAGCAAAACGAAGATTTGGCACATTACTAAATGCAGGGTCAGTAATATCCTCATACTTCCATTTGTATTTATTGTTGTATTGAGCGAAACCTGTTTGAATCCATGGCCCATTATTGGCACTGTAATAAACTTTTCCGTAAGCTGTTGGCGATCCTTCACAGAGATAGAAAAAACTAAAATGAACGGAATCCATACCCATGGTGCAAATACCACTTGTCATACTTGCAAAACGGTCGGAAGGTGCGGAAGGATTGTAATTGCAATTAGTAATTGCTGATGGTGCATCATAAATATGCAAGTTTTGGCTATAGGGAGCAAAACTTATTGTTCCACTATAGGTGCTGTCCTGCCGCATTGTATTCGGATAAGTGGGAGCACCTGTATAAGTGTTGTTCACTATCCATTGATTATTTCCAGTATTGGATCCCGGACCACTTCCATTCAATGTAAAGGTGCCACCACCCGTTTGAAAATTCTCAGAAAATAGAAGGAGGTTTTGCGAATGCAATAAAAAACTGCTTAGTAAGCAATACCCAAAAATGAAAAGTGATTTTTTCATTGTGCTAGTTTTGTGTTTGTTTAAATCGAAAAATGGATACCCAAAATGACAGTTCATTTTAAGGGATAAAATCCAGTTTTGACCAATGCTAAAATTGTGACCGTGTTTGCAATTGTGAATATAGAACATTCTCCCAAACTAGCAAACCATTTACAGCATTTTACACCTCTAACAATAAAATTTTCATCGGCAAAAAGCGGAAAAAGGCAAAAAACCAATTACTCCAGCATTTAATTGTATCACATAGTGTTCAGATTTTCAATCCCACAAGCCAATAACTGCCACTTCGCTCCATAATTAACATATCACTACTCACAACCTCCTACTTCCCATAACAAAGCAGGCGCACGCACGTTTTATCTTTACCCCTGATAAATTATGACCGAAGCAGAAAACACAGAAAACGCTAACACTATTCCACTCGATGTCAAACCTAAAAGTCGAGCATGGTGGAGACGAATTGTGCGTTTATTTTTCTGGATCAGTGGAATTTTTATTTTTCTGATTCTTGTTCTGATTGGGATCACCTACCTGTACCAAGACGAAGTGAAAGGATATGTGATTTCGGAAGTAAACAAGCGTGTCAATACAAAAATCATTATTGACCCAAAAGATATTGATCTAACCATCATCAAGACTTTTCCTGATGTTTCCGTCATCTTCAAAAACATTGCAGCGCTTGATGCAACAACGCTTTCGAAACGGGATACTTTATTGAAAGCGGGAAGCATTTCTCTCGGTTTTAATATTATGGATTTGTTTCATCAGAATTATTCCATCCATAATATTACCGTTGAAGATGCCACGCTAAAAATGTGGGTGGATGAAAAAGGCCGCGACAATTATCAATTCCTCAAGGAGGAAAATGATTCCGTAAAAAAGGACACATCGAATGTCAATTTTGCATTGAATAAAATTTTACTGAAGAATGTCACTTGCAGTTATACCGACAAAAAATCAAAATCGGTTTATAAGGGGAATTTTCGTTCCCTGAAATTCACAGGTGATTTCGGAAAAGACAAATATGAATTCGAAACACAAGCCGAATTTACTGTTGGAAAAATTGCATTGGGAAAAAGGGAATACTTCAAGGGAAATAAAGGCGCGCTTGATCTCGTGATGGAAATTGACAATGTCACCAACACCTATTCCATCAAAACTGGGAAACTGAATCTTTCCGAACTTGCACTAATTGTTTCGGGAAATGTTTTACAGCAAAAGAAAAACTACCAAATGGATCTCGCCATAAAAGGCGACGATATTGATTTGCCAGAAGCCCTTTCACTACTTCCCGCTTCCTATAAGAATGACATTGACGAATTGGAAAGCACGGGACAGTTTTACATTGACGGAACCGTTAAAGGATTGTACGGTGACTCTCTTATTCCAACTGTCATTGCGAAATTTGGAATCAATGATGGCGCAACCCTGAGTAGAAAAAATGGTTCTGTAAAATTCTCTGCCATTTCGTTGAAAGGAAATTTCAGCAATGTGAAAGGGAAAGATGGTTTGCAAATAAATTCTTTCAGCGCTTCAGCGGCAAAAAGTAAATTCACCGGTTCTTTTTCCATGAAGAATTTTGAACATCCCTATTATGATGCTGATCTGTCTGGCCATATTGACATGGCGGAATTACAAAATGTTTTGCAGATCGATACCATTGAGGAAACATCCGGAATTCTCGACCTGCAATTAATTGCATCGGGAACACCAGCAAAAGGGAAAACGCTTACACCAAAAGATTTTCGCGCTTTCAAAACTTCTGGCATCGCAAAATTCATTGGCGCTAAAATAAAATTGAAAGGCGCTTCCTATGCAGTGGATAGCATCAATGGACAACTTTCCTTCGATGGAAATAATGTAAGCGCAGAAAAATTTTCTGCTCAAGCTGGCAAGAGCGATATCCTCATTGATGGCACAGTTAAAAATCTGCTCGGTTATCTTTTTACGGAACGAGAAGTGCTGGACATTTCTGGAAATTTATCATCGCATAATTTGGACTTGAACAGTTTGTTGAATTCCGAAAAAACTGTAAATGCAAAACAGGATGCGGAGGATATTTACAAACTCATTCTTCCAGAACGTTTGCGTTTGCATTTGAATTCTTCCATCAGCCACATTCTATTCCGAAAATTCGAAGCGGCTGATATTATTGGCGATATCCAACTCGATAATAAAAGACTCACCGCCGATCCAATCCGTTTTCATTCCATGGATGGTTCAATAAGTGGAAGCGGAATGATTGATGGAAATCGTGAAGACTCATTGCTCATTACCTGCAACGCGGATATTGAGAATGTAAATATTTACAAGTTGTTTTATCAAATGGAAAATTTCGGTCAGGACAAAGACACCACCATCACTTACAATAATGTTCGAGGATTGCTGAGTTCAAAAGTGAACTTCGCTTCACTCTGGGGAAATGATTTGAATGTGAATGAAAAGAAAATTTTTACCGATGCCGATATTACCATTACAAATGGAGAACTCATCAATTTCCGTCCACTTAGTGCGCTTTCACGTTTCATAAAACTCGACGATCTCAAGGATATAAAATTCAAAAGCCTGCACAACAATTTCGAAATAAAAAACCGCATCATCAGTATGCCTAAAATGGAAATCAATTCCAATGCAATTAACATTACCATGTCGGGCACACATGATTTTGACAACAACGTGGATTATCATTTCATTGTTGATCTGGATGAAATAAGAGCGAAAAAAGCGAAAGCAGCGAAACCACAGAATACAGAATTTGGAATTGAAGAAGATGATGGTGGCCATCGCACACGCTTATACATCAGCATGAAAGGCTACATCGATAATGCGGAAATAAAATACGATACCAAAGGAGCCATTCAAGGAATCAAGGACGATTTGCATCAGGAAAAACAAAATCTGAAAAGTATTCTCAGCGATGAATTCGGTTGGTTTAAAAAAGATTCTTTAAATCCAAAAGACAAAAACAAAAAAGAAGATCGCAAAAAAGATGACGGTGGAAAATTTATTCTGCAACAAGAGGATTCACCGAAGGATAAGAAGAAGAAAGATGATCTTGATGATGGGGAAGATTATTGATAATTGATTACAGATTATCGGATTACCAATTACCAATGAAATAATAGTGGTAGTGTTTAGTGGTGACGGTAGTCAATTTAAAAAATGAATTTATAATATCTGGGCGTGTCACTTCTTGTCAGACTGAGTGTCCCCACAGGATTGTGGGGATGTATCGAAGGCTGACAAGAAGGGTCGGGCTATTCGTTCCAAATCCTTCCCAACCCTCCCAACAGCATTGTTGGGATTGGAGGGACGGGTTTTCCACTGCTATCCCTCACGCAAAAAAACCACGAAGAAAAAGAAAAGGTTTGAGAAAATAATCTGCGTACATCTGCGCAATCTGCGGCTTAAAACTCCGCACTCTTCGGAAATCTCGGAAATGGAATTACGTCGCGAATGTTTGTCATTCCTGTAACGAACAATAACAAACGCTCAAATCCCAAACCAAATCCACTATGCGGACAGCTTCCGAATTTTCTTGTTTCCAAATACCACCACATCGCTTCTTGCGGAATATGCATTTCGTTGATGCGCGCCAATAATTTTTCATAATCATCTTCACGTTGCGACCCACCAATGATTTCTCCGATCCATGGAAATAAAATATCCATCGCACGAACCGTTTTTCCATCATCATTCAACTTCATATAAAACGCCTTGATGTCTTTCGGATAACCAGTAACAATAACTGGCCCGTTAAAATGTTCCACCAAATAATTTTCATGTTCCTTCTGCAAATCTTTTCCCCACTCCGGTTTGTATTCGAATTTCTTTTTCTCCATCGCTTCCACTAAAATCTCAACACCTTGCGTGTAAGAAATTCTTGCAAATGGATTTTCAATTACTGAATGTAATCGCGCAACTAATTTATCATCGTAAGTGTCATTCAAAAATTGAACATCATCATGACAATGTTCCAATGCATAACGAACCAAGTAGCGCAACATGTCTTCAGCAAGATTCATGTTATCGTTGATGTCGTTGAATGCAACTTCCGGTTCTATCATCCAGAATTCTGCAAGATGTCGTGGCGTGTTGGAATTTTCCGCTCTGAAAGTTGGACCGAAAGTATAAACTTGGCTCAATGCCAGTGCAGCCAATTCACCTTCCAATTGTCCTGATACAGTGAGATTGGTTTCTTTTCCGAAAAAATCTTCTTCGAAATTTATTTTTCCTTCCGGTGTTTTTGGAAGATTATTCAAATCCAAAGTTGTTACGCGAAACATTTCACCAGCACCTTCAGCATCCGAACCAGTAATGATGGGCGAATGCAAATTGAAAAATCCCTTATCGTTGAAAAATTTATGAATAGCGAAAGTCATGTGATGGCGAATACGCAACACCGCACCAAACGTATTTGTACGTGGGCGCAAATGCGCTTTCTCGCGAAGAAATTCCAAAGGAAGTGTAACGGTTTTTTTGTCTTTGCTATCCTGACCACGTTTTTGCAAAGGATAAGTTTCCGGATCGCAGGCACCAAGAATTTCAATTGATGTTGCTTGGATTTCCTGTGCTTGCCCTTTTCCCTGCGATGCAACCAA
>CAIQQJ010000148.1 GCA_903873905.1 uncultured Flavobacteriales bacterium
CTTGGCAAAAAAAATATTGTGGAGATTGATGTGAATTCGGATTCGTCCATGAACATCGATCACCTCGAGGAAACGATGCTTTATTATTACAAACAAGGAATTCCAATTGCGATGGTGGTGGCCACTGCTGGAACAACGGATGCATTTGCCATTGACAATTTGCGCGAGATTACACGACTTTGCAAAACATTGCACAAGGAATATTACATCGATCAGCGTCCGTTCATTTATGCAGATGCTGTAATTGGTTGGGCCTGGATGTCGTTCAAGGATTATGATTTCAATGCGAATCCATTGGAGTTTTCGACACGCGCGATGAAACTGATTTCTGATTGTGTGATGAAAGCGAGTGGGATGGAAGATGTGGATGCGGTTGGTGTTGACTTTCACAAAACTGGATTTTCCTCTTATGCGAGTTCCGTGTTCTGCGTGCGCGATGAAAAGACTTTTGATTTGTTGAAATCTCCTACGGGTGGTGTTTCTTATTTGTTCCACAATCCGAATAACATTTATTATCCTGGAAAATATACACTCGAAACTTCGCGCGGATCGAGCACGGCGCTTATCGCTTGGTCGCACTTGAAATATTTTGGTCTCGAAGGATTTCAAGTGATGATCGGTCATCTCATCGAGTTGCAACAATCGCTGCGTGATGAATTGGAATTTCACCAAAACATAAAAGTGGTGAACAACGACAGTTATGGTGCGGTGACTTTATTCCGCGTGTATCCGAAATGGATGGATGGTGGATTGCAATATCAAAATGAATTCAACAAGGAAAAATATTATGATGAGCTGGTAAAATACAACCAGTTTCAAATGGATGTCTATAAAGAATTGCTCTCGCAACAAGAAGTTGATAATCCGGCGCCAGCTTTATCGATCACCACAAAATTCCGTTTGACTCCTTATGGAAAACCGGTGGTTGCCTTAAAAGCCTACTTGATGGGCGCCCACTCGAATATGAATTTGGCGTATATCAAGAATCAGATCATTGCGCATATTCAGAAGGCGGTGGAGAAGGTTTCTATTGGGCAATCATCTCAGTAGGAAGAATTTTTGATAGTTGATGTTTGATGTTTGTTCGAGCGGAGTCGAGAACGCCTTTGAACTGTAATGAACATTTTACATAGTGGGCTTCTCTCCTGATTGCAATTGGGAGACGCTTGAACAAGCGATATTAAAAATGGAAAAAATAGGAATTGGATTCCTTAAAAAGACAGTATTTCCATTTAAAAAAGTCTTTCATTCGCAGATTTCATTTCATTCCGTCACTTTTTGCTTGCCCAAAAAGTAACCAAAAAGGGCCCCACGAAAAAAGACTTGAAATTTTGCGCACACATGCCACACTGCTAGTTGCTGCAAAATTCCAAGTCCGCACTTTTCGTGGACGTCAACGCACATTTTAATTTCCGATTAATATTTGTGTGCGGAGATTAGAAGGTGAAGGGAGGGCTTTTAAAGGTGGTGGTTTAGGAGATTGTAAAATGGAAAAAATAGGAATTGGATTCCTTGAAAAGCCAGTTTTAGGATTTGTGAATTTAGGGAAGGAAGATTCTTAGGTTAAGGGTGGCTATGTGGTTGGAGAGGGAGGAGGATTTTAGATTTATTTCTAATTGCATTTTTTCTAGCATCATTTCTTGCATTTCGAATTGTTGGAAGGTGGAATAGTATTCTAATTCCGAAGAATCATTTTTTCTGCAATACACTTTGTTAATATCAATTTCGCCTTTGCAGATATTTCCTGATGCGATGTTTGAGAAGAGTAGGTGATGGATGAAGGTTTTGAATTTATAAGTCAAATATTTCCTGTCATATTTTGGATTGACTGCTACGAAGAATCTTCTTGCATTTATGTATTCTTCAAAAGTTGAAATCTCTTCTGTTAGAACATTAAGTGCAACTTCCGCGAGGATTATTGGGAAAATGCTGTCGATTATTACCAGATTCATTTGTTGAATTTGGTTGTTGAATTTTTGGAAAAGTAATTGGTGGTTGCTTTTAATTTGGGATAATTGATTGATCGCGTAACAATCGTTGATGCGATAGATGATGTTATAATCTGCGAATGTTTTTGCTTTTAGATTGATGAAAGTATAGGGTTGATCTGAAAGGAGAGGATTTTGGGTTTGTGGAGAGTTTTTCATTTTACAATAATACGCCGGTGGAATAGCATTGTCAACTGCTTTTAGGACACGTTTTGGATTTGTCTTAAATCCAATAAATCTCAAGACCCAAAAACATTATTTCCCTGTGGTTGTAATATATTCGTAAATGGAATCTTCAACAGGATAATCCATATTGAATTTGATTTTTACAACCGAAACCTTTTTCCCTTTATCATTTTTCATTGTTGCATCTTCAAAACTATCAGCAATTGGAGTCACTTCTCCCATGTAATAAAAGTCGGTTCCTTCGTCATTGCTTTTTTTAATAAAAAGCGGGATTCTTAAGCCACTTTCATATTTTTTGAAACTAAGTACATCTGGGCTATTTAGATTTCTGCCAGATTTTGTATACCATTGGAATTCATTAGGAC
>CAIQQJ010000149.1 GCA_903873905.1 uncultured Flavobacteriales bacterium
ATGGGTGTAATGATTCATTACAGCGTAGCCATAACTATGGATTTGTGCGCATTGTGGAGGAAGGGATTTTTCCATTAATTTGCAGTAGATCTAAAAAGAACAAAAACACATTATGAAAAAAATCATCACATCAAAAAATGCCCCTGCTCCTATAGGTCCTTATTCCCACGGAGTGCTCCATGGCAACTTGCTGTTCATTTCAGGTCAGGTTGGAAAACATCCTCAAACTGGAGAAATTCCTGCTGACGTTGAAGGACAAACTAAACGTGTAATGGAAAATCTCAAGGCTATTCTTGCTGAAGCGGAACTGAATTTCACCAATGTTGTGAAGACCACAATTTTTCTGAAAGACCTGAATGATTTTGGTAAAGTGAATGAGATTTACGGTTCCTATTTCACGAGTGATTTCCCTGCAAGAGAAACCGTTGAAGTTTCAAGACTTCCATTGGATGTTCTGGTTGAAATTTCAGTCATCGCAATGAATAAATATTTGGTGCAGGGATAAAAAACAGAATTCCAATTCATCATTAATCCTTAATCATTAATTACCATGTGTGGAATAACCGGCGGTATTGCCTTCAACGAAAAAGGGAAAAAGTATCTCGATAAAATCGATGATGCTGTAAAAACTTTGGCTCATCGCGGTCCTGATGGAAAGGGCACTTTTCGCGATGGCAATGTTGTGCTCGGCCATACACGTTTGGCTGTGATTGACACTTCTTCCGCTGCATCACAACCTTTTACTTCCGCTGATGGCCGTTATACCATCGTGCTCAATGGGGAAATTTTTAATTACAAGGAATTAAGAAAAGAGCTGGAAGCAAAGGGCGTGAAATTCCGTTCCCAAAGTGATACGGAAGTTTTGGTGGAGTTGTACGCAAAGGAAAAGGAATCGTGCTTGGCAATGTTGAATGGTTTTTTTGCATTTGTAATCTATGACAAGACAACTGAAAGTCTTTTTATGGCAAGAGATCGTTTCGGAGAAAAGCCATTGTTGTATTATTTTGACACGGATGTTTTATTGTTCGGTTCTGAAATGAAAGCATTGCTTGCTTATGGAATTCCAAAAACAATTTCCTTGAACATTGTTGCAGATTATTTGCATTTGAATTATTTGCCACAATATTCCGATGCAATTATTGAGCAAACCTATTTTCATAAGAAAGGCGTTTATTCCATTGTGCAAAACAATGAATCCTCTTATGCAAAATCACAACGCTGGTACGGATTACCACAAGAACCAGAAAAATATTTGATTCCAACTTACGACGATGCAAAAAAAGAATTGAAAGTTTTGCTCGAAAATGCGGTTGAAAAAAGACTTATTTCAGATGTGCCGTTGGGAACTTTTTTGAGTGGAGGAATTGACTCTTCCATCATCACCGCATTGGCAGCAAAGCACAAAAAAAACATTGACACCTTTTCTATAGGATTTGCCGACGAGCCCTATTTTGATGAAACGAAATACGCAAGTCAGGTTGCAAAGCACTTGGGGACCAATCACCATGTTTTTTCATTGACAAACAAGGAACTTCTTGAATCGATGAATCATTTCTTTGAAAACATCGATGAGCCTTTTGCAGATTCTTCTGCACTTGCTGTCAATATTTTATCAAGAGAAACTAAAAAACATGTAACAGTTGCACTTTCCGGTGATGGTGCAGATGAATTGTTTGCAGGTTACAACAAACACGAAGCGGAACTCAGAATTCGCATGAATTCATTTAAGAATTCCTTTATAGCAACGGGAAAACCATTGTGGAATATTTTGCCTGCTTCCCGAAATTCCTCCATGGGAAACAAGGTTCGTCAATTGAGAAAATTTGCTGTTGGCTCAAAACTTTCTTCGACAGATAGATATTGGAATTGGGCAGGAATAGCAAGTGAAAAAGAGATTGAACAGCTCTTGGTTTCTGGCGAATTTTATGTCAATGAAAAGAACAAGAAAATCTATACGGGTGGAATTTCTGAAAACGGAAATTTCAATGAAGTACTTCGTGCCGACATGGAATTGGTGTTGGAAGGAGACATGCTAACAAAAGTGGATCGCATGAGCATGATGAATGGATTGGAAGTTCGTCCTCCGTTTCTGGATCATGATGTGGTGGATTATGTAATGCAACTCCCGAGTTCCTATAAAATCGAAGCCAATTCCAGGAAGAAAATCCTTAAAGAAGCATTTGAAGGATTATTACCTGCGGAGATTTTCTCGAGAAAAAAACAAGGCTTCGAAGTTCCACTGCACAAATGGTTCAAAGGAGAATTACGTGGAATGATTGATGAATTACTCAGTGAAAAATTCCTGAAAGAACAAAATATTTTTCATCCTGAAGAAGTAAAAAAAATACGAGCACAAATGAATTCAGGAAATTCCGGCGACAGTGTTGCAAGAGTCTGGGGACTAATTGTCTTCCAAAAATGGTGGATCAAAAACATAAAATAGAATTGGAGAATTCCTCTTCATATTTTAATTCGGTAATTTGTAATTGTAATTTGTAATTCATCTATGCCGAAAATACTGCGGATCATAAACAGATTTAACATTGGAGGTCCAACCTACAATGTGGCTTACCTTAGCAAATATCTTGCTCCTGAATTCGAAACATTGTTGGTGGGAGGTGCAAAGGATGACACGGAAGACAGTTCAGAATTCATTCTGGAAAACCTTGGTCTCAAACCAATAATCATTCCTGAAATGAAAAGGGAAATTGATTTCAGAAATGATCGCATTGCTTATAAAAAAATCAAAGCGTTAATAAAAGAATTCAAACCCGACATTGTTCATACGCATGCCGCGAAAGCTGGCGCGCTTGGAAGAATGGCTGCTGCCGCTTGTGATGTTCCTGTAATTGTCCATACTTTTCATGGTCATGTTTTCCATTCTTATTTCGGAAAAACAAAAACGGCAATTTTCAAATCCATTGAACGACATCTTGCAAAAAAAAGCCACGCCATCATTGCCATTTCTGAAAAGCAAAAACAGGAATTGGCATTTGAGCATAAGATTTGTCCTCCTGAAAAAATAAAAGTCATTCCACTTGGTTTTGATCTTTCACGCTTTCGTGAAAATCAGGAAGAAAAAAGAAAAGCATTTCGAAATGAATATCAAATTGCAGAAAATGAAGTTGCAATTGTAATTGTTGGCCGATTGGTACCTGTGAAAAACCACGAACTTTTTCTTCGTGGATTAAAATTAGCAATTGCAAATTCTAAAAATCCAGTTCGCGCATTTATTGTTGGAGATGGTGAAGAAAGATTCAAATTGGAGAATTTGGCAAAAGAACTTGGTTTCGATTTCAGCACGGAAAAAAATCCAAGAAACAAGACGCTCACTTTCACATCATGGATAAAGGATGTGGACAGGGTTTTGGCCGGTTGCGAAATTGTATGCTTGACTTCATGGAACGAAGGAACTCCTGTAAGCCTTATTGAAGCTCAAGCTGCAGGCAAAGCGATCATTACAACCAAAGTTGGTGGTGTTGAAAATGTTGTTCAACCTAATATCACTGCCTTGCTTTGTGAACCTGGAGATGAAAAAATATTTTCCGAACACCTCTGTTTTCTTATTGAAAACAGCCAGAAAAGGCAAGCTATGGGAGCTGCCGGTTGGTCGGTTGTCGCAGAAAAATTCCATTATACTCGACTTACTTCTGACATGTCGAAATTATACCATTCACTGCTCTAGTCGAAGATTCCCCCTTTTTAGGCCTTTTTTGATACCTTTGTGGTTCTAATTCAAAGAGGCATTATCCTATGAAAAAAAGGTTGTTTCAAAGATTCGCATTTTTTATTGTTCCAGGAGTCCTTCTATTCCTCAACAGTTGCAATGTTTTGAATCCAAATATTATGCTTTATGCGGATAAACATTACCAGTTTGATACATTGGGAAAGGATACTGCAATTGCAAAAGAATCCAGATTAGGTCCCAACGATATTATTGAATTCCGACTCTTTGCAAATGATGGGTTTAAGTTGATCGATATCATTTCAACCCAAAATGGTGTTGGAGCAACAGCCAATGTAATGATGCGTCAAGGATTTGAATATACCTTGGATGACAAAGGCGCTGCGAGGCTGCCAATAATTGGAGAAGAAACATTAAGTGGAATGTCCATTCGTGAAGCTGAAAATTTTCTTGAAAAAAGATATTCTGAATTTTACGTTAAACCATTTGTAATTTTAAAAATCATCAATAAGAGAATCATAATTTTCACTGGTGAACCAGGCCAAGCAAAAGTGCTTTCACTTTCGAATAATAATACCACCGTTCTAGAAGCACTAGCTCTCGCAGGAGGAATCAGTGCGGATGGGAAAGCATTCAACATAAAATTGATACGTTCTACCAACGATCCGAAACATCCTAAGAAAGTATACAAAATCGATCTTTCTAAAATTGAAACTGGCCTAGTTCAAGGAGCCACGATCGTTCAATCAAATGACATTATTTATGTAGAGCCTCGCAGACAAATAGCGAGTAAAGCTCTTCGCGAAATTACACCTGTACTTTCACTCACAACTAGTCTTATCACCTTCTTTTACTTGATTACCAGAATTCCTTGATCCGGGCAATCCTATGCTTCAGCCACGATTAAATGAGAGTAATGCTACGCTCGAGCGTTACAAAGAACGCTTAACAAATTTCAGTGGGGAATTTGAGTTGGGGCTTTTTATTTTCCTCGCAAAAAAATCTCTGCTTTGGGTAATTTTCTTTTTTGCAGTAGCAATTGGTTTTTCCTGGCTTTACCTCAGGTATTCTCAATCGGAATATGAATCAAGTGCCATCATGCAAATTAATAATGACAACAATGCGAAGATGCTCAACGTCTCCGGCTTGTACAACATGGAAGACCAGGATGAGCTTGCAAGTGCAATTGAAATCATTCGTTCCAAAGTTTTTCTTAAAAGAGTTCTCAATAAACTTCCGCTTGAAACAAGTTATTTCGCAAAGGGAAAAATCAAAACCAGCGAACATTATAAATCATCTCCTTACAACGTAG
Organism: uncultured Flavobacteriales bacterium; assembly: GCA_903873905.1. Taxonomy (GTDB): domain Bacteria; phylum Bacteroidota; class Bacteroidia; order Palsa-965; family Palsa-965. The sequence goes on from CAIQQJ010000149.1 coordinate 4,998, forward strand.
GTATCAATATTAAAAGTGAGGAAATAATTGGGACCCATTTTGATATCACTTTCAATTCCGAAATTAATGGTGGAGAAATTTCCTATAATTTGGGTGGAGTGCCTTTCCGGAAAAAATTTACAGAAAACAAATGGCTTGAATTTCCACAAGTTTCCTTTCTCATAACTTTTGACAAGGCAATGTTGAAGTCAATGCTCCATGCTACAGGAGAAAACACCTATTATTTTGTTTTAAACTCTATTGAAGATCTCGCCGATAAATATTTCGCCCGTTTGAATGTTGTAATAGTCAATGAACCTGCGAAAACAATAATGATTTCGTTCACAGATAACAATGCAATCAAAGCTTATGATGTTGTAAATACAATTACGCAAGAATATATCAGCTACGATATTGAACGACGGAGTGAAAGTGGCAAAAAAGCGCTGGAATTTATTGATCAACAATTGACCAATGTTACCAGTCAAATGGAAGCATCTGAAGATTCCATTCGAAATTTCAGGGCGAAAAATAACATACATGATAACGTTGAAGTCAATTCCTTCAACATGACACGATTCGGAACAATCGAAGATCAATTGGTAAAGGTTCAATTAGATGATCGGGTATTGACAGAAATACAATCGAAACTCATAGAGAAAGATGTTGATATAAAATCGATTCTTGCTCTGGTTTCAGGAACAGAAAATGATCAAGCGCTTTCAACACCACTGAATAATCTTTTCCGTCTCATTTCTGAACGCGAGGAAGCTCGCATGACGGTAACCGATGGAAGTCCTGAAATAAAATCATGGAATTACCAAATTGAAGTTCAGAAGAATTTGTTGATTCAAAGTGTCAGTTCCATTCTCTCGCAAGACAAAATCAGGGAGAAAGCTTTGAGCGATAAAATGGTTGAATATGGAGCAAAACTGCCAACTATTGATAATATAAATGTCGAGTATTCTTCGCTGCAACATTTGTTCGACATTAACGAAAAATTCAGGAGCATCTTAATTGAAAAGAAAACTGAATATTCTATATCAGAAGCCGGCTTTACGCCGAAACATATTATTCTTGAAAAACCGAGGATTCCAACTTTCCCATTTAGTCCTAGCAGGCGAACAACAATCGTTACCTCCATTTTACTTGCTTTTGTAGCAAGTTTAATCCTCATCGTAATCCGATACTTGCTTCATGATACCATCACATCAATAAATCAAATATCAAAACACACACAGGCAAGCATCAGTGTCCTTGGAATAATTCCGAAATACAAGCGGGATGTTCCCGTTTCGCAATTGCTTGTGGATAAGAATCCGAAATCATTGATTGCAGAATCCTTCCGTTCTCTTCGTACGAACATGCAATTTATTTCCGATGTTGAGGGGCCGAAAATAATGGCTGTAACATCAACAATTTCAGGAGAAGGCAAAACTTTTGTCGCCATTAATCTCGGTGGAATAATTGCTTTTTCTGGAAAAAAAGTAATTATCCTCGATCTCGATATGCGCAAACCAAAAATCCATCTTGGTTTTAATGCTCAGAATATTAAAGGCATGAGTACGATGCTTATTGGTAAGGACAAAATGGAAGACTGCATTCAACACAGTTCACTTGAGAATCTAGATTTCATCACAGCTGGTCCTATTCCACCTAATCCTTCTGAATTAATTATTTCCCAGAAGATGAATGACATTTTGGAGGAATTAAAAAAAACGTACGAATTAATTATTGTTGATAATCCTCCAGTTGGACTTGTAACGGATGGAATTCATATGATTCAAATGGCGGATTATCCAGTTTACATATTCCGCGCAGAATATTCAAAACGAAATTTCATTCAAATTGTAGACCGATTGTACAATGAAAATGGAATAAAAAAACTTGCTGTTGTATTGAATGGAGTTGATATAGACCAAAAGTCCTACGGATACAATTATGGATATGGTTACGGATATGGCTACGGATACGGTTATGGCTATTACGATGAACAAGTCAAGAAAAAAAGCAGACTTTCGAAAATATTCGGAAGCAAATAGAATATGCAAATAGAAAAAACTTCAATTGAGGGGTTGCTCATTATTCACCCAAAAATATTTAATGACGGAAGAGGTTATTTTTACGAATCCTGGAACAAAAAACTTTTTGAAGAAGCTGGAATTCCAAATGAGTTTGTTCAGGACAACCAATCACTTTCCCAAAAAGGAGTTTTACGTGGATTGCATTTTCAATGTCCACCACATGAGCAATCAAAACTTGTTCGTGTAATTGCTGGAGCGGTTTTAGATATTGCAGTTGATGTTCGGAAAAATTCTCCGACTTATGGAAAACATGTTGCCATTGAATTAAATTCAGAGAATAAAATAATGTTTTTCATTCCGGCTGGTTTCGCACATGGATTTCTCACCCTAAAGGATGAAACCATTTTCGCTTACAAATGCGCAGGATATTATAATAAATCCTCGGAGGAAACCTTGCTATGGAATGACACGGATCTTGGAATTGACTGGCCCACTTCTACTCCATTGCTTTCACCAAAAGATCTCGAAGGAAAAACATTCAAGAATTTAGTCAGTCCTTTTTAAAAAATCATTGACGTCGCTATTTTAAAATTTTATTGCAACAAAAAATGACCAACAATAACCTCCAAGAATATTTATGAATAATGACCTAGTACTCATCTATTCGGGATATTTTATTTGCTCAATTGTTCTGGCATTTCTGCTGAATGTTATATTTCTTCGTTTTTCAAAAACGCTAGGAATACGCAACAC
>CAIQQJ010000150.1 GCA_903873905.1 uncultured Flavobacteriales bacterium
CATATGATTTTCCGCAAAGTCAAAGGAAATACCAAGGAGTAACTTTTGTGGAATGTGACAGTGGTGATGTGGAGGTGAATGCGGGTTTGATTTTGAACTGTTTAAACGTTAAATCTTAAATACCTTTTTTAACGTTGCATTAAAACACAATTTATTTTATGAGAAATCTATTACTGTTTTTGTTTTTAGGTATCAGTGGCCATTTTTTTGCCCAAGCACCAAAGTTGATATTGCCAAATGGGCATGCAGCTGAGGTTTATTCCGCTCAATTTAGCCCCAACGGAAAAAAAATTGTTACAGCATCTGGAGATAACTCTGCGAAAATCTGGGATGCCAATACGGGCATTTTGCTCGCAGATTTGACGGAACATTCAGGAGCCGTTAAGTCCGCACAATTTAGTCCTGACGGAAAAAAAATTGTAACAGCTTCCATGGATAACACTGCGAAAATCTGGGATGCAAATACAGGAATCATTATTACAACATTAGCAGGACACACTTCAGGTATAACTTCCGCACTGTATAGTCCTGATGGAAAAAAAATCGCAACAGTTTCCAGAGATAAAACAATTAAAATTTGGGATGCGAATACAGGAATTCTAATTACCACATTAAAAGGGCATATTGACATTATTAATTCCGCACAGTTCAGTCCTGATGGGACCAAAATAGTAAGCGCTTCAAATGATGGCACTTCAAAAATTTGGAATGCACAAAGTGGAATTCTAATTACTGAATATATTGGTAAGAGTTCCACTTTAACGAATCCTGGATATCCTCAACTTCCCTTCACCAGAGGGGCAGAGTTCAATTCTTCACAATTCAATCCCGATGGAAATAAAATTGTAACAGCGTGTGGAAATAATTATGCAATTATCTGGGATGCCAATACTGGAAAACAAATAAAATATTTGTCAGGTTATGATTATGGTGTGAATACGGCCTTTTTCAGTCCTGATGGGACAAAAATCGTAACCGCTTCTGGCAACGATTCAGAAGGCGAATATTTTGAATATGGGGCAAAAATTTGGGATGTAAATTCCGGAATTCTAATCACTACGTTAAAAGGGCATACTTCTGGAATTATTTCCGCTCAGTTCAGTCCAAACAGTAAAACAATTATTACTGTTTCATGGGACGAGACAGCAAAACTTTGGGATGCAAATACAGGAAGTCTTCTTTCAACATTGAAGAGTAAATCGGGAGCCATTCTAACTTCCCAGTTCAGTCCTAATGGTGAAAAAGTAAGTACTGTTTTATCAGATAACTCTACCAAAATCTGGGATGCAAAATCAGGGATCAATTACACCACTTTATCTGGCCATACTGTTGTAATCAGCGATGCACAGTACAGCCCCGATGGAACAAAAATCATAACGGCTTCTTTGCATGGTATGAAGGTTTGGGATGCCACATCTGGAATTCTTCTTACTACTTTACAGGGAGATAGCGGTGTAAGTAGGGCGAAATTTAGCCAAGATGGAACAAAAATAATAAGCACTTTTAATAACAATACCGCGCAATTGTGGGATGCAATTACTGGAACTCAAATAATATTTAGTCGCGGCTCCACCTATGCAACTCAATTCAGTCCTGATTGTAATAAATTACTCATAGTTGATGATAATTATAAATCCAAACTTTATGATGTTTCTACAGGAAAGCTTATTGCAGAGTTAATTGACAAACCAGTTATCATTCCCAAAAATAAAACTGATGATTTCAACTCTCCTCCATCACCTCCATCTCCTTTTGTATTTCACAACCCCATTGGTGAACCTTTCGATTTTTTTAGCCCTGATGGGACAAAAGTCATTACCATTTCTTCAAATAAAAACTTGGAAGTTTGGGATGCTATTACCGGGCATTTCATATTATCAATAAATGAACAGGCCAATGATATTAACTCAGCTCAGTTCAGCCCTGATAGTAAAACCATAATAACAACATCAAAAGACAAAACAGCGAAAATCTGGGATGCCAATAATGGAACCCTAATTATAACTTTAACGGGTCACACAAAAGCAGTCAATTCTGCACAGTTCAGTTCAGACGGCAAAAAAATTGTAACAGTATCTAAAGACAATACATCGAAAATTTGGGATGCAAAAACGGGAATGCTAATTGCTACCTTAACAGGTCAAATTTCTGCATTCGCTTTTCCACAATTCAGTCCTAATGGCGAAATAATTATTTCCCCGTATGGTGATAAACTAAATATTTGGGATGCCAACACTGGAATTCTTCATTCAACACTAAATGGCCACACTTTAGGACTCTTCTCCGCACAATTCAGTCCAGATGGAAAAAAAATCGTTACCACTTCAATCGACAACACTGCAAAAGTTTGGGATACAGAAACGAATCAATTAATTTATACGTTCATTGCCATTGACAATTCTGATTACATGAATCTGCTGCCGTCAGGATATTATCAATGTACCTCGAATGCTGCAAAACTTTTCCACTACGTTACGCCCGATTTAAAAGTCATAACATTCGAACAACTTGATGTAAAATATAACCGACCCGATTTATTTCTTAAAGGAATTGGAAATACAAATGCAGCTCTAATTGAATCTTATCACAAAGCTTACCTAAAGAGGATCCAAAAGCTTAACATTGATACTAAATCATTCAATGATGGATTCTCCATTCCTGAAAGTGGATTTAGAGAAGAACCTGATTACGAACAGAAACAACAGAAAATAAGAATTCACATTTGGTTTTCGGATAAAACGTACAAGATTGATCGATTCAATGTATGGATTAACGAATCACCTCTATGGGGACAAAAAGGGATTTCATTAAAGAAGCGGAAACAAAATAATTTTGACACCATCATCGAAATCACATTAAGCGATGGACAAAACAGAATTGAAACCACGATGATGAATATAAATGGAGTTGAAAGTTACCGAAGTCCCCTATTCGTGAATTACACTCCTGATAAAGTTTCAACTTCAAAAACCTATTTCATAGGAATCGGTGTGGACCATTTCAAGGATTCAGATTACAATTTGACATGGTCTTCAAAGGATATTCGAGACATGTCCATTGCCATGAAAAAGAAATACGGAACCAAAGTCGAAATAGATACGCTCTTCAATGAAAATGTAACAATCGAAAATGTAAAAGCACTTAAAGCAAAATTAAAAAACACAACTATCAACGATCGTGTCATCATTGCCTATTCTGGTCACGGATTACTTAGTAGCAGTTTTGATTACTATTTTTCCACTTACAATGTAAATTTCGATAAACCCGAAGAAGGAGGATTAGCTTATGAAGAACTCGAGAATTTGTTGGACAGTATTCCAGCCAGAAAAAAACTTTTAATGATTGATGCCTGTCATAGTGGTGAAGTGGATAAAGAAGAAATGCAACGTATCGCAAAAGTTTCAAATGACACAACATTGCATCTGCATCGTGGCCCAGTGATTATTTACAAACCTTCAGCACCAAAACTCGGAACAAAAAATTCCTTTGAATTGATGAATGATCTTTTTGTCAATGTGAGTAAAGGAACGGGCGCAACTGTTATCGCTGCATCTGCCGGAACACAATTTGCATTGGAAACGAATGAATTGCAAAATGGAGTTTTCACTTTTTGTTTTTTGCAAATGCTGAAATCGAAACAAACCTGTTCGGTGCAGGAATTGAAGAAAAATATAAGTACGGAAGTGGAGCGAAAAACGAATGGTGCACAGAAACCAACTTCGAGAAGTGAAACGAGTAACTTTGATTGGGGTGTTTGGTGAAAATCAATTATCCAATTAGCTCCACAAGATTTACAAATCACCAACCCATGATCACAAACGCTAATCACCAATACTATTTCAAAAGCAACTTTTCATCTACGTTAAAACTTTTTGTTTGCTTGTTTTTGTTTTTCCACGGAAATAATATCAGAAGCCAACAAATCAATGTAATATCAAAAGCCAAATCTATTTACTATTTTCAAAATACGAGTCTTAGTCCCTCTGGTTTATACATAGCCGCAGTATGGAATTTGGGGCTAAGTATTTCAGTGTTCGAATCATTTTCGGGGAACGAGATTAATCGATTGAATTTAAAAAATGGAGTGGACAGAGTTTATTTTATGAGTGACCAATACCTGATTATAGTTTATGGCAACCAAACTGAAATAATTGATGTATTTACCAAGGCAACAATGGCAACACTGCCTAACAAGAGTGAAATAATAGCATCTGCTTTCAACATTAAAAATAAAATTCTTGCGCTTGCCACCAATGGTGAATTAAAAACATTTGATTGTTCAGAAAATCAATTCAAACTTTTGGCGAGTATACCCGTGAAATCAGCAAAGCAATTGCACCTATCTGATGACGGAAAAAATCTTGTTGGAAAGGAAGAAAACGAAATAGTTTGCTGGAGCACGACCAACTTGCAAAAGATGGGCAGCATTCCCGCAATTGGAATTACAGCATTCAATATCAGCACAACTTCAATTATCACCTTACAAACCAATCAATTTTCTTATCGCTATTACGATTTCAATTGTTCACCTACTTCCAAATCTTATGAATTAAAAGATGTATACGAACCTTATCAACCCACCATTTCAACTTTTAAGGATATTTTCATTCTAAATGGTTATAAAAAAATGGTCTTGGGAGGAAAAGAGGGAGGTCAACGTATTATCAATACGGACGAATCTTTTATTAATGTTCAGCTGGGTAATAACAAGGTTGTACTTTGGAATAGCAATACGATAACATTTACTGATTTTGATGGCGCCCATTACTGTAAAATTTCAACCGAACAACTTAGTCCCTATGATATGTTTTATATGGACAAAACCAAAAAGTTTGTCTCGGTTGGATGGAAAAGTATTTCTTTCACAATAGATGGAAAGGAAAATAATTCATTTGATCTGAACGGATATTATACGAACAAGGCAATTCAATATGGCAATTGGCTTTTTATTCCATTGTCGGATGGAATTGTTTCGGTTTGGGATATTGAAAAAGAAAAAAAACTTTTTTCAATTAAACACGATCGCATTGGAGCAATAATGGCGCCAGACACCTCCAATTTTTCCCTTTACATATCCGATTTTACAGACAGTTCCATCTACAGATATGATCTGAGAAATGGCAAACGAACAAAAATATTTAAAGATAATTATCCAATAAGTGCAATTGCAATCGGTAAAGATGATATCACAATCGGCAACACAATTGGCGAAATAAAAGTTGGGCCAATATTTTCAGACAAACTCATTGTAAAAAGCAAAGTGACCATATTCAATAATGGAGTTTCCAAAATTGTTACTTTAAATAATAACGTTTTGGTTTCCTCCTACGGAAGGATGATCTATTTGAAAAAGGATTTTAGTGATTCAGCAAGACCAATTGTATTTGTTGGTCATAACGGATTTATCGATGATATTCAATTTTCATCCGACAAGAAATTTTTTCTTACAACTGCAGATGACCACTCCATTAAAATGTGGGATTTAGGAAAGCACAGATTAATTCAATCTTACAACCTCGATTCAGTCAGTTCAGATCGAATTCAGATTGTGAATAATGCGGATTTTCTATTTTATGGGGACTGTTTTTTATTAGGCGAAATAGATGACAGTATATCGGTCACCAATTATTATCACCCAATCAATGAAATTGTTGTGCAATCACCAAACAACAATTCTCCTCAAAAATTAGCTATGAACACTGCAGGTACACTTCTTGCTTCCACCGACAAGAACATGGTGAAAGTCCGTGACCTGAGAAATGGATTTCTAGTAAGCGAATTTTCAACACAAAGTGGCATTGTAAATGGAATCACTTTTACGGATGAAAACGAAATGGTTGTTGTCGCAAGCGGAACATCCGTGGAATGCTTTGATCCTTTTACAGGAAAATCAATCCGGCAAATTGATTTAGATAAAAGTGGTTCGCAAATTCATGATGTGGAATCATTTAAGAATTATATCATTGCTATAAATATGTTTGGCTGGCATGATCCCTTAATCCTTCACAAAAATTCAGGACTTAAACTTGGTGAAATAGATTTTAACACTGATTGTGGCAATAATATTGACAAGACCATTTATGATTTGAAATTCTCACCAGATGCATCTCGCTTTGCCACTTATGGAAACAAGTTCATCAAGGTTTTTGATAATACTGGAAAAATTAAAAACATTGTAACTATTCCTGTTGAAGGAGTTGGACTCACCAACAGGAATTACATGGACTTTATGAACTTCAGTCCTGATGGTAAATATTTGCTTTATGTGGATTTCAATCCCTACTCTATTATTAAAATAATAGAAATTGCTACAGGTAAAGTCATCAAAACACATGCAGGAGGAATTGGCGCCTTTGGGAAAGATGGAAAGTATTTTTATGTGTCGGGAAAGGAAAACATTTGTCTAAGGAATATTTATAATGATTCAATTCAATATCTCGACTTTAAATGCGATGTTGAAATAACAAATATTATTTACAATATAAAAACAGACATTTTTGCCATCAGTGATATTTTTGGAAATATAAAAATATTGGAAGGTCGCAGTGGAAATATAATTTCCGAAATCAGCAGATGGGACCAATACACCTACAATGCCTTTTTGTCTCCAAATGGACAACACATGCTGTTCAATAATCGAAGTGGTTTGTTTACTATTGATTTGAAAAATCTTACCAGAGAAAAAATCCCAGGTGATAACTATCCACTAACAGCAGTTTTTTCCCCAGGATCAGAAAAATTGTATTTTCGAAAAGGCCAAACTTTTTTTTCCAAAGAACTGGCAACTGGTAAAATAGATACGATATACACAACCAAAAAAGATGAGGACCAAATAGGGAATCTTCACATTTCAGAGGATGGGGAAATTATATACTTCTCCACAGAAAATGATGAAATGGAATTTATCAAGGTTAAAACGGGCGAATTGTTTTGGTCAATGAACCGAACAAAAGTAAAAGGCTTAGCCTCTTTTGTGGTGGAGAAAATGAATGGCAGTAATGGTAATTACCAATTACAGGGTGTAGGTATCACAAAATATTCCAAAGAAATTGGACGGACTTGTATGACCGTTGGTGCAAATGAAAAAATGCCCATTACGAAATTATCACCTGAAGTAAAATTAAGAACAGACAAGACAGGGCTGGATAGCATAGCGCTCAAATATGATTTTGATGTTTTTTCCTTATCTCCTGATAATAATTATTTGACTTACATGAAGGACATGCATCTCTATATTATCGAGATTAAATCAGGAGATACCATTTTTGTTCATCGTAATCGATTTTCAAGTTTAATTAAATTCGGTTTTTGGACCAACGATCAAAAATATTTTTTAATCGGAACAGACGATGGTTTCATTGAGGTGTATGCATTTTCCAAGCAGGGAAAAGAATATAAATATAACTACAGTGATATTGGATTATTTCAGGTAAAACGTTTCAAGGCCAATCAAAACAGCATTTCGTATATGGAAGTTATTGGCGACAAACTGCTGGTAAAAGGAAGTGATGCATTCATTACACTCTTTGACGTGAAAAACAATTTCAATAAAGTATTGGACATGGATTTCATAAAAGATCAAGATCAAATATTCATTTCGAATGAAGGGTATTACTACACAACAAAAAACGCAATGAATTATATCGCTTTCAAACGAGATACTGCCATTTACCCTTTTGAACAAATGGATATTAAGTATAATCGACCAGACAAAGTTCTTGAAGCCATTGGCAATACAGATACCGCCTTGATTGCATCCTATCAAAAAGCATATTATAAACGAGTGAAAAAATTGGGGATTGATACCACCCTTTTTACAAATGATTTTTCAATTCCAATATGTGGATTCAAAGAAGAACCTGCGTTTGAACAAAAACAGCAGAAACTAAAACTTCATATTAGTGCATCTGACAGCACTTCTAAAATTGATCGATTCAATGTTTGGGTAAATGAATCTCCAGTATGGGGACAGAAAGGAATTAATTTGAAGAATCGCAAAAGCAATAAGTTTGATACGATAGTTGAAATTACATTGAGTGACGGACAAAATAGAATTGAAACTTCCATCATGAATGTAAATGGCGTGGAGAGTTACCGAAAACCTTTATTTGTAAAATACATTACCGAAAACTTGACCGTTGTTAAAACCTATTTCATTGGAATCGGTGTCGATCATTTCAAGGATTCCACAAATAACCTCACCTGGTCATCAAAAGACATTCGCGATATGTCAATTGCATTGAAAAGCAAATATGGAAATTACATTGTAATTGACACCTTGTTCAATCAAAATGTAACCATCGAAAATGTCCGAGCTTTGAAAACAAAATTACTAAACACTACTGTCAACGATCGCGTCATCATCGCTTATTCCGGTCATGGATTACTCAGCAGCAGTTTTGATTATTATCTGTCCACCTACAATGTAAATTTCTCGAAACCGGAACAAGGTGGATTGGCATATGAAGAACTCGAAAATTTATTGGATAATATTCCTGCAAGAAAAAAACTGTTGATGATCGACGCATGTCATAGTGGTGAATTGGATAAAGAAGAAATGCTTCGAATTGCAACTGTATCAAATGACACATCTTTACATCTAGCTTTTGCTAAAGGCCCAATGTTACGTTATAAAAAATCAGCACCGAAACTTGGCACTAAAAACTCATTTGAATTGATGAATGATTTGTTTGTAAATGTGAGTAAGGGAACTGGAGCAACTGTCATTGCTGCATCTGCAGGAACTCAATTTGCATTGGAAACGAATGAACTCCAAAACGGTGTATTTACTTTTTGCTTTTTGAAAATGCTGCAATCAAAAGAAACCTGTTCAGTTCAGGAATTGAAGAAAAATATCAGTACTGAAGTTGAACGCAGAACTAATGGTGCTCAAAAACCAACTTCGAGAAGTGAAACCAGTAACTTTGACTGGAATGTGTGGTAACCCCTAATCACCTAATCACCCAATCACCCAATCACCCAATCACCTAATCACCTAATCACACAATACTAACTACTAAAGATGTCAGAAAAAATCAAACTCACACAATACTCTCATGGCGCTGGTTGCGGTTGCAAGATTGCTCCTGCCGTTTTGGATTCCATTTTAAAAAGTTCAGCTCCTTCCCCGAATGATCCTCGTTTATTAGTTGGTCATGACAAAAAAGATGACGCTGCTGTTTTTGATATTGGAAATGGTCGCGCGATAATTTCCACAACAGATTTTTTCATGCCGATAGTTGATGACGCATTTGATTTCGGAAGAATCGCTTCAGTCAATGCCATCAGTGATGTTTATGCAATGGGAGGAACTCCTCTGATGGCAATTGCTGTTTTGGGTTGGCCCATCAATACGGTTCCTGCAGAATTGGCGGGAAAAGTTTTGGAAGGTGCAAGAAAAGTTTGTGCCGATGCAGGAATTCCTCTAGCAGGCGGACATAGCATTGATAATCCCGAGCCTCTTTTTGGTTTGGCTGTTACAGGTGAAGTAATGATTTCAAATTTGAAACAAAATTCTACTGCAACAGAAGGATGTACTTTGTTTCTAACAAAACCTGTTGGTGTTGGAATTTTTACGACAGCTCAGAAAAAAGGAATTGTGAAAATTGAAGATTTCAATCGTGCCGTTGAAACGATGTTGACATTAAATAAACCTGGAGAAACTTTCGGAAAACTTCCCTATGTAAAAGCAATGACTGACGTAACAGGTTTTGGTTTGCTCGGACATCTTGGGGAAATGGTGGATGGAAGTAATTTATCTGCAGAAATTGAATTTGCAAAAGTCCCAAAACTTCCGAACATCGATTTTTATATCAATCAAGGAAGCATGCCTGGTGGAACAAAACGCAATTGGGATTCTTACGGAAATGGAATTGAAGGAATTGACGACTACAAACGTTCCATTCTCTGCGATCCTCAAACCAGTGGAGGATTATTGGTAGCCGTTGAACATGGAAAAGAAAATCATTTTCTGAAAGTTTGCGAATCTATCGGATTGAAACTAGAATCATTTGGTAAATTAGTCCAAAAAGGAAATGCAAGAATCACAATAAAATAATTTCCAACTTTCCAACCTTCCAACCTTTCAACCTTTCAACTTTTCAACTTTCCAACTTTTCAACCTTTCAACTTTTCAACTTTCCAACTTTTCAACCTTTCAACTTTTCACTATGATCAAAGCCGTTATTGTCGACGATTCTCCAGAAGCAAGAGAAAGTTTATCAGCAGATTTGAAACGCTGGTGTCCTGATGTTCATCTTGTCGGACAAGCAGGTAGCATGGCAGAAGGATTAAAAGTTTTGCGTGAATTACAGCCCGATGTTGTTTTCCTTGACATTCAATTGGGTGATGGCGATGGATTTTCATTACTTGAACAATTGGGTGAAACGGAAACCAAAGTTATTTTTACAACAGGAATGGATAATTATGGAATCCGTGCAATCAAATTTTCCGCTTTGGATTATTTATTGAAGCCTGTTGATCCCGATGAATTGATAAGTGCAGTTGAAAAACTTTCTCAGGAAAAGAAAAAAACTTCGATATCTGAAAACCTGAAATTGCTTACGGAACACTTACGACCTGCCGTTGGTGCGGCAGCAATAAAACGACTTGCATTGAATAGTGCAGATAAAGTTCAAGTAATAAATATCAGTGACATCATTCGTTGTGAATCGGAGAGGAATTACACAACATTTTTTCTTAAAGACAAAAAACAAATTGTCGTAACAAAAACATTGAAAGAATACGAAGATCTGCTTGAGCCAAATGGTTTTGTCCGAATACATCATTCGCACCTAATTAATCTTGAACATTTGAAAGAATTCATCAAGCAAGATGGCGGTTATGCGCTCATGGATGATAATTCACACGTACCCGTTTCCGTACGCAAGAAAGAAGACTTGTTGAGAGCGTTGGGATTGTAGAAAAACATTTTTGATGTTTGATTGAAAACAAATCCCCAAAAAGCCCTCACTTCTTCAAGATCAACTTACACTTATTCATTCCGCAACATTTCTTCACTGAGAAGAAATAGATTCGTGTATGCTTTTACGAATCATCATTTGCGCATTCATTCTCACAGCAATTTCCTTATCACAAATTATTCAGTTGAGATAATTCATTTCAAAATAATTTTAAGAAAATCGTTTGGGTTTGATTGCTTGGAGAAAATTAAATCCCTGGTTTCGGTTGGGTCGGGATGATGAATTTTCTTTGCCACAAACATGCCGTAAACGACAGATGCGCGATTCTTTTCAGAATCGCGCATCGCCTATGAGATTTCGTATTTTAAATTCCTATCTCGGTTTTGATGCAGGAGCAGCTTGCGGAGCGGTTGTGGATCGGCCACTTGTTGCTGCTGGAGCTGTTGTTGATGAACTTGAATTTGTAGCTGCCGGTTTTGCTGTTGCAGTCCCTGAACTTTTTGGCTTGGAAGTGTTGCCTTTATTTCCATCTGAATTTGGTGGCGCTGTTCTTCCCGTTGCAACATATGTAATTGTCAAAGATTTCGATGCATTTCCATTTGAGTTTTGTGCACTTACATCAACTGTATTTGCACCTCCAACAAAACTTGCAGTGAAAGAAAGAACATGAGTGGAAGAATTAAAATTAAAATTCATCACATGCATTCCATTCACACGAACAGAAATTTCATTGGAAGCATTTACACCATTCACATTCATCGTAATTGTCATTTCTTGAGAAGAAGTGTTGGACGTTGCTGATGAAGGATTCACCAATACGATTGAAACCTGATTTGCGTTGGCATTGCTGGTATTTCCACGACCACCTCCAGGATTATTCTGAGGATTAGCCGGAGAATCTGCATTTGTTCCACTTGCTGTTCCGATGTATTTGATGGTGGTATTATCACTTGCTGTGCCTGCAGAATTTGTTGCAGTTACATTGTAATAATTTGCGCCTGAAACCAGATTCGCTGTAAAAGTCACAAGATGTGATCCTGGATTAAAGGAGAAAGGAACATCTTGTCCTGTAAGTGTTTTTACCGTAATCTGATTTGCTTGCGTCACATTCAAAACTTCCGCAGTGACCATCACAGGGGAAACTGTACTTGCAAATGGATTGGTAGATGGAATTGTAATGTTCACAACAGGTGGTGCAACCGAAGGTGCTGAATAAATCACTGTTGTTGATTTTGTATCGCTTCCGTTTGCATTTGCAGCTGTAACCGTTAATACGTTATTTCCAACATTAAGATTAGTTGTCAAATTCAAAACATGACTAGTCATATTATAATTCCAAGAATTTGTCAATGAATTATTCAAGCTCACAGTAATTTCATTCTGACTTGCAACATTCAATACGGTTGCAACAAAAGTGAATACTTGATTTGTAGCAGTAAATGGACTTGAAGTTGGATTCGTAATGGTAACAACCGGAGGTACAATCGGAGCTTGCGATGTTGTTTTCAAAGTAATGTCGCAAGATTTGGAATTTGTTCCTGCTGTGTTTGTTCCTGTAATAGTAAATGGATTTGATCCACCAACCAAAGTGACAGGGAAGCTAATCGTTGCAAAATTTCCATTATTAACAAAATTGAATTGAGACACTGTTTGATTGCCGAAAACAATTGCTACCTGATTTGCAGTTGTCACATTTGTAATGTTTGCAGTAATTGTATATGCAGCTGATTTCACAGCGTATGGGCATACATTCGGAGCTGTAATTGTAACAACAGGGGGCTGAACAGCAGCAACAGGATTATAATTTATTGTTACATGATCAGAAGCGCTTCCAAGACTATTGGTACCAATTGCTTCGTAAAAATTACTTCCTGTAGCAAGATTTGCAGTGAAGGTTAACAAATGAGAGTTGGAATCGAATGAAAAATTATAAACTGGATTTCCATTTAATCGAACCTGAATATTTGCAGCACTTGATACATTCAAAACAGTTGCAGAAATATTCATCGAAGCAACTGCTGATGTATAAGGATCTCCGGAAGGATTTGTAAAAGTAACTTGCGGAGGCAATCCTGCTTGTTGATTATTATTCACAACTGTTCCGTAAATAATAGTCTGAACGTCATAAGCACTTCCATATTGATTGGTAGCAGTTACCCGGTAAATGTTTGTTCCATTTTGCAGGTTGTGCGAAAACACCATCGTGTTGGTAGAAGTGTTAAAACTGAAATTAGAATTCGGTTGATTATTAATCAATAATGAAATTTGATTGGAGCCCGTTACATGTTCAACATGAACAACCAATTGTTGTGATTGAATATTTGTGGAATAAGGCTCCACACTTGGAACATCGAATCGAACAGTTGGAGAATAGCCTGATGGAGGCTGGTTATAGTTAGTTTGATTATTGTTGTTATTGTTTGGAGGAACGACAACAGTTGTTGTGTTATTATTGTTGTTATTGTTCGGATTCGGAGGATTATTAGTGTAATTATTTGGATTTGCAGGATGATTGGTATTCGCATTTGTATTGGTATTTTTCGAATTTGAACTTCCTCCACCGAAAGTCCAGCGAACAAAAAATCCATCGTAATTATACAAATCATTTGTTGCAGATTTCAAACCATCAGATCCATGACTGAGGCCATCAATATTATCTGTTCTTGCCCAAGTTGTGCGGTGTTCAACTCCCAACGCAACAGCATTTCCAAATTGATATCCGAATCCTACTCCTGCTGAAGGCATTATTCCCCATTGACCTGAAGAAGTGCTGCCTTGCGCAACGGTTTCATATTTGGAACTGCCAAAATCACCTAACCAAAGTTGACTCAACTGCGGCTCCACTGTGGCATTATTTCCATTTCCAGTGATGCTTGTATAATTATATGCCCTGCCAGAATTATCCGATTGGTTGGTTGTTGTTTTCCAATGCGTCGCTCCAAGGCCACCGAAACCATAAAGTAAAACACCATGCTTGCGCAGGCCATTACTTCCAATAATCAATTCGTATGAAAATTCATCGAAACGAAATCTGTAATTGGCAAAAGCCATTCCTTGTGTGTTTGCATAATCAATATTGGATCCGAGTGTCGACAAGGTTGGATCAGCATTCAATTGAGTTTGGGTGAGTGCATGATAGGAATAACCGTAATCGCGTCCATCGAGGAAACGAAAACGCCATCCAAAATAACATGGACCCGTTTTATCCAATTTAGAATAACGCGCCAAGGTGAAACTCCAGCCAATACCACCTTTTGCTTTCATATCACTGGCTTGCCAAGTTCCACCCATATCAAGACCAACCCAAAGTGGGCGGCGGGAATTTGTAGTATTTGTTGAGGGGGCCTGCGCAAACATTTGTGCAGATGCAACAAACAAAATCAGGAGTGTAAGAATTCTTTTCATAATCAGATTTTTAGAATGACTTAACACATTTTGCATTTATTATGCCGAATATGAAAGCTGGTCTGTATCATTACATAAAGGCATTGATGTTCAATGTCTTAGATTAACAACACCTTTATAACTGGCAAATCTAACCAATTGGGAGGTGATTTGAAATAGTAGTCTGCAGCATTAGTCAGCAATCACTTAAGAATTGACGCTTCAGTGGCAAATCGAAAATTGGATAGGCTGACTACTGATTCCTTATCTTCGTAGAGGTAAATCTGTTCGTGGTCGAATTCTCTTCTCATATAAAAAGTCTCTCAGATAATGATCTGGTAAACCGTTTCAAGGAAACTGGTGATAATATCTGCATTGGAGAACTTTTTTCACGTTACCGTCATCTCGTTTTTGGTGTGTGCATGAAATACCTTGCAGATGAAGATGAAAGTCAGGATGTGCAAATGCAGGTTTTTGAAAAATTATTGAAAGATCTTCAGCGACATAATATAGAACAGTTCAAAGGTTGGCTATACACTGTGGCGAAAAATGAATGTCTCATGTACATACGAAGCCGCAAAAGCAAACGTGCACATGAAGCGGAATTACAAAAAGATTTGATGGGTGTTATGGAATCGGAAATGTCTTTGCATCCTGAAGGTGTAACTGACACCGAACATCAATTAAGAGAAATGGAAGATAGTCTGGAAGGCCTCGACGAGAAACAACGTCGTTGCCTGGAACTCTTCTACCTTGATTTGAAATGTTACAAGGAAGTTGCAGATCTTACTGGATTCTCTTTAAATGAAGTGAAAAGTTTTATTCAAAATGGAAAACGGAATTTGAAAATCCTGATGAGCAAAAGAAAACATGGCTGAAAAAATTACATATCCCTTTTTGCCTGAAGACAAATGTCTGACTGAGCAGCAACTTTTCGATTATATCGACGGAAAGTTGAACGCTACAGAAATGCATCTTGTCGAAAAACATTTGCTTGCCTGTGAAATGTGCAGTGATGCACTTGAAGGTTTTGAAAAAGTAAAACATCGCGAGAAAGTCGCGGCTTTTTCCCCCGCTAATTTTTCCAAATCTATAATTGAAGAAAAAATTACTGAACAGGTAAAAGTTATTCCATTAAATCCGAATCGAAAGTATTACGCAATTGCAGCAGGACTGGTTTTAATCATTAGCATCACTTTATTTTTAAAAAAATCAGTTTCGAGTGATATGGAGTCTGCGAAAACCGCAGAGCTCACTCAAAAAGACAGTTCCATTTCTAGCCCAGCTTCCTCAATGGAAAGCAGTGAAACAAAACAGGATTCAGTAAGCACAAATTCAGTCACAAGATCGGAAGGTGCAAATGCAAATGGAGGCGCATCATTTGATAAGCAAAGTCATTCTTCATTTGGTTATTTAGATACTGTAAGCAACAGCAATAAAGAAAGTGACCCAAGAAAAGGATTGGTGATGGAAGACCAAGTTTCTGCGCAAACAATATCCGGCGATGCAATTCCAGATGCTCCAATTCAACAGATTGCTGCAAATGAAAAATCAACAGACGACAACAGTCAAAATGAACTTGTTGATCTTGCAAAAGCAGAACAGAAAAAATCAGAAGCAGAAAATGATCGCGATGCAAAAGAGTCTGTCGCTAAAAACAAAGTTCCTGCAGGCGATGGTTCCAAATCAGATCAGTCGGTCAAAGTTGCTTCTGGAAGGGCAAATGAAAAGCAATCAACACATGCTGCAAAAGATGCGCCGTCATCAGTTGCAAGCGGAACAAATGCTGCTCCTTCAACAGGTGGTGTTGTAACACAACAGACCGTATTAGATGAGGAAAATACTATTTCAACAGTAGCAGATTCAACAACAGTTTCACCAAAATTCTACCCTTTAAAACCATCCGACAAGGATCTCGATCAGTCTTATGAAACAGGTGTAAAAATGCTTGATTCAGGCCAAGTAAACGCATCGCTGATTTTCTTCGATCAAGTCTTGACAAATCCTACACACAAAAATTTTGAGGATGCCCAATGGAAAAAATCACTAGCCTTGATTCAACTTCATCGCAATGCAGAAGCAAAAATCCTGTTACAACAAATTGAGAAAAAAGGCGGAAAATATAAAACGCAGGCAACTGAAGAATTGAAGAAATTATAACCCCGAATTCTGAATTTCCCTACTCAGGATATTTGAATGAGGTAAACTTAAAAGGGTGTTCTAGTATCAATGACATCTCCTCGCCTTTGTCACGAATATCTTCATCTTCCACTTCGTAATGCCAATCAACAATAATTTTTATCCCTCGAGACTTCATTCTTA
Source organism: uncultured Flavobacteriales bacterium (assembly GCA_903873905.1). Classification (GTDB taxonomy): domain Bacteria; phylum Bacteroidota; class Bacteroidia; order Palsa-965; family Palsa-965. The sequence continues at coordinate 16,629 of CAIQQJ010000150.1, forward strand.
GGAAACGTGTAAGAATGGTAAGAATTGAACGAACAGAACCTGTATTGAGATGATCCAGCATAATTTCAATCGTCATAAAATCCCCTGAAAAAGTCGCCGCAAAAGTTTCAGCCCATTTATCTGCACTGGCAAAAAAAACAGTGGCGTCAGCTGGTATTGATCTACCAGTAATTCTAAATTCACCTTTTGTTGCATCAAAAAAGATGGAAGGGGTGGTTTTGGTATGATGAATGTGTAAGGTTTCCATTTAGTTCAAAGCCAAAAGTAATTCAATACTGAAAAATGTGAGGCCGCCTTCTTGCGGTAGAAATTTATATTTTATCGGACCGTTTATTGCGCGTGCTATTTCAAGTAAACCAAGTCCTGCATTCGTACGACTTCCACTATTAAGAGAAATTTCCATTTGTTTCATATACATATCACGAAGCTCTTCCGGTTCAGAGGAATTAATTCTATCCAACTTTTTCTGAAGCACATCAACCTGAGAAGTTTGCATCAGATTTCCGCAAGTTACTCCGAATTCACCGCTCGCAAATTGTTTCATAAAAACAACAGATCCTGCTTGAGGTTTTGAAATGGCAGGTGTGTTGTTCTGAATATTCTGCAAACATTCCACAACGGCGCTCACCAATCGCCTGCGTGAAGGCCGAGGCAAAAGCAGAAAATCGGAACGATTTTCAATAAGCGCTACAAATGAACTAATCAGATCCTCATCTATTTCACCAAGGTAAAACCAATCCGTTTGTGAATCAACCAGTAAATCTTTTATCTCTAATTCAGGAATCATAGAAAAGTGAATTGATTGTTAAAAGTACTAACCTTTTACGCTCTCTTTCCCTCAGGGTTTCCGTTATTTAGGTAACGGTGAAAAATGCATTTCTTTTGAAATAAAAAAAGCCTTTCACACTGATGCTCGACAGATCCCCACCCTTTGACTGATGAAACCCAATTCAGTGACGATATGATTTATTTACAATTGACAAACTTGGCTTTTTAATGCGGATTCATCTAATGAAAACATCTTCTCGTCGAGAAATCTTGAATGTTATAAAATAACTTTTCCATTCATAAATAACACCCTAATGAATTCCTGAAATCGAACTTGGGCTGCAAGACTCAACTCTTTCAGTTCCATCCAAAATGCCTACCTTAGTATTTCATAGGCAATCCAACCACCCAATGATCAGGAAGTTTCGCCCTATTTTTTTTCTGCTGCTTTTTACAGGAATTTCCCTGCAAGGTTTTGCGCTCAATAAAAAAGCAAAAACTGGAATAAATGACGGCATTGGTACTTCAACCGGAAATGGTAATGAAGTGAAACTTCCAATTGGACTTCCTTTTCAAATTACCAGTCCATCCATGGGAGTGAACGAAGATGGTGGTGTTCCAATTGATCAACCTTCAAAAATTGTTTACACGTTTGATTTGCCTGACGGACAAGGTCCTGAATCGGTACATGAAACACACTCTGCATTTGCGCAAGCACGATCCATGAATGCCGCTTGTGTTCTTATTCGCATGAACAGCATGTCGAGTGCCTTGAATGCGGCAAAGAATCTCAGCAATGAAATTTCGGATTACGATCGCCCTGTAATGGTATATGTGAATGACAGGGCTATTTCAGCCAATACTTTGATTTCAATGGCTGCTGAGAATAAGAAGAATTCTTCTTCAGGCAAATCATCAAGACAAAATCAGAAAAACCAAAAAAACCATTCACAAACACAAACAACCAATTCATTCCCGAATTCAAGCAATGCAATGGATGACAATTCTTGCATTTCGAATTTGTCAAATGCGCAACAAAATAGAAATCAATTTACAACAGGGCAAAATGGTGATTTGGATGATGTGTTAGTTCAAGCTGGATTGAATAATTATACAGTTGTTCATTATTCTCCAGGTTTTTTTGCGCAAGTCCTCGACTGGTGCATGAAACCTTACATGAGTTTGATTTTGATTTTACTTGTTGCATTTGGAATACGAACACAAATAAAATCAGCCTTCCCTGGGCCTGCAACATTTCTGTTAATGGTTAGCTTGCCTCTTTTTGCAATTCCATTATTTGTTGGTGGACTTGCAGGAGCTGCAGAATTCGGATTTGTGATTTTTCTGACCATCGCACTTTTGATTTCGATCAGAAAAAAATCAAGTTCCAAAATCATTCCACTCGGTTTGGTAATTCTTTTGCTAGTGGCCCTTACACTTTGCCAATCAGAAAACTTGAGTATGATTGCAAATTGGAAAATCCCGATGGTAACTTTCCTTCTTACTTCCGCTTCGTTTATTGCCGGTTGGTTTATTCCTGCTTTCTTCGGAAAATCATTGCAGACCAACATCGTTTCAATTTCTTCCGCTTCCTAATTCATTCTACTTTCTTCGATACCCAATGAAAATTCGATTGGGAGATCCTCCAACATGTAAGGTGTGAATTTCAATTTCATCAAAACTATTTCTGAATCGATTTGAGAATTCATCATTGTCTGAAAATTTTATTTCCGGCATTTCATTGAAAACAACTCTTCCGTTTTTCGTCAAAGTGCCATAAAGTCCAACCAAAAAAGCATTGGTTTTGCAGGATTCAGGAACATTTGCTTCAACAAAAACATCAACTGCAATAAGATCAAATTTCCGTTTATTATTTGCGATAAAATCTTCAGCCTTGACATTTTCCATTTCAAGATTGGAAAAACGTTTAAGATTGAATTCATCATTGGCAATTTGAATAACAACAGGATCAGCTTCAACACCATAAATTTTCGCATGCTGACCGTATTCATCCACAATAATACTTGCGATACTACCTGCACCGAATCCAAGAATAAGTACATCAGTTGGAGGATGCTCAATGATTTTCGCTCTTTGCAGCGCAATTCTGAAAACATCATGCAGCGCGCCGAAGGAATAATTTACATCCCCAGCATTAAGAACCTTTTTGCCATGCTCAAAGGAAACCTCAAGAACAGAAGTGATTTTCCCCTCCAAACGTTTCACATGAAGTGGCCAAATCCAACTCACTATTTTTTTTACAGAAGCCATAATGTTTCGGCACCTCCTTGTTCACCGAAAAATTGCACCAATGTATAGAACAGCGCTCCTACCCCACCCACAAGATTTAAAATCAAACAGGCCAGATATAAGCAACCCAAATTGGACCCTGATGGAGACGACCTTCTGAATAATTGTAATGCGAACCAACCTAAAACCAAGGAAGCTGCAGCCAACAACAAATGAAGAATCACTCTTTCGTTACCACTAAAGCCATGATATATCCAAACAACAACATTGTAAAGCCAACGAATGACAATTGACAATACAAAATATGCGATGGAATTGAATTTGATTTTGTCTTTAAAATTCATACTAAAATAGATAGAGCTTAGTTCGGAGTATTTAGTTCGGAAATTGCAATTCGAAAAAAAATTACAGCAATTTTCCGCCGCTGTTTTCGAATAAATTATCGAGAATTGTTTTCAAATGGTTTAGATCGTCCTGAGACAAACCTTTTCCTGCAACTTTTTTGAATCGAATCACTTTTTCATTGCATGATTTCAGCATATTCTTTCCTGCAGCGGTGATCATGACGAATGAATTTCTCAAATCACCTTTATCAGCAATGCGTTTTACCAATTTCTGATGCTCAAGCAAATCAAGAATTCTAGTAATGGAAGCAGGATCTTTCGCAACCATCGCTGCAATTTGTCTTTGGTTTTGTTTGGCACTTTGTCCCACTTGTGACAAAACAATCCATTGGTCAACAGTGATTTTCAATTTGCCTTCGTCAAAAAGATTTTGCAAAAGCATTCTGGTTTGACGCAATGTGCGTTCCAGCAAATAAACAAGTGAATTGGATCTTGAATGTTTCTTTTCCATATCAGGAAAGGGATTGTTTTTTTGAAATCAAAAGTAATCCTGCAAAGGTGATCATTCCATTGATAATAAGTAACTCATTCCCGAATTTATATCCTGCAAACCAATCAACGGAATAGGTTGACAGTACAAAACAGATTACGGGTGAAATGAGTGCAATAATTGGAACAAATATTTCTTTCGTTTGTCTTTTTGTAATTATTCCAAATGCGAAAAGTCCAAGTAATGGTCCATAGGTGTAACTCGCCACTGTGAATAATTTCCTCAAGACAGATTCATCGTTTATGGCCTTGAAAATTACAATGACGAGTAACAAAAGAATAGCAAAACTGATGTGAACTAAATAGCGAGTTCTTTTCTTTTTCTTTTCATCCCACGTATTTTCAGAGGAGTTAAATCCAAGAAAATCGATACAAAAGGATGCAGTCAATGCTGTAAGTGCACCATCGGCACTTGGGTAAGCGGCCGAAATTAATCCAATTATAAAGAAGATTCCACAAACAGGTCCAAGATAATTTAATGCAATGGTGGGGAACAAATCATCGGAATGTTGAACTGTAATTCCATGTTGGTGTGCGAAGTTGAAAAGTAAAACTCCGAGTGAAAGGAATATCAGATTCACGAAAATTATAATTGCACTGAAACTCATCATGTTCTTCTGCGCATCTTTCAATGTTTTGCACGAAATGTTTTTTTGCATCATTTCTTGATCGAGTCCTGTCATGGCAATGGTAATAAACATGCCACCCAAAAATGCTTTTGGGAAAAACACTGGACTGTGCCAATCCCAATTAAATATTTTCGACATGGGACTTTGCGAAATCGTTTGAACAACATCCGTAAAATGAAATCCGAATAATTTTGAAATGAGAATAATACTCATGACCAATGATGTCAACATGAATGTTGTTTGAAGGGTATCTGTCCAAACAATTGTTTTTACCCCACCTTCAAAAGTGTAAAGCAAAATCAGTATTACAAAGATCAATGTGGTTGCCCAGAATGGAATTCCCCAATGGGAGAATACAAATTGTTGCAACACGTTGATGACAATAAACATTCTGAAGGAAGCGCCAACAATTCTTGAAATGATGAAAAAGAATGCACCCGTTTTGTAAGAATGATTTCCAAAACGTTTTTGCAAATAAGAATAAATTGAGGTGAGATTGAGTTTGTAATACAAAGGCAATAAAACAAATGCGATAACCAGGTAACCAACAAAATAACCTAATACCATTTGGAAATACGCAAACTGCTTCGCATCCACATCACCTGGCACGGACATAAACGTTACACCCGAAAGCGATGCGCCAACCATTCCGTATGCGACCAAATACCAACGAGAAGAGCGGTTCCCAATAAAATATGTTTCATTGCTTGCTCCACGTGAAGTCAGAAAAGTAACGCCGAACAAAACGAGCGTATAAATGGCAACACAAAGAAGAATTAAACCTGCAGACATTTTTTTCTAATTAGGGCGAAAGGTACTAAGGAAAAAAGGAGTTGGGAAGTTGTAAAGTTGTTCCGAAGGAATCCCTTCGGGAAAAGGTTGTAAAGTTTGCCTTCCATATAAATGTTTTGCCGGTTGGAGAATCATTTGATGAACGAAACTTTGTATCGAAGTCTGCGAGAGGAATAGTAGTGAAAAGGCCATCCACCAATAGAATTGTTGGGTTTGGGACGAGGACTTGCAACGGACAGCCTGACACGAGGGATGAGCGACATGGCATAAAAAAAAGTAATAACCAATCGCTAATAACTTATAACTAATTTTTCCTGACGCGCTCGAGGTTAATGGAATTTGTCGGATCAACCACCAAACCGGTAACACTCTTTTGTACGAGTCGAACGATACGGTCGTAATACAATGGAATTACGGGACTTTCCTCGACAAGAATCTGATCCATTCTCAGGAAAAGTTCGGAACGGATGGAATCATTTTGTTCCACCAAGCTCCTTTCATAATACCGATCGAATTCGGAATGATGAAAGTGGGTGTAATTGGAACCAGAAGGACTATAATGTTTACTATAAAAAACAGACATGAAATTTTCAGGATCGGGATAATCACAAATCCAAGATTTACGAAACATGAGCAATTTATTATCAGCCACAGCAGATTTAAAAGCTGTCGGTGGCATGATGTCAACTTCTGCATTAATTCCAATTTCTTTCAACTGACTGGCAACATCTTCTGCAATATCAACATAAGAAGAAGTGGTTGTGATAGTAATGGTTTTCAAGCCTTTTCCACCAGGAAATCCAGCTAAATCCAGCAATTCACGCGCCTTGTCCTGATCGTATCTGAAGCCTTGCAATTTTTTCGGATCGTAGGCGTGCATATCGGGCGGAATAAATCCACCAGTTGCGGGTGTTCCCAAATTGTATCTACGATAACGAACAATTTTTTCCCTGTCAATTGCAAAATTGATTGCTTGACGGAGAAACTTAATTCTGAGTGGACTGTTTTTTACCAATTCCAGATTTTCGTCAATGAGAATTCCGAAATAATCGGTTTTCAGAAACGGAACACTTATCAATGTGATTTTGCTTTGTAAATTTATTTTTAAGGTTCCATCTTTCGCCAAAACTTTTTCCTTGTTGATCGCATCTATTCCTGAAATCATATCTAAATCGCCACTCATGAATTCCATAAAAGCTGCATCTGGATCTTTTACGAAGGAAACGGAAACAATATCCAAATGAGGAAGTCGAACGCCCAATTCATCAAACTTGAAATATTTAGGATTCTTATCGAGAATAAGGCTTGTTTTTTCTTTCCAAAACTTCAATTTGAATGGGCCTGTTCCAATAGGATGTGTTCCGAAATCATTTTTGTAAAACTGCACCACTTCTTTCGGCACAACAGAAAAATATTTCATGGTAAGAATTCCCAGAAATGGTTTGAAAGGTTTGATGAGTCGTATCGAAAGTGTTGTGTCATCTATTGCTTTTATCGCGGGAGTTGTTGTTCCGAATTCAACATCAATTCCATCGACCAAGGTGGAAGCATTTGAAATCTTCTTATCAAACAAGCGAATAAAACTGAAAACAAAATCAGAAGCTGTTACAACTCTTCCTTTTCCTCCTGGGAATTGTGGATTGTCGTGAAAAAACACATCATTTCTCAAATGAAAAATATATTCCAAACCATCATCCGTAATATTCCATGTCTTGGCGATACAAGGTTTCACTTCAAGTGCAGTATCCATCTCCACCAAACCATTGTACAATTGATTCAGTGCCCAATTATTTTCAAATGAGCCAGCCAATGCAGGATCAAGTGAAGTCACTTCTCCTAATTCATTAAAACGAAACACCTCACGTGAATCCTTGTTTTTTGAATCGTCGCCACAATTGCTAAAAAGCATTGTAATGCCTGCAATTGCTGCAATCGGAAGTAGAAAAAGTCTGAATTTCATACACGTTTTTTGATATAACAAGTTTACCGCTTTACACTAGGGATTTTAACATACATGACATTGTGGTTTTAAACAGGGTTATCAACAATGAAAAATGGGAGGAGGGACAGGTGACAAGTGACAAGTGACAGGTGACAAGTGACAGGTGACAGGTGACAAGTGACAAGTGACAAGTGACAGGTGACAGGTGACAAGGGTTTTTACAATGCCATTATCAATTTTTGGTTTTTCACTTGTCTCTTGCCATCTGTCACTTGCCACCCTTTTGTTACCTTCGCAGCATGAAATCGGTCCGCACCGTTGCCTTTCACACTTTGGGTTGTAAATTGAATTTTTCTGAGACTTCCGCTATTGGCCGTCA
>CAIQQJ010000151.1 GCA_903873905.1 uncultured Flavobacteriales bacterium
GCGTGGGAAATATTTAATTCGCGTTTGTCTTGGAACAGCTTGCTATGTTCAAGGAGCAAATGAAATCTTGACTGCCCTCAAAACGCAATTGGAAATAGGAATTGGAGAAACCACACCTGACAAACTTTTTACATTGGATGTTGGTCGTTGTTTTGGCGCTTGCGGTTTAGCTCCTATCATTATGGTAAATGATGATGTTCACCAATGGGTAAAACCGAATGGTGTGAAAAATATTTTGAGCACATATAAAAATAAAAAAGAGGCAATTAAAGCGGAGGAAAAGTAATGGATATCAATCAACATATGCATTTTGTTAAGGATTCAGCGGATTTGCTTTCGTTGAAGAATTTACTCTTGAAAAGCGATGAATACAATGCTGAAAAAGTTTTCATTTGTGCTGGTGGCGGTTGTATCGCATCAGGATCAATGAAAGTGAAGGATGCTTTTGTAAAACAACTTTCTAGTAATGGCTTAAGTGACAAGCTTAATGTAATGGAAACGGGTTGTCTTGGCCCGTGCGCTCTTGGTCCAGTTGTTGTCATAGGAAAAGATGATACTTTTTATCAGAAAGTTCGAGCTCAGGATGTAAAGGATATTGTCGAAAAACATTTGATAGGTGGAGCTATTGTAGAAAGTTTGTTGCATCCTGTTGAAGAAAAAAAAGTTTCAAAAAAATCTGAGTTACCATTTTTCAAGAATCAAGACAAACAGGTTTTAAGAAATTGCGGAAAGATTGATCCGACAAAAATTGCAGATTATATTGCAGTGGGTGGTTATGAAGCTTTGAGCAAGGTGCTAACTTCCATGAACAGCGAAGAAGTTGTGAATGAAGTTTCAATTTCAGGATTGCGTGGTCGTGGTGGTGCAGGATTTCCTACTGGAACAAAGTGGAATTTTGCGAGAAAAAGTGATGACGAAACAAAATATATTCTTTGTAATGCAGATGAGGGAGATCCCGGGGCATTTATGGATAGAAGTATTTTGGAAGGAGATCCGCACAGTATTATTGAGGGAATGGCGATTGGTGCGTATGCCATTGGAAGTAAGCAAGGGTATGTTTATGTGCGTGCAGAATATCCGCTAGCGGTAGAACGTTTGCAAATCGCTATTGATCAAGCAAGGACTTTTGGTTTGATCGGTGAAAATATTTTGGGCACAGGATTCTGCTTTGATCTGGAAATTAGAATGGGCTCTGGTGCTTTTGTGTGTGGTGAAGAAACAGCACTCATCACTTCTATCGAAGGAAATCGTGGCGAACCACGTCCTCGTCCTCCATTTCCTGCAGTGAAAGGATTATGGGGAAAACCTACAGTGTTGAATAATGTGGAAACATTTTCAAATATTCCGATGCTGATCAATGAGGGTGGTGCACATTATGCAGAAAAAGGAACAGAGAAAAGTAAAGGCACAAAAATATTTGCATTAGCAGGAACCGTAAAAATTTCCGGACTTGTTGAAGTTGCTGTTGGAACGCCATTAAGAAAATTGGTGTATGATATTGGCGGAGGAATGTCCACAAGTAAAAAGTACAAGGCTGCGCAAATTGGTGGTCCTTCAGGTGGTTGTATTCCTGCAGAACATTTAGATGTGCCACTTGACTATGAATCGCTGAATAAATTAGGCGCCATTATGGGAAGTGGAGGTTTGATTGTGATGGACGAAAGCAGTTGCATGGTGGACGTTGCACGATTCTTTCTTGAATTTGTACAAGATGAATCGTGTGGAAAATGTGTTCCGTGTAGAGAGGGAACAGCTCGCATGAAGGAAATTGTTGATCGTATTTGTGAAGGCAAAGGGGAGATGAAAGATATTGATGAATTGGAATTGCTTGCTGGTACAGTTACAAACGCTTCTTTGTGTGGTCTTGGACAAACAGCTCCAAATCCTGTTTTGAGTACACTTCGACATTTCAAGGAAGAATACATTGAACACATTCGTGATAAGAAATGCAGAACAGCTGTTTGCAAAGATCTTATCGTTTTTGAAATTCTTGATGCTTGTAATGGTTGTCAGGCTTGTAAAAAAGTTTGTCCTGTTGAAGCAATTCTAGGCGATAAAAAACAGCAGCACATTATCAATACAGAACTTTGCATTCGCTGTGGATTATGTTTAAGTACTTGCAAATTTGACGCGATCGTAAAATATTAGAATTAAATCGAACAATAATTTTTGCACTATGCAAATCAACATAAATAATAAATCTTATTCAGCTCAAGAAGGTGAAACTGTTCTTGATGTTGCGAAAAGAAACGGCATCTATATTCCTACATTATGTTATCATGTGAAAACTGGACCAGCTGCAAAGTGTAGAGCATGTGTGGTAGGTGTGGAAGGAATGCGCGGATATCAAACTTCCTGCAATCTCGCAGTAAGAGATGGGATGAATGTAAATACGGAGGGAAAAGAAATTAAAGAGGCGCAACGAATGGTGGTGGATCTGATGCTTTCTTCTGGTTACCATAATTGTTTGGCTTGTGATAGAAGTGGTTCTTGCGAATTGCAAGATGCTTGTTATCATTTGGGAATTGAGAAAACAACTTTCACTGATAAACCAACAGGTAGAAAAGATGAAAGTTCAGAATTCATTGTAATGGATTTTGATAAATGCATCAATTGTGGAAGATGTGTTGCTGGATGCAATCATACAGTTGTAAATGAAGTTTTGGGATTCGGCTATCGTGGTTTGGCAACAAGCATCATGTGCGATGATGATATTCCAATGGGAGATTCAACTTGTGTCCAATGTGGAGAATGTGTTCAGCTTTGCCCAACGGGTGCATTGACAGATAAAAAATCTCGTGGCAAGGGACGATCAGCGGAATTGGAGAATATTGATACAACATGTCCTTATTGTGGCGTTGGTTGTCAATTAACACTACATGTGGATCGTGCAAAAAATAAAGTGGTGCGTGTTACGGGTCGTGAAGTATGGCCGAACAATGGAATGCTTTGCGTGAAGGGACGTTATGGATTTGAATTTCATGATAGTCCAAAACGTTTGCAGTATCCAATGATTAGAAAAAATGGAAAGCATGAACGTGCAACATGGGATGAAGCATTGGATTTGATTGCAGAGAAAATAAAATCTACAGTTGGTAAACACGGACCTGATTCCTTTTCTGCATTGGGTTCTGGACGAATCACGAATGAAAATAATTATGCAATTCAAAAATTCACTCGTGCTGTTGTAAAAACAAACAATGTTGATCATTGCGCACGTACTTGTCATGCGCCAACCGTTGCAGGACTTGCACATGCATTTGGAAGTGGAGCAGCAACCAATTCCATTGATGAAATTTTGGAAACTGAATTGATGTTTGTCATTGGTTCCAATATGACAGAAGCGCATCCTGTTGTTTCCTATTATGTGAAACAGGCGGCACAGAAAGGCGCGAAATTGATTGTGTGTGATCCGCGTAAAGTTGATATTGCACATTGGTCCGATTTGTATGTGCAATTACGAGTGGGAACGGATGTTCCATTTTTGAATGGTCTCATGAGTGAGATTTTGAAAAATGGTTGGCAGGATGAGGATTTCATGAAAAACAATACTGAAAATCCTGAAGAGTTGAAAAATTGGCTGAAGGATTTTACAATTGAACAAGCTTCTGAAATTTGCGGAGTTTCTGTTGAACAAATGAAGTTGGTTGCAAAAATGTTGGCAGATGCAAAGAAGGTAAGTGTCATTTATTGTTTGGGAATTACAGAACATACTTGTGGAACTGATAACGTAAAAACCATTGCCAATTTGCAAATGGTTCTTGGTCATTTAGGAAAACGAGGGTGCGGTGTGAATCCATTACGCGGACAGAATAATGTGCAAGGTGCATGTGATATGGGTGCATTGCCAAACGTATTCCATAATTATCAATCATGCACCAATGAAAAAGTGATTGAGAAAATGGAGAAGGATTGGGGCGTTACAGGTTTGTCGAGAAAAGAGGGATTCAAACTTCCAACCATGTTGCACAAGGCAACAACGGGCGAAACAAAAATATTATTCTGTGTTGGTGATAATACTGTTCAAACGGAGCCAAACACTGCAAAAACAATTAAAGAAGTAGAAGCATTGGATTTTTTAGTTGTCGTAGATATTTTTCCAAACATGACAACAGAATATGCTGATGTGATTCTGCCGGATGTTTGTTTCAACGAAGATGAAGGAACGTATTCTAATTTGGATCGTCGTGTTCAGTTTTTGCGCAAAGCAGTGAATGCACCGGGTGAAGCAAAACCAACATGGTGGATTATGCAAGAGTTAGGAAAACGTTTAGGTGTTGATTTGAATTTCACTTCAGCCAATGCTACTTGGGAAGATATGCGAAGAAGCGGAACGATTATGGGAGGAATTACTTACGAACGCATTCAGCACATAGGTTTACAATGGCCTTGTCCTACCGTACAACATCCAGGAACACCGATATTACATTTGAACGGAAAATTCACAAGAGGAAAAGGTTTATTCTCACAAACCAATTATCGTTCTCAAGCTGAAATGCCGGATGCGGAATATCCATTCATCCTTTCAACTGGAAGAAGATTATGGCATTATCACACAGGAACACAAACCAGAAATTCAATCGGATTGGAAAATATATTTCCAGAGGAATTATTGGAGATTAGTCCTGTTGATGCGAAGAAAATGAATGTGAAAACAGGTGATATGGTGAAAGCGACTAGTCGACGTGGTACAATAACATTGAAGGCATGGGTAACTGATCGTTCTCCTGAGGGTGTTACTTGGTGTGCATTCCATTTCCGTGAAGCGCATGCGAATGTCTTAACCAATGATGCATATGATGATGTAACTGAAACTCCAGAATATAAAGCGTGTGCGATCAAGATTGAGAAAGTAAGTGATGGTGTTGCAGTAATTGATCGTGGTTTTAGACAGGCGCGTCCATAAAATGAAATATTAATTTTTAGAAATTCAAAACATGAGCACAAACGACCTAAATAAACTTATTGATTTTGCCATCGAGCAGGAACATGCAGCCTATGAATTTTACAAATCTGCTTCTGAAAAAGTTTCCAATCCTGGAGTGAAACAACTTTTTCAGGAATTAGCACAGGATGAAAAAGGCCATGCTAATTTGTTGGAGATGTACCGTAACAATGAAGCTGTTGCTGAACTCTTCAAAAGAGAAGTAGCTGATTATAAAATCACGGAGACACAGGATTTACCTGAACTATCCATTAACATGAAACCTGCAGATGCCATTGCGATTGCCATGAAACGGGAATTGGCTGCAGCTGAATTATACAGATCGCTTGCAGAGAATGCAATCAATCAAAGAGAGCGAGAGGCAATGATGAATTTGGCGAATATGGAAATGGGGCATAAGCATAAACTTGAAAATGCTTTTGTAGAAATTGGATATCCGGAAGTATTCTGAAAACAGGATTGTTTGCTTCTGTTGCTATGATATTCAATGTGTTTTAGAAATATAAACTGATTTTTATTTTTCTAAAATAGTTTTAAGTTTTGATAGATATTTATTCATGGTAATCTTTGTGTAAAAGTTGACGAGGCTTTTTGGTAAGCCAAATCCTAAGCCGTATTTCACAATATCGAAATCAAATTGAATTCTATAAATTACCTCAGTTGTGTTTTCTGACAATTCTGTAATTTGTCTCGAATTATTTTGCCAAAAGCTGTTCTCATTGGTTGTTTCAATAATTATCGACTTGTTTGATAATAATTCCTTGCATTTATAGATTGCAATGTGATGAGGAATTCGTTTGGATAAAAATGAATCTTGCGAAATAATACTGTTGAGCTCAATTCTCCCTGTATTAACTTTTGTTTCATTTATTTCTTTTCGCCAAAAGGTGTCATTCGTAAAGTTTGAAAAATACTCGAAAACTTCTTTGTGATTTTTTGAAATTACGATAGTGCCAGTAATATCAATTGTCTTTTTGTTTTTCATTTACGAAATTGTGAAGAATTTTGTGGATGGATGAATCTGCATAACCAAACTAATTATGCTTTTATAGCCCAACGCAATTTTGCAGAACGAGCTCGAGGATTTGTATTGCATTCTTCTGCAGATGGCCGAATTGGATCGGGTGCGACATCACTATATATTCCTTCACGAAATAAACGTTGAAAAGATTTTTTTACGCGTCGGTCTTCACCTGAATGAAAGGACAAAATTGCAACGCGGCCACCAGTGGTAAGAGAGGAGGGAAGCTTTTCCAAAAATTTATCCAATACGCCGAATTCATCGTTCACGGCAATTCGCAAGGCTTGAAAACTTCTTTGACAGGATTTTTTGATATCCTCTTTGCGATTTGTTGCCGGCAGAAACTCCAATGCATCTGAAATGATTTCTTGCAATTGAGTTGTAGTTGTGATCGCTATTCCTTTTTTGATCTTGGAAATAATTGCTTTGGAAATGTCTTCCGCATAAAGTTCATCTGCATTTTCAGTCAATAGATCTTCCAACTGATCTTGTGAAATATTTTTTAATAGATCTGCTGCTGATTTTCCACTTTTGGGATTCAGTCTCAAATCCAGCGGACCTTCTACCTTAAATGAAAATCCCCTTTCAGGATTATCGATTTGCATAGATGATACACCTAAGTCAGCCAACACAAAATTCAACAAACCTGCTTCAGCAACAATTTGATCGATGCAAGAAAAATTCATTTTCTTGATGACTAAAACTTCCGCTCCATATCCCAAAGAATTCAGCCGTTCTCTTGTCCTCGGCAATTCCAATGGATCAACATCGATAGCAAATAATTTACCGCCAGGAACCAAACACTTTAGCATTTCCAAACTATGACCGCCATAACCTAAGGTTGCATCCAATCCAATCTGTCCGGGTTGAATTTTTAGAAATTCCAAAATTTCGGTTACACAAATAGAACGATGCATACCTGCAGGTGTGCGACCTTGCTGCAATACTTTTGCAACATCATCTGAATATTGCTCAGGCTGAAGTTCTTTGTATTTTTCCTTAAATGATTTCGGGTGCGTGCCTTTGTAACGAACGCGGCGTGGACGTTTTGGCTCTTGATCCTCCATAGTGTAAATTTAATAATTTGGACCTTGTAAACCAGTTGGTTTTATCAAACTTCCTTATTTTATAAATTGACCGTTTTCAAAAGCAATTCGCTAGCGCAATGCTAATTGTTGCATTTCTATTTCCAGCAGATTTATTATGCTTTGGGCGAACAATTCTGCTCCTTTTTCATTTAAATGCACTCCATCAATCGTAAGCCATAGATTTCTTTTTTTGCTTAAATAGCGAGCGCCTCTATTGAAAAGTGTAAAAATCCGATCTGTATATGCTACGCTCCAAAAATTCCCGTAGTAGAAGTCGTTTTGTGTTTTTGCTTTTAAAAAATCATTTACTAAAATCCCTGGATCAGCCAATAGAATATTTTGCTCTTTAGAAAGTTGTTTGATCACCTGGTTATATTCTTCCCGTTTAAAATTTAATTTTGAGTCTAATTTTTCATTCAAGCAACCTAAGGTTAACAATATCAATTTCCCATTGAATTTTCCTTTGACTTCCCTAATTGTAATATTCATAAAAGAATGAAAATCTGCTGAATTTGTTAATGGAATAATTCCTTTTTTTAATTGATGTCTATAAGCAAATTCAAAAAGTTTACCCTTTTCCAAAAAAGTTGGCAAAGCGATATCACCAGCGCCTCCTTCCAAAATTATATAATCATAATCATTCACTTTTTTCAAATGATTCAATAATCGTTTTGAAATTAGATTTAGGCTTTCTCCATCAATACCAAGATTTGTAATTTGAAAAGTGGGAAAGTGTTTGGAAACAAGCTTTACAAAATTAACGCCTTGACTTCCTTTGATAATACTATCACCTATAAAGAGAATTTTCATAATTTTCATTTGTATTTGGACATGTTTTTTTTTTCTAAATGAAAAGAGTGCTCATGCTTTTATTCTGAATACCGAGTGTAAGCTTTGATTTTACTCGGACAACAATAAATCAAAATTATGAAATTGTTCCTTTGCATAAGGTTAGTGAAATTCAAATTTGTCATTGTTTATATTTGAAAAAGAAATGCCTCTGTAAGAAGCAGACGCGCTAATTGCAGAGGCATTAATTGATTTTTATTAATTGCAATAACTAACTATTGTAGTACAACCTTCTTATTTATGACATTATTATTTTCGTCAATTGCCTTAACAAAATAAATACCTGCAGTCATTTCATTCTTACTGATGTCTAGTTGATTTCCAGAAAAAATGATTGTTCTAATTTCTTTCCCTAAAATATCTGTAATGACAATGGTCGTTTTGTTTTGGGTGTCAGCAAAGAAAATGCTTGTTTGATCTGTAAATGGATTTGGTGCAATGGAAAAAGATAAATTCGGTAAAGTTTCCTTTGGAATGGAAGTAACTACACATCCGCCTAATGGTGCATTCGTGTAATTGTAAACAATAGCTTGACAGGTGTCATAGGTTGCGATTCCTCCAATAATATTTAGAATAGACAATGGCTCAAAGATAATGGTATGAATTCCGCCGTTCATTCTTAAGGTAGCTCCTGCTTTTACGTAAATAGAATCAGAGCCTCCTCCTGTATTCATTACAGAACCAGCTTCCAGGTAAACGGAAAAAATGCCGCCATTTGAATTTAGCGTGTCTCCAGTACAAACCCATTGTGGTGTAAAACCTCCATTTACTAATTGCGTTGTGTTCACCACATTTGCAGTTGAAGGAATGGAAGGCGTGCATTGTGAATGAGCATTAAAAGAAAAAATAATTATTGTAAGTAAAAGGTAGAGTGATTTCATTTCGCTGTCGTTTATTGCTAGTTTATATTTGTTTTTATGCATCTATACTTTTTCCATTTTTTGGAATAAAGGAAGTGCATTTGTACCAATGTAGGTATAAACTAATCGGTTTGGGTGAAACCTCTTTAAATAAGATAATTCGGAGAACTAGACTTTATTCACCCAAAAACTTTCTGCATTTTGATTCTGTTTTGCAGGTGTGGTGTTTCGCTTATTTATAACTAGACCTTAAAAAGATTTTCGCAATTGGATGTCAATTAATATTCCCAATTTAATTGCGAAAAAACTTAACCTTTAATAAAATATTTCCTTATTGTATTTACTAATCATTTAAACCCTTCCCATTTAGAATTTGCTTGAAGCATTTTTCAACTCTTAATTCACGAGTTGTGGCTTGTTTGGCTTGAGAAAAATAAAAAATATATTGTCTTTGACGGCCTGGTGTCAATGCATTAAAAGCTTTTTTTAGAACAGCGTTTTTATCTAATTTATTTTGAAATTCTACAGGAATAATATAATCAGTCGTCTTCTTGAGTTCCACTTTTAAACCAGCTTTTTCCACATCAATGGCTTCTTGAATATAGGCTTTCAAGATTTTTTTCATTTGTATTATTTCTTGAACACTAGTGAAGCGAATCTGTCGGCCCGCCTGTACATTCTTCGTTTGTTGAATGAGGATACTGTTATTGTCTTTTAACAAAGCTCCTTTGAAAAACAAAAGCGCACAATATTCTTTAAACCCATGCATTAAAACGATGTTGCTTTCTTGAAACGTGTAACAAGGATGGCCCCACTTCAATTCTTCCTTGAGTTGACAATCTAGAATGATCATCCTTAGTTTCTCAAATTCTCCCTGCCACTTTTTTGCTTTTGAAAAATAAAAATCAAGTTTCGGATTTGTTTTACTCTTTGTCATGGGATACTAATTCACTGTGTTGGTTGGCCAATAATTTGCATAAAGTTAATACAATGCACAACACTGAAGAATGCAGAAATTTCGCATCGAAGCATAGCAGCCGACAAATTGCAATTTGATATTAGTTTATTATTTTATTATGTATTGGACTTTTACTTCCGTAAAAACATCAAAATAGCTTAATCTGTTTTGATTGACAAAAATCACTCACAGCAGAGACCGAAGTCTTTTCCGCTGAGAAAAAAGGTGATTAAAATTGCAATAGCTTTTAAACTTTAAAAAATCATATTATGAAACACATTTACAAACTCGCTTTTATTTTTTTATTGGCACAGCCGATAATGGCGCAAACTCCGATCATTTTTCAACCAGGACCGGGACTTAATAATGGCACTGATGAGGGAGGTGCTAATGGAGGTAAGGATGTTTTTATTGGTGATGCGGATAATATTACACATGGTACTGAATCAGCTTTTGTTACTTCCCCAGTTAGTAACTGTAACAATACAACCTGGATTTCGCTTCTGAAATTTGATGTAAGTAGTCTGCCATCAGTTGTTGATTCTGTCGTTATGGTTTTGCATCATACAAATCCTTCGGCTTATTGTTATTCTAATTGCATTGCTGATTTTTATTTCGGGATAGTAACACAACCTTGGGATGAAACAACAGTTTCATATTCAAATCCACCTACAATAAGTAGCACGCCATTTTATTCCTTACTTAATCACAATTGGGATGATTCGCTAAAAGTTAAAGAGTATAACATTACCCAAGTGTATCGTGATTGGAGAGATGGAACTGTTCCCAATCATGGATTTGAAATTTACTCCACAACGGTAGGTTGCAATAATGCGTGTGTATATGTTTGTGGATATTCCTCCGATGATACTACTAATGGTGGAGCATACCGTCCTTACCTTAAAGTGTATACAGCAACATCCGGTATTCATACTCCAAACGCTGAACTATTAGGAGTGCAGTGTTATCCAAATCCTGCCAACGATATGTTTACGCTGGAATTTACCATAAGCGAAATGCAAAAGATTATAGTTGAATTGACGGATGTAACGGGTAGAGTAGTGAGTACATCCGAATATGCAATGACAGCAGGAACCAACAAAATTCCGATTGCAATTAAAGCGGTCGACGCAGGCTTATATTATTATCACCTCAAAACTAATTCTGGAGAGGTTTCCGGAAAACTGATTAAGCAGTAGTATAGTCGCATTAAATGAATAGGATTGTATTTTCTACATGTCAAAAAAAAACTCATAGTGAGAAAAACATTTAGTTGGCTAGAATAGAACTACAATAATCTGTGAATTATTTTTTACTGTGAAGCACTAGGGTATTCATTCATAAAAAACTTATCTTTATTTGTGTACAAGCATTGCGGATAACCGTTACAACCAATGCAATTGACACAACTCAAATGAAGTTTATTAGTTCACTGTTTTTTATTTTGACAACTGTCTGCGTGACTGGTCAGACTTCTGATTTTCAGGACGTGTTTAAAAATCACAGCGATGGATATAACATTTTTCGAATTCCGACTGTTATAGTTACGCAGAGCAATAAAGTTTTGGCGTTTTGCGAAGGAAGAAAGAGTTTGTTTGATAATGGAGATATCGATCTTGTAATGAAAAATTCTACTGACAACGGCAGAACTTGGAGCAAGTTAATTGTTGTTTGGGATAATGGCAACAACACATGTGGTAATCCCTCTCCCGTTTTCGACAAGGAGACTGGTGATGTTATGGTTGTGGCAACTTTAAACAATGATAAAGTTTTTGTTTTACGTTCATCGGATGAAGGCAATCATTGGGAAATACCAGTTAACATAACTTCTTCTGTTAAACAGCCTGAATGGAAATGGTATGCAACAGGACCTGTTCATGCAATTCAATTAGAACATTTCGCTTTTAAAAAGCGATTGGTTGTTCCATGCAACCATACAGTTGTTGGCATCGAAAAACATGTTTCTCATGTTATTTATTCTGACGACAATGGCAAAACTTGGAATCTTGGTGGTAGTGTTGCACAGGAGAATACTGATGAATGCACTATTGCCGAGCTTGTAAATGGAAGTCTGCTTTTAAATATGAGAAATAGTGATAGGAACTTGCCGAATAGAAAAGTTAGCATGAGTAATGATGGAGGAGCTACTTGGACAGCACCAATATATGACACCACATTAATTGAACCGAATTGTCAAGGTTCGGTGCTGCGTTATTCATTTACACCTGACATACTTTTATTTTCCAACCCGAAAAATATTAAGGAGCGAAAAAACTTAACGCTTTCCGTTAGTAATGACAATGGAAAAACTTGGGAAAAACAAATTACTATTTACGCTAATAAAAGTGCATACAACGACATTGTTGTTCTCAATAATGGAGATGTACTTTGTTTATTTGAGACAGGGAAGATTTTACCCTACCGTAGAATTTCGTTATCTATTATAAAAAAAGCAGCAATAACAGATTGACGTGCGATTTTTTGTTTTTATCAAATGGGTTGAACTTTCCATTGGAAGAGTAGGGAAGAAGTTCATCAATCCTCGATTGCCTCAATACCAAGATTCTTAGCACGTTCAATATTATCCTTCATTGCTTGGAGTAGTTCTGGGGTGTGTCCATGCCAATCTGTAACTTCTCCAATTATTTTGAGAGGACTTTTCGTGCGATAAGATTTAGTTGGATTGCCAGGAAATTTTTTGTCGGTCAAATTTGGGTCATCTTCAAAATGACCTGTCGGCTCAACAATGTAGATTTTGCCAACACCATCGCCTAAGGAAAGTTCAGCTCCCCAAATTGCCGCGTCTAATGTTGCAGTTAAATAAACATACTTTGCTTTATTTCGTTTACCGAAGTTTGAATTAAAGCCAGCTTCAATCAAGTCTCCCTGATTCAGATTTGCTTTGGTGCCGTGATAGAACTTCACTGAATTTAGGTCGTTGGTCGTTTCAATTGCTTTGTCCATATTTAAATTCAATTTTATCTATTGTTATTATAAAAATCAAATTCAATATTGATTTATTTTTAATAATATACTATTACTCTTTCCACTTTAAATAATATTTTAGTGCCCGTCAGTTTTGTCTTTATTATCCAATTCCCAATTGTATCATATTCATAATGTATCACAACCTTATCTGTCATTAAGACTTCGACCGCTACATTATCATCTCCTGAAGTCATTTCACCATTTTTATCATAGGAGTATTTTTGCTTTTTATTGGGCTCAATTGTCTCAATAATATTGCCTTTTGTATCATATTTATAAATCACTTTATAAATTAGTATAGTTGTATCTGCACCATACATTTTTAGCTCGCGAGTTTTAAGCAGATCAAACTTGTCATACTTATAAGAATCTTTTGACATGACACGTTGCGTGGCCCCATCAATTGCGATCTCTTGCACCTTATTTCCTTTTAAGTTAAAATTGATTATTCTTTTCACAAGTACTTTTCCAACAGAATCAATTTCTGATTCGGTTATACACTTGACTTTTCCCTTTAGAGTATCTGTTTGCCCAAATACATTTTGATTGAATAACAATCCTAAAAAAATAATGACTAGTTTCATTTTGTTGAGTATTTGATTTTGGTGTATGCTCATAAATGTTTTTGATTTTGTCTTTTTTGTCAAAATTATTTT
The DNA here is from genome assembly GCA_903873905.1 of uncultured Flavobacteriales bacterium. Taxonomy (GTDB): domain Bacteria; phylum Bacteroidota; class Bacteroidia; order Palsa-965; family Palsa-965. Next base: position 13,366 of record CAIQQJ010000151.1, read on the forward strand.
TTGTCTATATATTTTCACTTGAAGTTAAGATAATTTCCCTGACCCAAAATTACATTGTATTAAATTACCATAACCTATTCAACTTGTTTTTTTATATTTTGACATAATTCATATCCCAATCCGTTCGTTTTTTTTATTCAAAAATATTCTTCGACTATTGTTCCAATTTTATTTTTACTTTTCATACATGCTAATAACAAATTCATTATCATTTAGCCATGTTTTTATTTTTTCAGAGTATTTCAATTCTATGCTAAATTGCTTTTGATTAAATTCAAAAGGTATAGGAGCAATTTCTCCACTGCCGGAACTCCATGAAATTTGTTTGGACTGATCGCCACTTATTAAATTAAAATAGAAAGTTGTCATTTCCCATTTTGCATTATTGGGCCCAGGGATAGATTTTTCTTCGATAAGTTGAATAGAAAAATCCGGGAAATAAAATATTTCCTCCAATTTAAACTTTACTATGGAGTTATAAGAATAGTTGTGTTTACCCGCTTCATTTCTCACTTTCATATTTTATTTTTGAACCTAATTAAAATATGCCATACATCGAGTTCGTCTTTTCTGATGGCAATTACTTTCGCAATATGATAGCCAAATTCCCGTTATGAAAGGATTTGAAATTTCATTTACTTTCAAATTAAAAATGATCTTCTCAAATTCAGGAACCATTACATTTTTTCTTACGCTATCATATTCTCTACCCAATTTATTTGTTCCTGGATCTTCAGAATATCGATTTGCTAATTTTTGTATTTTACTTTTATAACGCTTGCGCCTCCTTTAGCGTCGTAAACGGCAAGTGCAGTTCCCCATTCAAAACTTTCTTGTGTTCCAAGTTCCTTTTTTAGCCAGGTCTTTAATTGTTTTAATGTTTTTAATTCTTTTTCTTCCGACCATGAATCCCATCCTTGTGTAAGGTCGAATTTTTTGTCTTGCAATGTAATGTCAATTGCTTTGAGTTTTTTATCGAAGAATGCGAAAGTGAAAATAAAAAATTTGTTGTCTGACGAAATATTTTTTTCAGTTAACCAGGTCCAGCCGTTTTGCATGTCTTGCTTATCTCTTGTTTGTCCTAATTTAAAAGAAGCAATATCACTCTCAAGATCATTAGGTTTGATAAGCACTTTTTCAATGGTAATATGACCTGTGGATTTGTCTATCATAATTGCTACTAGCGTTTTGCGCCTAGGCACAGTGGTGATTGATATTTTTGATTTATACTTTTCATTTCATACGCCATAGATGATTTGGTTTATTCTTTTATTACTATAAATGTCTGTTTCAGATTCTCTTCCACACTGAACAAATAAATCCCTCCAGATAAATCACCCAATTCAATAACTGTATTTTCCGAAATTAGTTTTCCTGATAAAACTAATTTTCCTGTATTATCATAAATCACATAAGCAGAGCCTAAAAGTTTTATATCTGCTCTTACATTGATTACACTTTGAGCAGGATTCGGAAAAATAGAAAATATTTTATTACTACTTATTTCATTAATTCCTACCACCTCACAACCTACCGAAGTGAGTAAACTTGCTCTGGGCGTAACAATTGCTGTAGCTCTAATTCTATCTTTCTGCCCTTGTGTAAATCTGTTTACTAAAGGACAATAGGCCATATAATTATACCGGCTATTATCCCACACACCAGTCGAAGAACATGGATTAGTTGTACCGCAATCGCTTTGTTTATGAGGTGGCGTATCGCATACATGATCTCCATTGATAAGACAATTAGTGTCTAATGGACAAGAAATATTTCCACCATCACCATTGAAGGTATGATAAAGAAAAAAACCGTGACCAACTTCATGTGGTAATGTTCCACTATTACTTGTCATAGAGGTGGAAACAATAACTAATCCATCATAAAGTCCCCCAACTGGATACGATGCATATCCAACAAAGCCACCATTACATATTTCGCTAACTACCCAAATATTATAATAGTCAGCAACGGGCCATCTGCTTAAGTCTTTTATGGCAGTCTCAACTGCTCCGCTACACGTATTACCCGTTGGTGTTATCCCATTTGCTGCATAATTTGGAACACTTGAACCATTTACCCTGTTAATGCCATTAGTTGAATTACCGTTTGGGTTTTTACTTGCAAGGCAAAATTCCAATTCAACATCAACTCCTAAACCGTTTACATTTCTAAAGTGGTCATTAAGTCCAGCAATAGCTTGTTGAATTTGAATATCAGAAATATTGGAACCTGTTCCAATAGGCTCACCTAAATGAATAACATGAACAACAACGGGAATGGTGTAAATGGTAGATGATAATTTATTGTTTGCGTGATTTTGAATACTCGCTTCAACTTGCGATTCAAGGAGATGTATTTGTTTCCGATAAACAGAATCGGTTTGCATGAGGTTATTATGAATGTAATCAGTTCCACACTCAGCACTTTGTCCAATGCCCCGCATATGAAAAAACAGAAGGGAAATTATTAGTAGAAAAAAATTCAAAGATTTTTTCATTTTATCTCTTATTATAATCCTACTCGTTTGGCTTTTTGGATTACGCCCCGTTTTTTGAGTTGTTTCTGGTCTCAACTTTTGTTTATCAATCTTGTAAAATATATTTTACGAACTTTCAAAGATTTGATTTTGTGGTTCTCGTGTTTGTGTCTTAGGATGATTTAACTTGCCAATGACGTTTTGTGCCTAGGCACAGTGGCGACTGATATTTTTGATTTTCACTTTTTATTTCGTTCGCCAGTGTGCTTAGCGCTGTTAGGCCGCGTTGCGATCGTAGTGCTTGATCGACTTCAACTCTGTCTGCTTATGATTTTGCTCTTCCTCGATATCGAAATCGTCTTGTATGCCAAGCCAAAACTTAGCCGAGTTTCCAAAATACTTGGAAAGTCTCAAAGCTGTGTCTGCAGTAATTCTGCGATTGCACTTTATGATTTCTGAAATTCTCGTCTGAGGAATGCCAATATCTTTAGAGAGTCTATATGCTGTAATCTGTAATGGAATTAAAAAATCTTCATTTAAGATTTCTCCTGGATGAATGTTCTTTAGCTTTTTCATGTTACATTTTTTAATGATAGTCAGTTATTTCTACTTCAAATGCATTGCCACTTTTCCACTTAAAAATTATTCTCCATTGGTTATTGATCCTGATGGAATAAAGATCTTTTTAAATTTCATTTCAGCTTTCCCAATCTATTGGAAGGCGGAATTTGTAAATCAGTTAAGTTTTGAGAGTTATTCGGCATTCTAAGTTTTCGTCTGCCAATTTCCTGAAGTTCCGCGTGCAGGCGCTCGTAACCCTGTATTGCTCCTGCGTCAGGGTTATGGCGCTTGCACGCTGTTAACTGTTCGTCTTTTATTTAATTCTATTTTTCAGATATAGCAATGTACTTTTTTAATTCAGTTTGTTTTTCTGCTTGTTTTATTAAAAAGTCTGCTACGTCAGCTCTATTAATTCCGCCTATATTAATTCCTTTGAATAATTTGTTTTCAA
>CAIQQJ010000152.1 GCA_903873905.1 uncultured Flavobacteriales bacterium
CGCTTACCGGAAAAGTTCCAGAAACAGCATTAAATTAATCATTGACAAAATCCGGATTCATAAACAAAAGCCGTTGGTATTAATACTAACGGCTTTTTCTTTCCAAAACATTCGTCAAGTAATTCGATTCAAATCAAACATCCATTGCGCAACAAAGATCCTTTAACTTAGCAGAAATAAATCTGAGCAATCAACCTAATCTGCGAGAACCTTTTTTTAGCTCGCAGATTCCAATGATTTCGCAGATGATTATAATATGGTAACAGTTTCAATTATTCTTCCAGTTTATAATGCTGCTCCATCAATTAAGGCGGCAATTAATTCTTGTCTTGCTCAAACGTTTTCTGATTTTGAATTAATTATTATTGATGATGGTTCAACAGATGATACTTTGTCCATTCTCAAAAAACTTGCTTCTAATGACAATCGAATAAAAATAATTTCAAATCCCCACAAAGGAATTGTTGAATCATTGAACCTTGGAATTCTTGAATCAAAAGGAAATTTCATTGCAAGAATGGATGCTGATGATGAAATGTTTACGCAACGAATTGAAAAGCAAATTGAATTTCTGAAAAATAATCCTTCAATTGGATTGGTGAGTTGTTTAGTTGAACATGGTGGTGATTCAAAATCGCAAGAAGGTTATGCCTTGCATGTGAATTGGATCAATTCCATTATCACTTCTGAAGAAATTGAATTGAACCGTTTTGTGGAATCGCCTATTGCTCATCCTTCTGTTTTGTTTCGAAAAAAAATTTGTGAGAAACATGGAATGTATCGCGAGGGAAATTTTCCTGAAGATTATGAATTGTGGTTGCGTTGGATGGATGAAGGAATAAAAATTGCGAAGCTTCCAGAAATATTATTGCGATGGAATGATTTTCCAAAACGATTATCACGAACGGATGCACGTTATTCCAATGAAGCATTTCAAAGAATCAAGGCTGGATATCTTGCGGAATTCATTACCGAACAAATAAAATCAAACGGAAGAAAACTTTGGCTTTGTGGCGCAGGAAGAATTACACGACAAAAAAGCGCATTCCTAATTGCAAGCGGATTGGAAATTGGAGGATTTGTGGATGTTGATCCAAATAAAATCGGAAAAGTGTTGAATGGATTTCCTGTTATTTCATTGGAGGAATTACCAGAAAAAGAAAAATCTTATGTGGTGAGTTATGTTGGAAATCGTGGAGCTAGGGAAGATATTCGAAGGGATTTGAAGATTCGAGGATTGGTTGAGGGAATGGATTTTGTAATGGCAGGGTGAAAAAATGATTTCAAATTTGCTAATTTCCAATTTCAGACTATTTCCTAATCTCTCTTAAAAATAACAAGTCCTTCCATCGTAATTTTCAAAACTTCTCCCACCACTCCACTTCTCTCTTCCGGTTTGGAATAATACAAAACTTCAATCTGAACTTCTTTATTCCCAATTACTGTTTTCAAACTGTCAGTCATTTTGAATCCCATTGCAAAAAACTGTAAACCTTTTTCGGTTTTGATTTCTATTCCGTTGGCCACCGATTCCCAACACTCGTGAGGATCTGGAGAGCCATTAAAGAGAACTTCTTTTTGAATAAATTTAGTTTTGTAAATCGTCGTTACAGGTTGCGCTGAAAGCTTTGTAAAAGCGAAGAATGAAAACACGAAGAATGAAATAATTGCCTTGTTCATTTTGGTCTTTTGTAGGATAAATTCTGCTTAGGAAACTCTTCTTTTAAACAAGATTCCGAATCAACTCATTTTCCATAATTCCACCCAAAATCTTTTCATCATTGGCCGCCTTAATCATTGCTGCCGCAACGTCCTCCGCTTCCACTGCCTTATAACGCTTCGGAATAAAAACCGAAAACAAAATCATAAAGAATTTCCCAATTGCTTCTCCGAATCGAAATTCTTTTCTGTCGCCCAGCAACATAGAAGGACGCAGAATAACGGTCTTATTGAAATTGAAAGCAGCAACCGCTTTTTCCATTTCACCTTTTGTTCGCAGATAGAAATTTTTGGAATCGGCATTCGCACCCATCGAAGAAATAACTAGGAAATTTTTCACGTGATTCTCATAGGCGCACACAGCACACCACCTCACCCACTCGTAATCCACACGACGGAACGCCGCTTCTGACCCAGCAACTTTTATCGTTGTTCCTAAACAACAGAACAAATCATCGCCTTTTATCAAATCACGA
>CAIQQJ010000153.1 GCA_903873905.1 uncultured Flavobacteriales bacterium
AGAAGCTCTGATTATAATAAAAAACAAAGGTCTTAATCCTTGTTGTAATGGATGATGCTCTCTGATACAGCTAAATTCTTGGGACAGTATCCCGCAACTGTGTCTTAATCCTTGTTGTAATGGATGATGCTCTCTGATACCAATTGGATTGGTTGGGCAGGAAAATCAGGGCTTGTCTTAATCCTTGTTGTAATGGATGATGCTCTCTGATCAACATATGGGCTATTAAGAGATATCGCTGCTTAGTCTTAATCCTTGTTGTAATGGATGATGCTCTCTGATAGCAAGACGCAATATATACAATTTATGCAGCTGAGGTCTTAATCCTTGTTGTAATGGATGATGCTCTCTGATAAGGGTGAATTCACCTACACAGGCATACCTGTCAAGCAGTCTTAATCCTTGTTGTAATGGATGATGCTCTCTGATCTGTTGTACGACTTGTCGGACAACTACGAAATGCTTGGTCTTAATCCTTGTTGTAATGGATGATGCTCTCTGATAGGTTCCAAATCCACATCATTAATGATTGGATAAAAAGTCTTAATCCTTGTTGTAATGGATGATGCTCTCTGATAGTCATCCAACAAGCGAAAAGCTTGATTGGTTCTGTGTCTTAATCCTTGTTGTAATGGATGATGCTCTCTGATTGCCACCAAAGACAAGGTGGAAGAGGAGCAGGTATCGTCTTAATCCTTGTTGTAATGGATGATGCTCTCTGATAGTTGGCTTAGTAAGTAATTATCAACTAGTATATTAAGGCGTTCTACTATACTTTTTTTAATAAATACTACCAACATAAACGAGTGCCCAGACGCAATAAATGTAATGAAAAAATTAAAAGAACAAGGTTGTTGGTTTATCAATTAATGTTTGAATATTTATTTCTTTCCCTATTATTTTCATGCTTCTCAAATCCGTTGTATTAAATGGTACCAACATTATACTGTCCTTGTTTTCATAGTATGATTGAACATCAACTAGGGTAGCATGAATTTCATTGAATTCCTTGGATTCGGAATTCGTCATGAAAATTGATTTTTGAATTCTTATGCATCCTTTTTTTTCTAAATATTTTGAAACTCTGGTTCGAACTTTATTATTCTCAATATCATACATTATTAGATAAGTCATAGTTGTAGATTTCACTGGTTTTGATTTTATGATATTCAAGATGATTTTTACCCGTTCATCAAGTGACAACAGGGGATTGTCATTAAAGGTATTTTCACCAACAGATAAGCCCGCCCTAACCATCTTTTCGAGCCGTTCTTTAAGATTGTAGGAAATGTTTTTAGGTCGAGCCATTATTGCAGTTATCCATTTATCAGTTCATATATCGATTGATAAGCCATGTCTGCTAATTGAGCGTTGCTTCCATTTTTTGGGGTTTTTACTAAAGTGTACCCCTTTTTACCATAGAATAAATTTAATTCAGCCCAATATATTCCTGCTTTTACTTTTAACTTTTTGCCATAATTCAAGGGCGTGGTAGAAGCCAAAATAATATCCAAGTCATTCAAATTCCTTTCAAGTAAGGGCATCAGTTCATCTATTTCAGCAGGGACAAATACATTTTTTTCCCTTCTAATTTTAAAAGTTGGATTTAATTTTTGTTTGATCTTGTCCAAAATATTATCCGTCAGTTCTTGCGAAGGCTTCTTTTCAACGCTTTGAATTTCTTTCGCGAAATCGTTTGCCTCCTTTATTTCCTTTTCAGAAATATCAAAGTCCGATGGCGTTAAATAGTCATTTATGTCTATAGAATGAGCATCCAATTTTAAATAGGCATTAGGATCCCAACTTATAAAACAAGCTCTGCTAACGTCTGATGTCTTTAAGTCAATAACATTTTGAAGTGAATATTTCTGAGCAAATTTCATTGCAAATATTTTGTAAAAAGCAGAGAACAGAGCTGCGTCAGAGCAATTATATTTTAGATGAAACAACACCTTTAATCCATCTCCACCCGGGGAAACAAAAAAAGCCAAGACAGTATCATCATATTTTAATTGGGAAGAAAGCAAATCAATATTCAATTCATTTTTTGACAAATGATCCAAGTCAATTACAAAATTGGATATCGTTGCAAAATTCTCCTTTTTTCTAAAAAGAGGAAAGAAGACACCGCAAGTAAAATAGGGCAGAGTACGTTTTAGTTCATTATACTTATTGGGATCAATACTGTTTGCTATCCTTAATTGTTTTATTGCATTCTGAAATTCCAACTTTGGATTTTGAATTTTATTAATCAATTGTTCAACCGACATTTTGACCAACAAATCATTCGCTTGGGTGATATTCTTTCCTACAAAAACAAACATAAGCTTACTGTTTTAAAAATAACTGAGCTAAATTTTGAGCATATAGGTCGACATGAACCCCTCTACTTCTCTCCATTTTATTTAAAACAATAATTTCAGCTAAATAATCATTCACAGATTGAATCAGAATACGTTTTCCTAAACCATCTAACATGCAAGAATTTTCTTTTTTTTCAAAACATTCATCACTAAATGCATCTTGCATAAACAACTGAATAACTACATAATCAATCCAAACTCTAAATTTTTCAATAACATCAAAAACCAAGGCAGGCCTGTTATAGTCATCTCGGTGAAAAATACCTACATACGGATCAATGCCAGCTTTTATTAAAGCGCTTTCTACCTTTCCATATAATATTCCGTAACCATAATTTAATGTTGCATTAAAAGCATCATGTGCAGGGTTATGGCTTCGCTTTTCAAAGTGGTAGTTTTCTGGTATAATTTGTGCAACAACTTGAAAGTATTTTCTAGCTGCTGCACCTTCCCACCCCCTTAATGTGGGAGCTATTTCAGAAACAGTCTCGCCTTCAAGTTGCCTTATTTTGGAATGATAATCCTCCATGCTATTTATAGCTTGTTTTATTATCATCTTCAACTTATCGTTTTCGCTGGGTTGATACGTAAGAAGAATTGCAACCTGGTTGTTTATCTTTTCTTCAATGATACTTTTTACCCAATCTACACTTCTCGCTGAAAATAAAAATTCAATTTGTTTTTGTCTAATCTCGGAAATTGACCCATACTTAACACTCCATACTCTTCCTTGTGGCATTCCCAATCCATCAATGAATAAAACATCAATCTGGTTTTCGATGGCCAATAAAACAGCATCTGAACTAATTCTGGCTCCCTTAGAAATTGAAATTGATTTAATGTCTTTGGGGGCAAAGGATTGCCTTCCTTCAGGCGTTGTAACCTGAAACAAGCCATTTTCTTTTTTAAGAGAGGCGCCAAACGAATTGAGAACAATGTGCATAAATGTTCTAATTAAAACGTATCCAACTTCCGAAATTCAAATACAAATATTTTTGGGTTCTCGTAATTGCAGTATAGAACCACTTCAACATATCTTGTGGCTTTCCTGCATATTTTGATATGTAAACAGATTTTGTAATATTTAAAAATACGTGTTGCCATTCACCTCCTTGCGCTTTTTGCAAAGTAATGGAGTAGCCGTATTTTGTATGTAGCGCATTTAAATAAATATCCGTCATCATCTTATCTTTATAAGCAGAGGTGTTTCGATTTATATTGACATTTTTCATACGATGATCAAAATCAATAATCATACCCCGAGCATACTCAGAACCTAGGGCAGCACTGGGCATTGTTAGTAAAGATTTGATAAGCATGGTTTCAGAAATGATTCCCGAATTAATATCCTTTACTCTTAATTTCAAAAAAGTCAATTTCGCTCTTACTTCCGTTTCGAAAACCTCTTGGACTATAACCTGATCGCCATTTCTTAGGCCAGTGATCAAGCAATTTTTTATCACCATTAGAATGTCCCCAGGTTGAATGTCAGGTTTGTTGGGAAACAACTTACTTCTAATTACCATATTATTATCGAATGCCTCAGAATTTTTATGTGTAACCAAAATACAATTTTCACTGCCAAATCTTTGGAATGCTGACAAATATTGCTCAATAAGTAAACTCGTAGATCCAAATACATTTACATCTCTAAATCCATAATGCAAATTCAATTTTGGCCACTCAGGGATGCTGTCGGAAATAATTTGATTTCGCAATGGAGTTGCAATTTCAAGAATTTCACTGTTCTCACCGTGGCGTTGGATTTCGGTTAATTCAAAATCAATTACTTTTTTTCGATAGTTTTCTGAAATATGATTTTTGTCCAATGCAGCTGAAAACGATAACTCATCAACAGGTGGCAACTGACACGGATCCCCAACAAAAAGCACTTTAGCATTGCCTACCACCTCCAAAAAATCTTTCAATAAATTTCCTGATCCAAACTTTGTCCCATCAATCGATTTATTTTCATGCCCCGAAATCATTGATGCCTCATCAACCATATAAATATCTGCCTTGTCAACATCCATAATTGTACAAGCCGCAAAATTCAAAAAGATTTGACCATTTCCTTCAACTTCCCAAGCATCATTACCCGTTTCTTTTACCTCATCAAATTTGTACACCAACGAATGCACCGTAGTGGCATTTACTTTTGTTTTGGTCTTTAATACAGCAGCAGCCCTGCCTGTTGAAGCCATTAAACTAACCTTGAATTCCTCTGTTGAACAGTAATCAATAAAATATTTCAATAATGTTGTTTTACCTGTCCCTGCATATCCTTTCAAAATGAAAACATTATCGGAACTCTCCTTACTTACAAAGTGCTTGAATATTTTAAATGCCTCTTCCTGACCACTACTTAATTTAATGTCAGTTTTTTTTAATTTAATGGTTTCTTCAACAAGGAAGTTGTAGGGTCTAAATTTTACAAATTGAAAAACGGAATTTTGAATCCCATCTGGATAATTTTTGACTAATCTTTTTGTTGTACTTGCTATGCATGGAATACCTTCGTTCATTAAAAAATATACCATCTGAAAGGTGAAATTCATTTCACCCATAATATGCACAGCTGCCGGATTTAATGGCAGTATCTTTTCAAGATACATTTTCGCTGCGGACTTAATATCCAACTCATCCGCTTCTGGGTTTATATGTGGAAATGGGATATCCACGATTTTTCCATAGAGTTCAATTGCAGAACCTTTTTGATGTTCTCCCCAAGTTTCCGAAGGATGATTTGAAAAATTAATTAACATGAAATTTTGGTTATTTGTATTCTCTAAATTGAACAAATTCAAAGATGGAAGTTTTGCTGTTATTTCCCTCAATTGAATTTCTGACACTTGTGCTTGCGATGCATTTGATGTTATAACTCTTTAAAATACTCACGCATTGGTGCGTAAAATTCATTTCGCCCATTATGTGCACAGCAGAAGGTTGGAGTTTTATTATTTTCCTTGCGTAATTCTGAGCAAGGTGAATTATTTCATCCTCACTAATTTCAGGTGAAATGCTTGGGAATGAAATGTCATAAATAGTTTGATAACTATCAATTGCAGTTTTTTTTTGAAAGTCACTCCAGTTTTCAGATGGATGATTAGAAAAGTTAATAAGCATTTAAAAAAATATTATCTGATATTTAAATAATTGATCAATTCCGATTCATTCATAATATCCTCGCGTCCGATGATTTTTACATTATTAGCATCTGCTCTCTTTTGATGAGACTGGAGTTTGGGATTTGTCGAATCGGAGAGCGTAACAATGAACGTAGATGTAAAAAGGCCCAATTTATTTCTCAAGGAATCGGATTTATATATGGTCTCCGAAATAATAGTTTCGGTTTGTTCCACATTTTTATAAATGGAGGTTTTGCATTCATAAATGTGCAGTTTCTGATTCACCAAACAAATTACATCGAATTCGTTAGTGGTATCCATCTTTCTCAAGAACCATCCCATTCCTATGTTTTCAGCAGCAATTTTATCTTGTGCTTTGATAAGATTATAAATATATTCTTCAAACCACTCGCCAGTCAAATATTTGATTTCTGCTTTAGATAGTTTATTACCCTCTTCTTCCTTAAATCCCATCCGAATTAATAATTCCGGCAAATTTTCAATTGCATTTATTTCGCCTATTTTTTTTCCACGGAATTCCGACCTGAGCAATTCAAGGATGGGAGCATCAATATCAGCATTGAAGGAATTCAAAAAATAATTCAAGATTGATTTTGTAGTGTCAATTTGCTTAACACTTTTACCTCTTGAAATAATTTCAAAACCGAATGCAGTCAAGTATTCTTCCAGATTTATTTCAACACTTAGCATACTTTCATTTGACCCCTTATCAGAAAAGATATTTATTCTATTTTGCTTTCCAGGCAAATAGGTAAATTCAGCATTTCCTATCCTTTTGAAATAATCTGAAACAGCCAAGGACATTATTTTGGTCCCTCCAGTTAAATTGACAATGTACTTGTTGTCCTTATTGATCTTCTCGGCCAACTTATTCTCAATGTCTTCAAAGGAAAAAGGATCTATAGTGATTTGTTCGATGGCCTTATCCTGAATATGTGCTGAATTCACCAGCCAATTCAATGTGCCCAAGATATCCATTTCCTTTGTTGTGAGAAACAAATAGGAATCAACTTCCTTCATTTCCTTAATCAATTGAAGATTAGGTATGGTTTGAGCGCTTACCAAACTGACTAAAATTGTTTTCATTTTATTATTTTTTGAAACTCAATTAATTTTTGCTCCAATAGTTCAATGTCCTTCTCCATACAATCCGGACGTTTAGATAAGTTGTGCGCTATGTTTTTTCTCGGCACATTTATTTTTTCGAATATTCCTGAAACAGCAGCATGTTTTCGGATATTCTTTTTGGCTATTTCCCTATGACTTTGTTGTTTCCAATCAAGTTTTTCCAACTCACAAACGTAGGTGATTACAGATTCAACAAAAACAATAAAGGAAGCAGAGTAGTTCTTTTTTTCAAAATGCCATTTCGCTATTTCAAATTGAAATTGATATTGATTGTTGCCAGTTTTTTGAAGTCTTTTTACAAAAGAACTTAATACTTGGGGCAGCACCCATTTTGCAAATTCATTTTGGATCTCGCTCTCCGAAAGTTTTTGAAAATTGGTTAATCGAACTTTAATTTCACTTAAATAATTTATTCCAATAGCGTCAGAGAAAAGACGAATAATATCTGCTTCTTTTCCTTCCAGCAAGTCCGCAAGAAGATAGCCTTTACCATACTCCTTAAACGCATAAGCGGCCTTGCTCCATTGGCTCAAATGAATCGTACTGGTGATATCAATAATTGGAGCCACATTATCAAACTCTGATATAGCATCGAGCATACCATACAGTACCTTTGAGATACGAGATTTCTTATCCTTAATATCATTTAGGTAGGATATTACAGCCGTGGAAAACAAAGGCAAGGATCGGAAGGAATGCGTGATGTCAAGGACTATCTCATCATTTTCCTCAATGATATCTTCCAATACAGTAGAAATTCTCCTGAAAATTTCCAATTGTTCCTGCTCATTTAGTCCATAAGGAATAATAATACATTTTGATCCGTCACCAATCGTATTTTCAATGAGTTTTAGGTCAATAGAATTGATGTCTGTTTCATGATTTGATAGGCCAGTGATTTCGGCTAGCTTGAGATAGTAATCCTCATTAATTTCAATTCCCTTGTTTACACAATAGTAATGGTACAATTCCTCCCACATCGACCTCACGGTCCCAATTATTACTTGTGTTTTAATATTTAAATGCCTACAAATTACAGAAGATACAAACGAAGATTCGTACTGTTTCCCATCGATGGAATACTTTGCTTTTCTGTATTCCTTAATGCCATTAGAATGATTCGCTGAAAATGAACCCGTACCGATAAATGAAATAAGAATTGATTTCGACATATTAATCTTGGTTAATTTTTAATTCTGCCTTAAGTGATTGCATCATTTCCTCGCCAAGCCATTTTTTTATATTGTTTTCCCAATCATATGCTTTGGATAATTTTTTTCTTGAATCCCTATGATTATTGAAAACAAATTTGATTCTTTCACAAATAAGCTGCTTGTTTTCGTCATTGAAGGAATCATATTGTTCTTTCAGAATAACATTCAAGTCTTTAGATAAGCCATCAAAATTTGACTGAGAAAGACTTAATGCAACCTGAGGGGTTTGTTGTTTCAAAACAGATCTGAATTGCTTAGGATTGAAATTTGAGATTTCTGAATACTTCTTGAGGAAATCATGATCTTTCTGCTCTCCTTTAATTTTTGTCTGTTTGTAACCAACAAATTCTTCAATTTCGGGATACTCCAAAGTCGAATCGTCTGTATTGCATGCCATCGAAAACAATTCAGTTATGACATTTGATTCAAACCATTTTGGAATTTTATTATTTATATCCTCTTCAAAAGCACTCAAATACTTTTCTTTTGAATGCTGTAAATTTTTCATTTGAACAAATTCCACTTTAACCTTTCCGTACCCATAAGATTTGGCAGCCCCCAAACTATGAAAGCACTTATTTTCATTGTTGTGGAAAGTGATTGCAGAAATCAAAGCTCCAATTTCAAATGTTCTCAAATTATGAAATCTGATCTTTAAAGTAAATGTGGCATCCTTATCAAGTGGTTGAAATTTTGAAAATACCTTTTCACTTTTCACATTTTGATAACTCCCTGTTTTCACCCCTTTTGAATGCACGGGATATCTCTTGTATCCTTTAAGTGTCGCCTTGTTTTGATAGGTATTATATTCTTGGGTTTTGGGATTCTTGAATTGCTCAAGATAAAATGGAAAGTAAGAGGCTTTTGGTCCACCAAGAACTTCCTTCACTTCACTTAAAACCTTCGGTTCAGAATCCAAAAGTGCATTTCCAAAAAAGACACGTCCCTTCAATGAGGAATCCTTGTTTGAATATCCAAAAATTGATGTAGCCAAATCAATTTTATCATTTTTGTAACCTGAAATTGGCAAC